>NZ_CP076456.1:3312070-3613167 GCF_018866305.1 Arthrobacter sunyaminii
CCTCCGACGGCATGTGGCTGGATCCGGAGCAACGCGTCAGCATCTGGTAACGCGCAGGTCCTTCTCGTCTTCACCCCCTCCTCCGGGGCAGCATCGCGCGTGCACGCAGGGGCAGCATCGCGCGTGCACGGGGGCAAATGCGGGCCGTTGCGTTGCATCAGACGGCGGATTCGGTGTTGAGCGGTGCGTTCAGACCCCTGAGCGGCGTAGTCCGGGGATCGGGCGGTTCTCCCTCGTTGTCCGGGTTTGGCAGGCATACGGTTACTCCCAACTGGCTCGTCTGAGCGAGTGCACTCTGAACATGCCTGCACTGCCGGAGTTCAGATGTGTCTTTTCACGAGGAGGTGAAGTCCTGTGGAGATTACTGAAGAAAACATCACCGAAGAACGATCCGCGATGTTGTCCAGGCTCGGTCTGGACGTACAGAACAAAGGAACCATGGGCCGGATTTTGGCCACCGGTTCCATCGCCGAGGCAACCGAACGCCCGGACGGCACGATGGAAGCCACCATTCGGATCAACGAAGACGAGATCTGCTGGGAACCGGCAATTCTGGTGCTTCCGCACGGCGGCGAACTTGACCTGACGGTCATCAACGATGACACAAACACGCATTCGTGCCTGCTGCCCAGTAACGGTGACCAGAAGTTTCTGTGGCTGGTGAACCATTCCAGGGGCCGGGCAACCCTGACCCTGGATGGGCCGGGCTACTACTGGTACAGCTCACCAGGAGGAAACGATGAGGGCCGCGGCCTGACCGCCGCCATCGTGGTGCGGGGCGAAGTGCCCCCGGAAGCCCGCCTCGACCGTCCCGACCAGCCCCGACCATAGGAAGGAACTGAACCAATGACTATTGAGTATTTGGACGCCGGTGAGGCAATCAGCCACGGTGCCCTCAGCGCCGTACCCGGTGTTGCACCGGCGGTTACGGACAACATTGACTACGAGCGTTTGCTGAGATCACGTGCGGAGTCGCATAACTGGATCACTTACTACGGCGCCTATGACGGGCAGCGGTACAGTCTGCTGGACCAGATCAACACGGAGACCGTAAAGCAGCTCACCCCGGCCTGGATCTTCCAGGCCGGGCAGTCGGGACAGATTGCCGGCGCCTCGACCTACGCTTTCGAGACCTGCCCGCTGATCGTGGACGGCGTCATGTACGTCACCGGATGGGACGGCTGGTTCTGGTGTTTGGATGCGGTGACGGGCAAGGAACTCTGGCGCTACAAGCATGCGGTGCCCTATGACGTTTCGCTGTGCTGCGGCAACGTCAACCGGGGTTGCGCAGTGGCAAACGGAAAAGTGTACTTCGTGACCCCGAACGCCCAGCTGGTGGCGTTGGATGCTACCAACGGCCAGAAGGTGTGGCAGAAGACCATTGGTGACGTGCGTGCCGGTGAAAGCGCATCGCTGGCTCCGACGGTCATTAAGGACCTGCTCATCACCGGAAGCGCCGGCGGCGAGTTTGGCGTGCGCGGCCATATCGATGCGTGGGATCTGGAAACCGGCGAGCAGCGCTGGCGCACCTACACCGTGCCCAAGCCCGGCGAGCCGGGTTCGGAAACCTGGCCCGCTGACGGTGAGGCCTGGCAGCGCGGCGGGGCAAACCACTGGGTCACCGGAACGTATGACCCGGAGACGAACCTGTACTACGCGGGCACTGGAAACCCTGCCCCCGATTTCGACGGCGAAGTCCGCGAGGGAGACAACCTTTACACCGACAGCGTCGTTGCACTGGACGTCGACTCAGGTCAGATCAAGTGGCACTACCAGTTCACTCCGCACGATCTGTGGGATTACGACTCCACGATGGAAATGACCCTGTTCGAGCGCGACGGCAAGAAGCTGCTCGGGCATTTCGACAAGAACGGTTACTTCTTCGTCCTGGACCGTACCAACGGTGAACTGCAGAACGTCACCCCCTTCGTGGACCGCATCGACTGGGGTGTCATTACCCCGGACGGAAAGGTCACGCCCCGGAAGTACCCGGACAAAGAGGGCGTGCCCGTTCACTTCTACCCCGGCCCGGCAGGCGCGAAGGAATGGACCCACGCGGCATACAGTCCGAAGACCGAGATGTTCTACGTGCCGGTCGCCGACGTGGGTGCCACTGCAACCCGGCGTCGCCGGGAGTTCAAGGAAAGCATGCCGTACTGGGGTGCCGGCGTTGCCGTGGACATCGACGACATGGCCGGCTCGGTCAGCGCGTTCGACACCCACGGCGAGGAAAAGTGGCGCTGGCGCATCGACTACCCCATGGCCGCCTCGGTTCTGGCCACCGCAGGGGACCTGGTCTTCGCAGGCACCCCGACCGGTGAGTTCGTCGCCCTGGATGCCCGGACCGGTGAGAAGCTGTGGGAATTCCAGTGCGGCAGCGGCCACCACGGCAGCTCCTCGACCTACAAAGTCGACGGCAAACAGTACGTCGTTGTCCCCGTCGGTTGGGGTGGATGGCTTGAAGGCATCATCCCCGGAATGCTCGGCGCCGGCCACGGCAGCGCGTTGATCGCGTTCGCCCTGCCCGACTGATCCCCGCCCATCAAGAACTGATCCCCGCCCATTAGGAAACAGAAAGGAAAAACAAACATGACCGCTAATAACGATCTGCAGAAGTGGGAAGCCCCCACCCTCGCGGAAATCCGCGTGTCGGCCGAGGTCACCGCCTACGTCGCCACGAAGTAATTCACATCAGGCGGGCCGCCGGGCGACACGGTCCGGCGGCCCGCCTGCCACCAGCGAAAAGGATGCCATCAACGATGTGGGCACGAGTACTCGGATCAGCCGCCGGCGGAGGATTCCCGCAATGGAACTGCGACTGTCCCCGATGCCGGGCAGTACGAGACGGCTCACGGCCCTGCGTCCCGCGCAGCCAATCGTCCATTGCGGTAAGCGCCGGCCGGCAACAATGGTTCCTGATTAACGCCTCGCCCGATATCCAGTTCCAAATAGAAGCCTTCGGGGCCCTGCACCCCGCAGACGGCAGTGTGACCCGGATGCAGTCCGTCCTGCTCACCGACGCCGAGCTTGACCACACACTCGGCCTGCTCCTGATGCGGGAAGGCCGCGGGCTCGAGATACACGCAACCGAGTCGGTGTATGAGACTCTCACCACCGGCACCGGGATACTGCGGACGCTCGAAGGTTACTGTCCCGTCACCTGGCGACCGGTGATGCCGGGCACCGAGATGATGCTGGGCGAAGGACTGTCTTACCGCGCCTTCGATGTCCCCACGACCAAACGGATGCGGTTCCCCGGGGCCGCGGAGAAAGGCCGGGTCGTGGGCTACCGCATCACCGATACCGCCAGTCAGCGAAGCCTGGTCTATCTCCCCGGCGTGCAGCAGATCACACCGGACGTCCTTGAGGAGCTGGCGGGCTCCTCCGCACTGCTGGTTGACGGCACCTGCTGGCGCGATGATGAGATGCCCGGCCTCGGCCTTGCCAGCAAGACATCGCGCGACATGGGACACATGCCCATCGACGGACCGGACGGCAGTCTCGAGCTGCTTGCACCCCTGCCCGTCGACCGCAAGATCTACATCCACATCAACAACACCAATCCCATCTTGATCGACGACTCCCCCGAACGCCTGTCCCTGGACAGGCGTGGCCTGGAGGTCGCCGTAGACGGCTTGGAACTGGAAATCTAAGGAGCAATGATGACGGCAGTACTCACCCCCGATGAACTCGAGGAAACGCTCCGCTCACACGCCAAGCAGTACCACAGCGAGCATCCGTTCCACCGTCGGATGAACGATGGCCAGTCCAGCCGTGAGGAGATCCGGGGGTGGGTTGCCAACCGCTTCTATTACCAGGTCAACATTCCCCGGAAGGACGGGGCGATCCTCAGCAGCTGCCCGGACAGTGATGTCCGGCGCCGCTGGGTCCAGCGGATCATCGACCACGACGGCGTCACTGAAGGAACCGGGGGAATCGAGTCCTGGCTGCGTTTGAGTGAGGCAGTCGGCCTGACCCGCGAGGAAGTGGAGGATTCACGGCATCTGCTCCCGGGCGTGCGGTTTGCCGTGGATGCCTACGTCACCTTCACCCGCACCCGGCCCTGGGTGGAGGCGGTGGCATCCTCCCTCACCGAATTGTTCGCACCCGATCTGATGGCCGAGCGGATCGCGGCATTCGAACGCGACTACACCTGGATTGCACCGGAGGGCCTGGCCTACTTCCGGTCCCGCCTTACCCAGGCCCCCCGCGATTCACAACACGGTCTTGAGATCGTCAGGAAGCACTGCACCACACCGGAAACACAGGCAGCAGCAGTGGCGGCGCTGTCCTTCAAATGCGATGTGCTCTGGAGCATGCTGGACGCAATGGAACAGGCCTATGGAAACCGCTGACCTGAATGCCCGGCCGCGGTTGGCGCCGCACGTACGGATGGTTTTCAATGCCGCACGCGGGGAACACGCGTTATTGTCACCGGAATTGATTTGGGTCATCAACGCCACCGGAGCCGCCATCGTCGAGTTGTGCGATGCCAAACGGACCATCGCGGAAATCGCCGTCGAATTGCGCGGCCAGTTCGACCAAGTCGCTGAAGGCGACGTTCAACGCTTCGTGGCCGACCTCGTCACCAAGCACGGCATGGAGGTAGACCATGGATAACCCTTACGGACTGCTCGCAGAACTCACGTATTCCTGCCCGCTGCAGTGTTCCTACTGCTCCAACCCCCTTCAGCTCGATGATTATCGAGACGAGCTGAGTACCGAGGAGTGGAAAAGAGTATTCACCGAGGCCGCCGGCCTGGGCGTGCTCCAGCTGCATCTTTCGGGCGGTGAACCGCTGCAGCGCCGCGACATCGTCGATCTGGTGCAGCATGCCAACCAGCTGGGCCTGTACACAAACCTGATTACCAGCGGGCTCGGGCTGTCCACGCTTCGGGCCGAGCAACTCCGCAAGGCGGGCCTCGACCACGTGCAGCTCAGCATCCAAGCCGATGACCAAGCCCTGTCCGATCAGATAGCAGTGACTACGTCGTTCGAACGCAAGCAGGTAGCCGCAGGGCTCATCAAGTCACTGGGCTGGCCGCTCACCCTGAACGTTGTGTTGCACCGGCAGAACATCGACAGGATCGGGGGCATCCTCGATATGGCGGAGGCGATGGAAGCCGACCGGGTGGAACTGGCGAACACGCAGTATGCCGGCTGGGCAGGACCCAACCAGGCCGAACTGCTGCCCACCAGGAACCAGTTGGAGGGTGCGGAGGCGGTGGTGCGGGCAGCCCGGGAGCGGATCGGGGATCGGATGGAGATCATTTACGTCATGCCCGACTACTACAGCATGTATCCCAAGCCCTGCATGGACGGCTGGGCCAGCCGTCAATTCACCGTGGTGCCCAACGGCGAGGCGCTGCCATGCCCGGCAGCCCATGAGGTGGCCCGCGGCCTCGGCCTTCCCCCTGCCACGGTGCGCGAGCACTCCCTCCAATGGATCTGGAATGAGGCACCATTGTTTCAGCAGTACCGCGGGACCGATTGGATGCCGGATCCGTGCCGAAGCTGTGACCGGAAGGAAATCGACTTCGGCGGCTGCCGCTGCCAGGCCTTTGCGCTCACCGGTGACGCTGCCCGGACTGACCCCGTCTGTCATCTGTCTCCCGATCACGGAATTGTCGAGGCGGCAGTGGAGGCAGCCAACGACCCGCTGCGGCCGCACAACGGACCGTTGATTCCCCGCGCGAAGGTGAGCCGCGCCAAGCGCGCTGCCACAGCCACGCAGGAAAGGCCGGCGCGAACTTCGCTGTCCCTGTCCCCCACCAGATTGAAGGATTAGTCATGGGACATCTGGAGATACGCTGCGTCGATCCGGACGGGGCGCGGTTCTGATGCCGGACACCGATGTCAGCGGCCGGAGAAACGACAGCAAGCGTCCGCCGTGCTACCAGTGCGGTGAGGCCTACACGCCGGAGGACGCGGACCGGCACCTGGAACCGGTCAATTGCACCCGGTGTCCGCGCTGCAAGATGATGCCCGCGTGCTACACGTGCCGAAACATGTACTGCTCGTGTGAAGTGCACCAGCTCTGAGAACCTCGCAGGGCCATGCGTCTTGGTGTGATGCGGATTCGGAATAAGTGGTCTGTTCAGTCCACTGAGCGGCGTGGTCCCGGGATCGGGCGGTTGCCCCTCGTTCTCAGCCTTGAGCGGGGCTACCGTGTCCAGTGGGAGACCAATGACGAAACCATGGCCGCAAACGGAACAGCGGAACCGCCCGGCCCCTTTGATTCCTGCCCATCAATAAGGAGAAAGGAAACCAGAATATGACTGCTAACAACGATCTGCAGAAGTGGGAAGCCCCCACCCTCGCGGAAATCCGCGTGTCGGCCGAGGTAACCGCCTACGTCGCCACCAAGTAAGTGACACAGGCGTTCCACCGGGCCGGATGGCCCGGCGGAACGCCTGCCAAAAGGAGCAGCCATGTCGGGGAACCCGGACGCCTACGTCCACCGAACCTACGATCAGACCGTGAAAGCCCGGCGGCCGGCCACACGCCGGGGACTGCCGGTGGCGGAAAGCGGAAATCCGCAGGACGGCTCAACCCGGACGCTTGATTTGACGTCTCTGGCTCGACCCGGCCGTGCCGCAAATCCGTTGGACAAAGACTTCGACTATGCCACGGAATTCCGCTCCCTGAACCTCGACGATCTGGCACGCGATGTGGACGAGGTCTTGACGACGTCGCAGGACTGGTGGCCCGCCGACTTTGGGCACTATGGACCGCTTGTGCTGCGGATGGCCTGGCACAGCGCCGGCACCTACCGGGTTGGCGACGGACGGGGAGGCGCCGGTGCCGGGATGCAGCGTTTCGCTCCCTTGAACGGCTGGCCGGATAACCGCAACCTCGACAAGGCGCGGCGCCTCCTGTGGCCGGTCAAGAAGAAATACGGCAACAAGCTCTCCTGGGCCGACCTGATGATTTTCGCAGGGAATCGTGCACTGGAGACGATGGGTTTCAAGACGTTCGGGTTTGGCGGGGGCCGTGAGGATGCATGGTCTGCCGACGAGACCTACTGGGGTCCGGAGTCACGGTGGCTCACCGACGAGCGGCACAGCGGCATCCGGGATCTCGACGAGCCCCTTGCTGCCAGCGAGATGGGACTGATCTACGTCGATCCGCAGGGCCCTGCCACGGTGCCCGACCCTAAAGCCTCGGCCCGCGACATCCGTCAAACGTATGCCCGCATGGGGTTGAACGACGAGGAGACCGTCGCCCTGAACGCGGGCGGGCACACCTTCGGCAAGAGCCACGGCGTGGCCGATCCTGCCATCTATCTCGGAAAGCAACCTGATGCCGCACCGCTCGAGCAGCATGGCCTGGGCTGGGCCAACCACTTTGGAACCGGCAAGGGCGCCGATACCATCAGCAGCGGGCTTGAAGGGATCTGGACGGCCACCCCCATCACATGGGACAACAGCTTCCTGGAGACATTATTTGGCTATGAATGGGAAGTAGCACTCAGCCCCGCCGGGCTATGGCAGTGGATCCCCAAGGATGGCGGCGGTGCCGGCACCGTACCGGACGCCCATGACCCTTCCAAGACCCATGTTCCCACCATGCTCACCACGGACCTCGCGTTGCAGGCGGATCCGGCCTACGAAGCGATAGCGCGGCGATTCCTCGAGAATCCGGACCAGTTGGCTGATGCCTTCGCCCGGGCATGGTTCAAACTTACGCATATCGACATGGGGCCAACTCAGCGCTATCTGGGGTCATGGGTTCCATCCGAACCCCTGATCTGGCAGGACCCGGTACCGGACGTGGACCATGACCTCGTTAGTGCCGGCGATATCACTGAGCTAAAGAGCCGGCTGCTCGATTCGGGGCTGACGGTAGGCCAACTTGTTTCAACCGCATGGGCTTCTGCCTCCACGTTCCGGGACAGCGACAAGCGCGGTGGAGCGAACGGCGCCCGCATCAGTCTCGAACCGCAGCGGAGCTGGGCTGTCAACGAGCCCGACGCCCTGGCAGCGGTACTGGACGTACTTGGGAAAATCCGCGATCAGTTCAATGCTTCCCGACGCGGCGGCACGCAAATTTCCCTCGCCGACCTGATCGTGCTTGGAGGGTGCGCGGCAGTAGAACGTGCCGCGGCCGGAGCTGGTCATACCATCGAGGTCCCGTTCCGGCCCGGACGCAATGATGCGACACAGGAGTGGACCGATCCTGAACGATTCGCCGTGCTCGAACCTGCCGCCGACGCCTTCCGCAGTTACCCCGGCGACGGCAACGGGCCGCCGGCCGAGGTTCTCCTCATCGAGCGTGCAGGCCAGCTGACGCTCAGCGCACCGGAAATGGCGGTGCTGCTCGGCGGTCTGCACGTGATCGGCGCCAACTACGGCGGTTCCCGCCTCGGGGTGCTCACCTCAACGCCGGGCCTGCTGACGAACGACTTCTTCGTCAACATCCTTGATATGGACACTGTGTGGGTGCCGGTGGCGGACGATGCCACGGCTGAGATCACCTACGAGGGCCGCGACCGCCACACGGGTGAACCTAAGTGGGCCGCAAGCCGCGTCGACCTCTTTTTTGCCAACAATTCCGAACTGCGTGCACTCTCTGAGGTCTACGCCAGCCAAGACGCGGAAAAGAAATTCCTACGCGATTTCGTGTCCGCGTGGCACAAGGTCATGAACCTGGACCGGTTCGGCCGCTGGTGATTTCGCAGCCGCGGTTCCGCCCTGCCCGCTGACGCAGGCAGGGCGGAACCGCGCAGGTGCCGGTGTCAGAGGGCTTTGACGCCTGCTTCTGCAACGTCCTGGTCCTGGTTGCCGGAACCGCCGCTGACGCCGATGGCGCCAACCACTTCCCCGTCACGGATGAGCGGGATGCCGCCGGCAAAGATCATGATCCGGCCGTTGTTGCTGGCAGCAATGCCGTAGAACTGCTGGTTGGGCTGGGAGTTCTCGGCCAGGTCCTTGGTTTGGATATCGAAGGCCCGGGACGTGAAAGCCTTGTTGATGGAGATGTCGATGCCGCCAAGCCAGGCACCGTCCATCCGGACATGAGAGATGACGTTGCCACCGACGTCGACGACGGCAATGTTCATGGGCTGGCCTATCTCGGTGGCTTTGGCCTCGGCGGCGCTAATGATGTTACGGGCGTCCTCAAGAGTCAGTGCCATAACGTTCTCCTCGATCTAGTGGGCAGGCAGACGTCGTCGTTAATGCCAGCCCATTGAGTTGGAAATTCATGCCGCCGTCCGGGCGGCACTGGTTGGCAGGGTACGGGTTTGACCGTTGGTTTGCCTGCGTAATTGACGGATTATTTATGCGTTCCCAAGCATCCCGGCTTCTCCATTTCCTTGTGATGTAACAGGAGTTACACTTCGAAATGTGATGCAACATATCGACTGGGTCCTGATCCTGCCGCAGCTTCCTTCCGAACCCTCCCGGCACCGGGTCGCCGTATGGCGCCAGCTGCGCAAGGCGGGCGCCGTGCCGGTCTCACCCGGCGTTTGGGCACTCCCTGCCGGACCGGCGTTCCAATCGGAACTGGACCGCGCCGGAGAATTGTGCCGCAAGGGCGGCGGAACTTTGGCCGTTGTTGATGCAACGCCGCGGGACGAGGCCTCGGCCACGATGATCCGGAATGCTTTCACTGCGGTACGCATCGATGAATGGGCTGAGTTCACCGCTGACTGCGGCAAGTTCGAGGTGAAAATTGCCCGGGAAATCCAGAAGCGGAAGTTCACGTTCGCTGAGCTGGAGGAGGAAGAGCAGAGCCTGGATCGGCTGCGGCGCTGGTACCGGGACCTGAAAAGGCGGGACATACTGGAGCTGCCTGAGGCGAGGGCCGCCGATGTGCGGCTGCGTGCCTGTGCAGCCGCCTTGGAGGACTACGCAGAGCAGGTATATCAGGCCGTTCATGGTGCATCCGGAGACGGCGGCCGCCGCCTGGCCGAGCCGACACTGTTGGAGGCTCC
This sequence comes from Arthrobacter sunyaminii, assembly GCF_018866305.1. Classification (NCBI taxonomy): domain Bacteria; kingdom Bacillati; phylum Actinomycetota; class Actinomycetes; order Micrococcales; family Micrococcaceae; genus Arthrobacter; species Arthrobacter sunyaminii. The sequence goes on from NZ_CP076456.1 coordinate 3,322,008, forward strand.
GCAGGAACAGGCCGGTTCCCGCTCATGAACGCCCGGCAGAGGCGCAGCAAAGCCGCCGGGGCAACTCCTCCGGCGGTCCCAAAGCCCTCTGCCCGCATCCTGGCACCCCTTTACGCCGCTGGATTCACCACGGCCTTCGGAGCCCACAGCATAGCTGCCGGGCTCGGTGCCGAAAGCGGCGGCATAGGAATGGGGATGCTCACCCTCGGTGTGCTCCTTGCCATTTACGACGTCGCCGAAGTGGTCATCAAGCCCGTCTTCGGTTACCTGAGCGACAGGATCGGCGCCAAGCCGATCATTGTGGCCGGGTTGTTCGGTTTCGCCCTCGCCTCTTTGTTGGGTACGACGTCGGCCACCCCCCTCATGCTTGGGCTTGCCCGGCTGGGGCAGGGCATAGCCGCAGCAGCCTTTTCCCCGGCGTCGTCAGCGGCTGTTGCCCGATTGGCCGGGACGGCCGCGGCGGGCAGCTACTTCGGCAAGTATGGTTCGTGGAAGGGCCTGGGCTACGTGCTCGGCCCCCTGCTGGGCGCCGTGCTTATCTGGGCCGGGGGCTTCCGCGCCCTGTTCCTGTCAATGGCCATTGCCTCGGCCGCGGCCGCTGTATGGGTTTGGATCGCCATGCCTGCGCTGCAGGTTCTCGCCCGCCCGCGCTACACCGTAACCGAACTGGTGCGCCAAAGCACCCGGCGTTCCTTCCTGGTGCCCACGCTGGCACTGGCAAGCACTACGGGAGCTCTCGGCGCCTCCGTCGGCTTCCTGCCGCTGCTGGGCAACAACCTGCACTTGAACCTGTTCGCGAGCATAGCCGTGGTGTCCCTCCTCGCCTTGTCTTCCGCCCTGATCCAGCCGCTGGTGGGCCGATGGTCGGATCAGGGCCGCATCACAGCCCCCGCCGGCATGGGTCTGGGCCTGGCCATGATCGCAGCTGGAGTTACGCTCCTTGCCCTGCTGCCGGTGCCGGTAACGCTGTACCTGGCCGCGGTGGTCATTGGCTGCGGCATTGGCATTACTACGCCTCTGGGATTCGCGTACCTTGCCGTCACCACCCCCGAAGAACGGATGGGCCGCACCATGGGCGCCGCGGAAATCGGCAGGGAAGTGGGAGAAATCGGCGGACCACTGATCGTAGGAGCAGTTGCAACCGCTGCGAGCGTGGCAGCGGGTCTTGGAATGCTGGGACTGATCGTGGCCGGCACATCCGTGCTGTGTCTTGCTTTCCTGCGCAACCATTCCCAACGCTGAATGCTGAATCCAATATTTTGGAAACCCCATATATTTTGGCCATATTCCGTTGCCAGAAGCGCTGCCGCACCATAGAGTCCGTTACCAATTGGACAGTCCGTGACCACGTACAATCCGATGAGCAACCCCAAAGGGGTGATTTCCGATTTTAGCTGAGCAACGGCGCCAGCAGATGCTCCCCCAATCCGCCAAGGATGAGGTGAGAGGCGCATGGGAACGGTTCGTGCAGGGCGACGACGACATCTATGGCGTGCGGCCGGAAGTCGCCATTTCCTGGCAGCGGTCCCGGGATCGCTACCGGGTTGACCCTTTTCTGTCCGAGGTGCCCAACGCTGTCTCGCAGGTGGCCCACTCACCCAATCAGGATGCTGTCTTTGCGGAGCTGGGGTTCTGCGCCGCAGCAATGGCAAACGAGGTGGCCAGTGCCGGGGGCATTGTGACCATTGCGGACGCCTATGGGCGGGTGCTGTCCGCCTGGGGCGATAAAAGCACCCGTTCGATCGCTACCGCGGGTGGACTCGCGCCGTGGCACTGCTGGTCCGAGGGTGCAGTAGGCACGAACAGCATGGGCACAGCACTCGAAACTCACCACGCGGTAATGATCAATCAGTCGGAACACTGGCTGCAGGCCTTCCACGACTGGTCCTGCGGGGCCATCGCGGTACGGGACGTAGTGAGCGGGGACCCCCTCGCCGTTCTGAACATTTCATGCTGGCGCAGTGACCTGCCGCTGTCCACCCGCAAATGGCTGGAGAACTCCGCCGCCCACACTCAGAACACCCTGCGCACCCGCGCGCGGGACAGCGGAAGCGAGTTGGTCGCCGCTTACGTCCAGGCCCGGGGGCGGACAAACGAGCCGCTGGTTGCCGTTGATCTCGCCGGCGGGGTGGTAATTGCAGACGACAGAGCGAGCGTCTTTCTCGGCGTACCCGGAAATGTCCCAGCAATTGACCCCGTGACGCGCTGGGCACCGCAGCTTCCGGCCTTCATCCACGCGGCAGGTTATGCGACGAAAAAGGCCAGCTCAGACCCTGGATGGACCGGGTCCACGAAGATCTTCACCGCTCTCTCCGACGAACCGCTATCGATCGGATTCCGTCCCGTCTTCCTTCACAAGTCTCTGATTGGGCATTTGATCTCGTTTGGTGCATCTTCAGGCGAGGAGTTCCCGCAGACGAAAAAAGGCAGCACGTCCCTAGGGCAATCCCGTCGGATAGTCGCGCTCCGCGGAGAGAACAGAATGGTTCTGCTGGCACCGTCAGAGGTCACAATGGCCGGTTCGGAAGGCAGTGACGTGTGGCTGCTCACGGATGAAGGCAAACTCCCGGCCGCCCAGTCCGGCTTGGAAAAGCTCGACCATGATCTGGCTGATACCGGTAACTTCCTGAGGGTACACCGTCAGTATCTGGTCAACCTCAGCCGTATCCGGGAGGTGGAACGCCGGGAGAAAGGGGAACTTGTTCTGATTATGGACGATGCAGAGAACACCCGCGTTCCGGTCTCCCGGCGTAACACCGGCGCGGTGCGCCGCGCACTGAGCATTTGAGCCTCTGAGTGCGCGGCAACCGGCTCAGTCCATCTCTACCGGTATCTCCCCGAACCCGAAGAAGGTGACCATCCAATAGACGGCGTAGAGACCCAGGAGGACAAAGCCGTGCCATCTGCGCAGGTGGCCTGTCCACAGGAAGTACGTCGCCAGCCAGGTCATCAGCGTCAGTGCCGGCAGGTGCCATGTGATCACCGAAGAGTCGACAATCACGCTGCCGAACAGCAGAAGCACGCCGAGTTTCGCCGTCACGGAGAAAACGGCGCTGCCGATCACGTTGGCGATGCCGATCTCGGGAGCGCCCCTCATTACCGGCCTGACCGTCAGGTACAGGTCTTCGAGAGTGAGCACCAGAGTGGCGATAGTAGCTCCGAAAACCGTCGCTTCCATGCCAAAGTCTTCCAGGATGCCTTCGGTTCCCTCGGCAACCAGATAGGCACCCAGGATCAGCCCGACGAGCGCGACGGCGGCCAGCGCCAGTGCAGGCCAGCCAGTGCGCCGATTTGCCTCCGGAAACGGCATTTCCTTGCCGAAGAACTTGTTGGTCCGGCCAGTTGCAGCTCCACCCTCGCCGCCGGTCAAGGTCAGCGTGTCAACGCTGGAACGGGCTCCGGTGCCGGAAGTGCGGGCGAGCTCATAAGCCTCAAACATCTCCGCATCGCGGAAGACCGGCCGGTTGGCCTTGGATTCCCGGCCGACAACGTAAACGAGGAATGCCAGGAACAGGCCCAGCAGAATGACTCCGTGGATAACAGTCATTGGCCCGGTTAGGAGGAACGGGATGAGGACGAGCGGCGTGAGTGCAAAAATGCTGAGGTAATCCCGCGGGATGCTAACCCGCGTCGGTGCCAGAATCGCCGCGATGGCGAGGACCAAGCCGCTGTACCCCACCGTGGTTCCAAACACGATGCCGACAGCAACCCCGTCCATTTCTTCTAAGTTGAAAACAACGCCAAGGGCTACATCGTCGAACTCAATCCCGGTGAAGATGATGGCGAGCAAAAAGATCGAGGCGGTCAGGCCCCTCGCTGCGCCGACCAGATGAGTGACGAGTTTGTCGGCAGCGTAGATCAGTATCGCGGCCCCAAGAACGAACGTGATCATTGAAACCATATGCCTCTGACCAGCCCTTCCGATATGTGAGTACAGATGGACGCTCTGCCGTGCAGAGCAGGCAGGCCCTCGCTCGTCCGAGCCAGTTGAGAGGTAACCGTATGCTGGCCATGGCAAGACAGCCAGAGACAACCGCCGAACCCCCGCACCGTGCCGCTCACCTGCCCTAACACGCCGTTCAGCCTCAAAACGGGACTGTTACCGGGGTGATCACACAGGTCAGAGTCCGTTGCTGTGTGCCAGGGCGATGGCTTCGGTGCGGGATCCGACGTCGAGCTTTTTGAAGAGGTTCCGCACATGGAACTTGACCGTGTTCTCGCTGATGCCCAGCGTTGACGCGATGGTGCGGTTACGGTGCCCCGCGACAAGCAGCTCAAGGACTTCCAGTTCCCGGGCAGCCAGGTTCCAGCCGGCCGCATCCCGGGCGGGACGGGTGGTCAGGTCCAGTGGAAGCGAGACGAAGACATCGGCACCCCACCCCGGCATGACTTCCATCCGCAACTGTCCGGTCAGCGCTTTTACCCGGCGTTCCAGACCCCTGACACTGGCTGAGTCGGCGGTCAGCACGCCGCCGCCGTCGTCGCGCACGTTGATCAGCAGGTTTTCACCGTCGCAGTCCCAGCGCGTGCGGATTCTGCTGATGTCGGTTTGCTCCATCATGGTCAGCACAAGTCCGCGGACAATGGCCCGTGCTGCGTGCGCGACCTCGCCGGGGAGCGCGCGCCCGTTAAGGGGAGGCTCGATGAACTGGATCTCAATACCGCTGAAGCGGGTGAGCGGCCGCAGCTCCTCCCGCAGGCGTTCAAAAGCCCTGGCTACGGGTTCTTCCACCGCAGTGGTGGTGCGGTCGCTGAGGGCACGGATGCTGATCAACGCCTTGCCGGCGAGGTCAGTGACGGTTGAACGGGCCGCGGCGTCGTTCAACGATGCAGAACGCAGGGCTGCCAGAAGGGTTTCCAGGGTTGTGGAGTGCATATCGGTGAGTTCTGCGGTTACGCGCAGGCGTTCAGCCGAGGCTGCGCGCGACTCCAGCAGGTACGACGGCGGCGCGTCGGCGATTTTTTCCTGAATCCGCCGGGCGGCGATACGCCACAGATACTTGACCACATCCAGCTCGGCACCGTAGCTGCCGGCGCCGGGATGAGGATCGGTAACCACGAGCATCGCACGGCTGGAAACGTGTTCCAGAGCCAGCACGGGCAGAATGCGGCCCGCGATCTCAGCCTCTGTGAAAACGGGATTCTCACCTGAAAGCGCTGGGCGAAGCTTTTCGAGCTCGGCGATGGAAACCCGGGAGATGATCGATTCCTCGCCGGCTTTCTTCTGCGGCCGTCCGGTGCAGTCCTCAGTAAAGATGACCAGCGCGCTGCTTTTTAGGTAGGGAAGCATAGCGTTTCGGAGCCGTTCCGCTATGTCGGTCAAAGGAGCATCCGCCAATGACGCGACTGCGCGCAGAAACAGCCACGGAAGGCTCGACAGAGACTCGGATTCTTCGTCCCGGGGCAGGCTGGTGACAGCACTCATGCGGTGAGTGTACGGGAGCGAAGCGTGTTTACAACCCTTAAGGGTAGTGAGAACCGTTCAAAAACAGTGTTACCCCTACCCGTAAGTTTCTCGATCATGAGTATCAGCCAAGGCATGTGGTGCCGCTACAGGCCCGATGACCGAATCAAGGGAGATACATCGTGAATCCGACAGCAAATGCAACGCTCAATGAGGAACCGGCAACACTGATCTGGACTGAACTCGATCAGCGGGCCGTGGATACGGCTCGCGTGCTGGCCGCTGACGCCGTGGAGAAAGCGGGCAACGGTCATCCGGGCACTGCGATGAGTCTGGCGCCGGCCGCCTACCTCCTGTTCCAAAAACTGATGCGGCATGACCCGTCGGATCCGGAGTGGACAGGACGTGACCGTTTCGTGCTCTCCCCCGGCCATACGTCGCTGACCCTGTACATCCAGCTCTTCCTCTCGGGTTACGGCCTGGAGCTCAACGATCTGCAGGCCCTGCGAGCCTGGGGCTCACTAACCCCGGGGCATCCCGAGTACCGGCACACCAAGGGGGTGGAGATCACCACGGGTCCGCTGGGCCAGGGACTGGCCACAGCGGTGGGCTTCGCCTACGGGCAGCGCCGCCAGCGCGGGATGTTCGACGCCGGTGCTGCGCAGGGTGAGAGCCCGTTTGATCACACGATTTGGGTCATCGCCTCTGACGGCGATCTCCAGGAAGGCGTGACAGCGGAAGCTTCCTCTTTGGCCGGGCACCAGGAGCTTGGGAATCTAGTGGTGCTCTACGACGAGAACCACATCTCCATTGAGGATGACACGAACATCTCCTTCACCGAGGACGTCCTGAAGCGCTACGAGGCGTACGGCTGGCACACGCAGCGTGTCGACTGGACCAGGACGGGCGAATACATCGAAGACATTGCCGAGCTGCACTCCGCGCTTCTGGCTGCCAAGGCAGAGACCTCCAAGCCGTCCATCATCTCGCTGCGCACCATCATCGGCTATCCGTCGCCGAAGAAGCAGAACACGGGCAAGATCCATGGATCCGCGCTCGGAAAGGACGAAGTCGCGGCGCTGAAGGAAGCCCTGGGCTTTGACCCGGAGAAGTCCTTCGAGGTCGCCCCGGACGTCCTGGCGCACGCCCGCGGTGTGCTCCAGCGGGGCATGGAAGCGCACAGCTCCTGGCAGAAGAGCTTCGATGCGTGGCAGGCATCGCATGTCAGGGAGGCTGCCGCGCTTGAACGCATTCAGGCCCGCACCCTGCCTGCGGGCTGGGACGCCGCCCTCCCGGTGTTCGAAGCGGGAAAGGACATGTCCACGCGGGCCGCCTCGGGCAAGGTGCTGAACGCCCTCGGCCCCGTGCTCCCCGAACTCTGGGGCGGCAGCGCCGACCTCGCTGAATCGAACAACACCACCATCGAGGGCGCCGCCTCCTTCATTCCGGCGTCCCGTTCCACCGGCGTCTGGAAGGGAAACCCGTACGGGCGGGTCCTGCACTTCGGCATTCGCGAGCATGCCGCCGCCGCGATCGTCAACGGCATCGTCATGCACAGCAGCACGCGCGCCTTCTCGGGAACCTTCCTGATCTTCAGCGACTACCAGAAGCCCGCCCTCCGCCTCGGCGCCCTCATGGGTGTTCCGGCGATCTACGTCTGGTCACACGACTCAATCGGCCTGGGAGAGGACGGTCCCACGCACCAGCCGGTGGAGCAGCTCGCCTCCCTGCGCAGCATTCCCGGGCTCGACGTCGTTCGCCCGGCGGATGCGAACGAGGTCGCCGTCGCCTGGCGCACCATTCTGGAGAACACGCAGAACCCGGCCGGCATCGTGCTCACCCGCCAGAATGTCTCTGTGTTCCAGCGCGGCGCAGGTGAGGCCCGGGGCGAGACATTCGGGGCGGCGGAGGGTACGGCGAAGGGCGGTTACATCCTTGCAGAAGCGAAGAACGGGCTTCCCGACGTCATCCTGATCGGCACAGGCTCCGAGGTCCAGCTCGCCGTGGAAGCCCGTGAGGGGCTCGAAGCGGAGGGAATCTCCACCCGCGTTGTGTCCATGCCGTGCCTGGAATGGTTCAACGCACAGGATTCGTCCTACCGCGACGCAGTCCTGCCGCGCACCGTGCGCGCCCGGGTCTCCGTCGAGGCAGGCGTCTCGCAGGGCTGGCACGGCGTCGTCGGTGATGCCGGACGCAGTGTCGCCCTTGAGCACTTCGGAGCCTCCGCCGACTATCAAACGCTTTACCGCCAGTTCGGTCTTACGGCAGACGCCGTCGTCGCGGCGGCGAGGGACTCCCTGGCAGCCGTGGCCGCCGAACCCCTGGCGCCCAACGGCACGCCGGCCATGCCGTCCGGCCACCGGGGCACCGAGACCGGCGACCAGCAGAAAAACGGAAAAGGAGCACACCATGACCTCATCACCCACAGCTGATCTCACGGCCGCCGGCGTCTCAATCTGGCTCGATGACCTCTCCCGGGAGCGCATCAATTCGGGCGCCTTCAAGCATCTCATCGAGGAGCGCAACGTCGTCGGCGTCACGACCAACCCCAGCATTTTTGCCGCAGCGCTGAAGAAGGGCGAGTCCTATGCCTCGCAAATCGGCGCTCTCGCACAAGCAGGAGCCAGCGTCGGCCAGGCCGTTTTCGACATCACTACGCACGATGTTGCCCAGGCCTGCGACATTTTTGCCGAAGCCGCCAAGCGCACCAACGGAGCCGATGGCCGCGTCTCCATCGAGGTTGACCCGGGACTGTCGCGAGACACCGCGGGAACGGTTGCCGAGGCCAAGCGGCTGCACGCGAAGGTGCAGCGCACCAATGTCCTGATCAAGATCCCGGCTACCCGCGAGGGCCTGCCTGCCATCTCCACGACACTTGCCGGGGGCATCAGCGTCAACGTCACGCTGATCTTCTCCCTGGAACGCTACCGTGACGTCGTTGACGCCTTCATGCTTGGTCTCGAACAGGCCAAGGAGAACGGCCACGACCTGTCGCAGATTCACTCCGTGGCCTCGTTCTTTGTCTCCCGTCTGGACACCGAAATCGATGCACTCCTCGATGCGGTCGGAACTGACGAGGCGAAGGCACTCAAGGGGCAGGCCGGCGTCGCCAATGCCTGTTTGGCCTACCGGATCTTCCAGGAGCAGTTCGCCACCGAGCGCTGGCAGGCCTTGGAGGCCGCCGGTGCCCATGCCCAGCGTCCCCTCTGGGCTTCAACCGGAGTGAAAGACCCGAACCTCCCGGACACGCTCTACGTCGCGGGCCTCGTCGCTCCCCATGTCGTCAACACGATGCCGGAGAAGACACTCGAGGCCGTGGCCGACCACGGTGTCGTGAGGTTCGATACCATCACCGGATCCTACGAGCAGTCCGAGAAAACCCTCAACGGCCTCGCGGCCGTCGGCATCTCCTACGACGAGGTAGTCCAGCAGCTCGAGACCGAGGGTCTCGACAAATTCGTTGCCAGCTGGGCGGAACTGCTGGCCGACGTCGAAGCTGCCCTCACACACGCCGCTCCCGAAAGGCAGACGCCATGCCCGGTTTCCCTCTGAAATGCTGCATCAACCCAAGCATCCTCTCGGCTGACTTCGCGAACCTGGAGTCCGAGCTCGCGCTCATAAGCAACGCCGATGCCGTTCACGTGGATGTCATGGACAACCACTTTGTTCCGAACCTGACCATTGGCCTGCCCGTGGTGGAGCGGCTGCAAAAGGTCAGTCCCGTACCGTTGGACGCCCATCTGATGATCTCCAACGCAGACCGCTGGGCACCGCAATATGCCGACGCCGGTTTAAACTCGGTCACTTTCCATGTCGAAGCATCGGACGCCCCCATCAAACTCGCCCGCGAACTGCGTGCCAGAGGCACCAGGGCAGGTATGGCCCTGCGCCCGGCCACTGCGGTGGAACCGTACCTGGATATGCTGCCGGAACTGGACATGCTGTTGATCATGACGGTGGAACCGGGCTTTGGGGGCCAGGCATTCCTGGACGTAATGCTGCCCAAGATTCGCCGTGCCCGCGCGGCTGTAGAGGGTTCCGGAGTGGACGTCGCCATCCAGGTGGACGGTGGCATCACGGAAGAAACAATCACCCGGGCTGCGGAAGCCGGAGCCAACGTCTTCGTGGCCGGTTCTGCCGTCTACGGCAGGCCGTCGCCGGCGGAAGCCATCGAGTCACTGCGGGCAAACGGCCAGCGCGCCCTGACCCGTCCTTAAGGGTAGTCAAAACCGTTCAAAAACAGTGTTACCCCTGCCCGGAGTGCTCACCATCATGGATATCAGCCACAAGCGGCCGCAAGGCCGCTACAGGTCGATGACTGCTTTGAAAGGACAAACAGTGAATCCGACAACAGATGCACCGGCCATTGCGCCCGCCACTGAGAGTGACGTGCTCCGCAATATCTCCCTCGTCAGGGACGAAATCACCAACACTGCAGCCAAACTGGATGCCCGCGAGCTGGCCGGCCTCGCGGCTCATCTCAGCCAGGGCGGACGGGTGTTCGTTGCCGGGGCGGGCCGAAGCGGCCTGGTTCTTCGGATGGCCGCCATGAGGCTGATGCATCTGGGACTGACGGTTCATATCGCCGGTGACACCACTACCCCGGCTATCACATCCGGCGACCTGCTGCTGGTAGCTTCCGGGTCCGGAACCACGTCGGGGGTGGTCAAGTCGGCGGAAACCGCGGCGAAGGCCGGAGCGCGGATTGCAGCGTTCACGACCAACCCGGATTCACCGCTGGCCGGGCTCGCCGACGCCCTGGTCATTATTCCGGCCGCACAAAAAACTGATCACGGCTCGAGCGTGAGCCGCCAGTACTCCGGTTCGCTGTTTGAACAGGTCCTCTTTCTCGCCACCGAAGCCATCTTCCAGTCCCTGTGGGACAACACCGATGAACCCGCCGAGGACCTCTGGCTCCGGCACGCCAACCTCGAGTAAGCACAACGTCCGCCGTCACAGCCCAACGCAGTCCCCTACAGAAAGAAGCAGCTCGTGAAACTTCAAGTAGCCATGGACCTCCTCACCACCAAGGACGCCCTCGAACTGGCAGGCCGGGTGGCCGAGTACGTCGACATCATCGAACTCGGCACTCCCCTGATCAAGGCCGCGGGGCTTTCCGTTGTCACAGCAGTCAAGGAAGCCCATCCGGACAAGCTTGTCTTCGCTGACATGAAGACCATGGACGCCGGCGAGCTTGAAGCCGACATCGCCTTCAAAGCCGGTGCAGACCTGATGACCGTGCTCGGTGTCGCCGATGATTCCACCATTGCCGGCGCCGTCAAGGCAGCCAAAGCGCACAACAAGGGCGTCGTGGTCGACCTCATCGGAGTTGCGGACAAGGTCACCCGCGCCAAAGAGGTCCGTGCGCTCGGTGCGGAGTTCGTTGAGATGCACGCGGGTCTGGACGAGCAGGCCCAGCCCGGTTTCGATCTGCAGGGGCTTCTCACCGCAGGCGCCGAAGCCCGCGTTCCGTTCTCCGTTGCCGGCGGGGTGAAGGTGAGCACCATTGGAGCGGTTCAGCAGGCCGGAGCCGACGTAGCTGTAGCCGGCGGCGCCATCTATGGTGCAGCCGATCCGGCCCTGGCCGCCAAGGAACTGCGCGAGGCCATCGCCTAGCTCCCGAAGGGCGCCCCCGTCGAGTGTCCGGGACACTCGACGGGGCGCCCCGGAGCGCTTCGGCATGGGCCCGCCGCTCCGGCGGCACAACAAGCACCAAAGCCTCCCGTTGCCGCCTACCGCCCGGTAACCATAATGTGGGGGAATGGAAAACTGCGTGCAACCCGCCCGAACTCTCCGCTGGCAGGGTCTGGAAGACACCGCACGCCATGACACCGCAGCCGTATCGTTCCGGGACCGGGAGCTGGCTGCCGGCGGCACCTCGGTCGCCGAGGAGTACACCGCCTCGTGGACCCTTTCCACCTCGCCGGGCTGGGTAACCACCCGCTTCTGCATCCGGGTCGAAGCACCTAGCTGGTCGCGTTCCCTGGAGCTCACGCGCTCCCCCGAAGGAAAATGGACTGCCGACACGCAGGTATCAGGGAACTCCGGGCTGCCTGCTCCCGGCATCGAGGACGCCGGCTCGCTGGACAACGCCCAGGACGTTGACCTTGACCTGTGTCCTCTGACCAACACCATGCCCATCCTCCGCCTGGACCTGCTGAACGCCTCAGCTCCTGCGGATGACACCAAACTCACCATGGCCCGGGTGGAAATGCCAAGCTTGCGGGTGCTCCCCAGCGATCAGGTCTATTCCCAGGTTTCGGCCTACGGCGAGGAACGGGGTTACGGTGTGGTCCTCTTCAGTTCCACTTCCCGCGGGTTCACCGCCGAGCTGACCGTGGATTCTGACGGTGTGGTCATCGACTATCCGGGCCTTGCCCGCCGCCTGCCCTAACCCTGCCTTCCCTGGCCCCGGCTTCCGGGTGCACCGGGCTGCCTCCTCCCGCGGCTAGGATTGAAGTACACCATCCGCAATTTTGGAGACCCCATTGAGCCAAATGTTCCTGGACAAATTCAAAGCCCTGGTCCCCAAGTATCTTGAGGACGACTGGCGCGAAGAAGAAGACGGCATCCCCGCCGACATCCTCAATGAGATGCTCGACGCCCACGATTTCGCCATTCCCCTGGTGCTGCGGGAGTTCTACCTTGCCCTGGGCAACAGTGAAGACCTCATGGAGGCCTACCACTTCTTCTGGGATCCGGACGAGCTGGAAATCGAAGACGGTTATCTGCTCTTCCTCGAAGACGAGGACGAGAAGTTTGTCTGGGGCTTCCGTGTGGATCAGCTGGACGTGCCGGACCCGATCGTGTGGCGGCGCAACAACGCCCGCGGCGACTGGCAAAGCGAAGAGGGCACCTTCAGCGAATACGTCTTTGACATGTTCGAGTGGGTCTTCGAGGAAGATCCCAACTAACCCTTCCCGGAAGGAGCCACGCATGCAGCAGCCCGGCACCGTCGATGAGGTGTGGCCCAGCCACGCGCCGGAGAACTACCAGTGCCCGTTCTGCGACATGGCGTCCGGAGAGTTCGCGTTCCCGGACAACCTTTGCGAGCCCGGAGACCTGGTGTATTCCGACGAGCTGGTACTGGCGTTCATCGCGTCCCACGGCTTCGATCCGGAGCCGGGCCACGTCCTGGTGACGCCCCGGGAACATTTTGAGCTGCTGTATGAACTGCCCGACGACGTCGCTGCCCGCCTCATGATTGTCACCCGGGACATGGCTGTGGCCATCAAAAGGGCGTGGCATCCCGACGGCGTCACCACCCGGCAGCACAACGAGCCCGCCGGCAGTCAGCACGTCTGGCACTACCACCAGCACGTGCTCCCCCGCTGGAACAATGACGGGCTCTATTTCACGCCCAAGCGCCCGATTGTGGACCCCGCGGTGCGGGCCCGGAAGGCCGCCGAACTTCGCGCCGTCCTAGAGGGCGGACCGACCCGGCATTGATGCTGCTGCGCCGCGAGTATCTCCGGCTCCGGCCCTACGGCCGTGACCTGTCAGTCTTCTTGGGTTCATGGTCCTGGGTCCAGGCTTGGGAGTAAAGGCCAAGCGCGGCTTCCTCCGGTGGAGTAATGCCAAACCTGTTGAGCAACCTTCTGCTCTGATAAATGGTCAGGAACTCCGCGCTGCGGCTGATTCGGGCCTTATCCGCCTGGTACAGGTAAGAATCCACGGCGCGGCTCCAGCGCTTACGGCAGTTGTCGACGGACGGCTCGGAAGCGATGGCGGACATGATACTGAGTGCGGGAACCACCTGTGTTGCCGTCCGCAATGTCAGGGCTTGGCGTGCGCGTTCTGCCTGGGGTCCAAAAGATTCCGTGCAGCTGCGCAGATGCCTCGTCCAGTAGTAGTCCCAGCTAAGCGCCCGGCGATCCGGCCACAATGCCGAACGGGGTCCGCGCATCATGGCATAAGCCGTGTCGTGGAGAAGCAGGGCCGCAAACGCCGAGCGGGTGCCGGCGGCGGCAAAACGGCCCAGCCCCCAAGCCGCGAGCTCCGAGGAGAGTTCCGCCACTTCGCAGGTGAGCGCAATACCCTTTATACCTCCGAAGGAAGCCATGACTGCCTCGATGTGCGGCGTGGCTGGCCCGCCCTGGGGTGGCGGGTATTCACCGCGGTGTTTCTCGGAAAGGTGCAGCTCCCCCAGCTGGGGCGAGGACTGGAGCGCGAGAGCCTGTGCAAAGCGCTTCAGTCGGCCCGCGATCTCGCCTCGGACCAAAAAATGCACCTGCACGCTCGGTTCCGTGGCATCCAGATGCCGTAAGTAGAAACTCCGCTCGGCCCCCCAAGTTCTGGCTTGAGTAATCAGTGGCGTGACCACATGCCGAACGACGGCGTCACACACCTCTGCACGCGCTGGCTGCACCGTCAGCACCCACCAGCCCGTCATATCAGCCTTCTGCGGCAAGGACCTGGCTGACACCGCCCCGACCTGGTGCACTTCACGGCGTGTGGCCACAACTTGGCTCATGGGCTCTCCCCTGGAATGTACTACAACGTAGTGGTTCACAGCGTGGCACAAACCCGGAAAGCGCCCTCTGACCTGCAGATAATCATAGAAAGTATGCTTACTATGATTGCCGGGGGCGGCGGCGTCCGCTAGGGTGCGCCCTAGACGTCCCGTTCCACCACGGCCACGGCAAAGCTGGCCAGCGCCTGCTTCACCACGGTGTCCGGCAGCGGTTCCAGCGCGGCAACTGCCTCATCGGACCACTGTCGGGCTACCGCCCAGGCTTCTGACGTGGCCCGGTTCTCCCGCAGTGCCTGCACGGCTGCGGCCAGCGCTGCATCGGAGCTCAGGTCCCCGTCCACCAGCTCAAGTACGGCGGCGGCATCGGCGTCGCCCGCAGCAGCGTTGCGGCGCAGCAGCAGCACCGGCAGGGTTGGCACGCCTTCACGCAGGTCAGTACCCGGTGTCTTGCCGGACTTAGCCTGAAGTCCGGTGACGTCTATGACGTCGTCGGCCAGCTGGAACGCGGTGCCCACCTTCTCGCCGTACTCCACCATGACGTCGACGGCCCGGCGGTCTGCACCGGAGAAGAGCGAGCCGAACTCGCCGGCGGCGGCGATCAGCGACGCTGTCTTACCGGAAATGACGGACAGGTAGTGTTCCAGCGGATCCTGTTCCTCGCGCGGTCCCACCGTTTCATGCAGCTGGCCCATGCAGAGCCGTTCAAAGGTGCGGGCCTGAATGCCCAGGGCTTCGCCGCCGAGCTCGGACACCAGTGAGGAGGCACGGGCAAAAATCAGGTCTCCGGTCAGCACAGCCACCGAGTTGCCCCACACCTCGTGGGCCGTGGGCGCACCGCGGCGCAGGGGCGCGGAATCCATGACGTCGTCGTGATAGAGCGTGGCCAGATGCGTCAGTTCAACGACGACGGCGGTCTGGATGACGTCGTCGTTGACCGGGTTGGGGCCCAGATGTGAGGCCAGCAGCGCCAGCAGCGGGCGGATTCGCTTGCCGCCGGCCTGCGCCAGATGCCGTGAGGTGGCGTTGGCAAAGGGATCCGAGTTGGAGATTGCTTCAAGGAGCCGGGCTTCCACCAGCTCCAGGGCGGCGGCAATGGAAGGGCCCAGCTGGGGGTCTTCGGCGATAAGCGCGAATCCTGCCGGCAGTGCGGGCGCGGCGTCGTCAGCGGCAGTATCCGGGCTGGTGTTCGAGGATTCAGTCACGGTGTGAACTAACTTTTCGTCGGAGCGGTTTGGACAGCGGGCGGGATGGATCGTCTTGGTTCGAGGCTGCCGGGACAAGGGCTTCCAGCACGGCAATAACTCTATCCTCCAAACCCTTGTTGCTGCGGTCCGTGAGGTTGGCCAGCATCCGCACCACAAATTTCATCAGCACCGGCAGCGGCATTCCGGTGCGCAGCGCGAGCTTCATGATGGCGGGTTTGCCGATCAGTCCGGCGAAGATCCGGCCCAGGGTGAAGTGGCTTCCCCACTCTGCACGGATATGGTCGGCGTAGCCCGAGAGACGGTAATCAAAGGCTGCCGGGGCAGACAGGATTCCCGGAGTGCGTGCCTCAGCCTCGGCTGCCACGATAAAGTCGGCGGCGAACCGCGCGGATTCCATGGCGTAGGAAATACCCTCGCCGTTGAACGGCGAGACCATGCCGCCGGCGTCGCCCAGCAGCAGGAGCCCCGGTGAGTAGTGCGGGGTGCGGTTGAAGCCCATCGGCAGCGCCGCACCGCGGATCTCCCCCACCTGGTTCTCCGGAGAAAAACCCCACTCGGCGGGCATACCCGCGGTCCAGTCGCGCAGGACCTTGCGGTAGTCCAGCTTTCCGAATTCCTTGGACGAGTTCAGGATGCCCAGGCCCACATTGGACGTTCCGTCGCCCACCCCGAAGACCCAGCCGTAGCCGGGGAGCGGATTTCCGGCGGCGTCGGGAAGTTCCAGCCAGCCTTCCATCCAGTCATCGTTGCTGCGCGGGCTTTCGAAGTAGGTGCGCACGGCCACGCCCAGCGGCCGGTCGTCGCGCTTTTCGATGCCCAGGCTCAGCGCGGTGCGGCTGGAGTTGCCGTCCGCCGCCAGCACCACGTCGGCGAAGAATTCGCGGGTTTCACCGGTGCGCCGGCCGGCGTCGTCGAGCACGTTGGCCACTGCCCCGGTAACCCGGCCGTCATCGCTGCGCAGCGCGGAGGTGACCGAGTGCCGCTCCAGAATGAGCGCCCCGGCCGCCTGCGCGTGGCGGGCCAGCGCCTCGTCAAAGCCCAGGCGGGTGCGGATCAGTCCGTAATCGGGGAAATCGGAGAGCACCGGCCAGGGAAGTTCAACGGTGCGTCCCCCTGCAATGAGGCGAAGGCCCTTGTTGCGGCGCCAGCCCTCTGATTCTTCATGGGGCAGGCCGAGGAGCTGGATCTCACGGACGGCGCGGGGCGTCAGGCCGTCGCCGCAGACCTTCTCCCGGGGGAAGGAGGTCTTTTCCAGGACGGTAACGTCCACTCCGGCGCGGGCCAGGTAGTAGGCAGCGGTGGAACCGGCGGGCCCGGCACCGACAATAAGGACCTTCACTTAGATGGCTGTCCTCCCCGGCTTTACAGCACGGTGGATGGCCACGATGCCGCCGGAGAGGTTGCGGTAGGCCACGTCGTCCCAGCCGGTCTCCGAAATCCAGGCCGCCAGTCCGTCCTGGTTGGGCCAGGCGCGGATGGACTCGGCGAGGTAAACGTAAGCATCGGGGTTGGAGGCAACCTTGCGGGCGATAGGCGGAAGGGCCCGCATCAGGTATTCGGTGTACATGGTCCGCCACACGGGAACGGTGGGAGAGGAGAACTCGGCGATGACCAGACGGCCGCCGGGCTTGGTGACCCGCAGCATTTCGGAGAGCGCCTTTTTCGGCTCGTTCACGTTGCGCAGACCAAAGGAGATGGTGGAGGCGTCAAAGGAGTTGTCCTCGAACGGCAGATTGGTGGCGTCGCCGGCCACGAAGTCGATGTCCGGACGGCGCCGCTTGCCCACCTTGAGCATCCCCAGGGAGAAGTCGCAGGCAACTACGTTGATGCCGGCGTCTGCGTAGGGTTCGCTGGAGGTGCCGGTGCCGGCGGCCAGGTCAAGGACCCGCTGGCCTGGCTGGGCGCCAACGGCGTCCACCACCAGACGACGCCAACGGCGCGTCTGTCCCAAGGACAGCACGTCATTCACGACGTCGTATTTCGGTGCCACGTCGTCAAACATGGCAGCGACTTCATCAGGGCGTTTTTCCAACGATGCGCGCTTCACTCGATCATTGTCTCAAAGAATGTCCACGGGACCGAACGCGCAGTTGCAGGTGTCTTCCGCCTCACGGAGGATGGCCCCGTGCCCTCAGCGGCGTGGAACGCCGCCCGGGACACATCCGCGCGAGGAGTAGGCTGGAGTCATTATGACCACCCTGCGTTCCCTGACCGTGCCCATTGGTGAGCTGTCCGCCACAATCGGGCTGCTGGAGTATCTGGTCCTTAATGACCAGCTTGCCTGGATCCGCAGCGGAGAAGGGCTGGTGGGCTTCGGTGAAAGTGCCCGTTTCACCTCCAGCGGCCCCGAACGCTTCGCGGACGCGCAACAGTGGTGGCTAAAGCTGGCGGACGACGCCGAGATCGAGAATCCGCTGTCGGTTCCCGGCAGCGGCCTGGCCGCTTTCGGATCCTTCGGATTCTCCAAACGCTCTCCTTTTGAATCCCGGCTCATTGTGCCGGAGATCGTGGTGGGTTCACGCGACGGTGTCACCTGGATTACGCAGACCACAGCAGATCCCGATGCCGAGCTGAGCCCGGCCTCCGCCAGGTCGGCCCTGGACCTGTATCTGGATGAAGTTCCGGTTGCGCGCGAGCCGGACCCGGAGGACCGCATCCTGCCCGGTATCCTCAGCGAGGCCGAGTGGAAGAACGCCGTGGCCCGCTCGGTGGCGCACATCAACGCCGGGGACCTCAGCAAGATTGTCCTGGCCCGCGACATTGTGGCGTCCCTCGGTTCGCCCGTGTCTGCGGCGCAGGTGCTGCGCGAGCTGGCTTTGCGGTACCGCAGCTGCTGGACCTATTCGGTGGACGGCCTGATCGGCTCCACGCCCGAAATGCTGATCAAGGTGGAGAACGGAGTCGCCCGCGCCCGCGTCCTGGCCGGCACCCTGGACCGTGCCACGGCGCCGGCGGATGATCCGCACTATCCGCAGCGGGTGCTGGCCGGATCCGACAAACAGCGTCATGAACACCAGATCGCGATTGATTCGCTCACCCGCCAGCTGCAGCCCTTCACCTCCTCCATGACCTCGCACAGCGAGCCGTTTGTCTTGGAACTGCCCAACGTCTGGCACCTCGCGTCCGACGTGGCCGCCGACTTGGCGCCCGGCGCCGACGGCGGAATCCCGACGTCGCTTGCCCTGGTGGAGGCGCTGCATCCCACCGCGGCAGTCTGCGGCTTCCCCACCAGCGTTGCCGGCGAACTGATCAGTGAACTTGAACACATGGACCGCGGACCCTATGCCGGCCCCGTGGGCTGGATGGACGCCGCAGGCAACGGCGAATGGGGCATCGCCCTGCGCGGAGCCGTCATTGAGGACCCCCGCACGGTGCGGCTGTATGCAGGCTGCGGCATTGTGGCCGGATCCAATCCGGCCGCGGAACTGGCGGAAACCTGGAGCAAGTTCCGCCCCATGCTCGAAGCACTGGAACTGGACCGCGCCCGCGGTGCCGTGGCCGGATCCCGGGCTTAGCACTCAGGGCCGCCTGCTCCTAAACTTTAAGCGCCTCCCTTGACGGTGTGACGAAGGTTGTGTATCGCACCGCTTCGGAGTGCGTATAATTGAGTGATCGTGCATATTTATGCATAGCTCAGGCAGCAGCACCGGCCCCTCCGGCCGGTCCCGTCCCTTTCCGATTTCGAGGTTGTAATTCCCATGCTGTACAAAACACGCACCGCCTTGGCCGCCGTCCTGGCTGTCGGCGCCCTGACCGCCACTGCCTGCAGCGGCGGCAGCGGTTCTGCGGAAACGGAATCCGGGATTCCGATCGTGAACGACGGCGCACTGACGGTTTGCTCCAACGTTCCGTTTGAGCCCTTTGAATATGTAGGCGAGGACGGCGAGTACACCGGCTTCGACATGGACCTCAGCCGTGAGATCGCCGCCGGCATGGGCCTGGAGTTGGAAGTGCAGAACGCCAGTTTCGACGGCCTGCAGAGCGGCACCGTCCTGGCCGCCAACCAGTGCGACCTGATCGCCGCGGCCATGACCATCACCCCGGAGCGCGAAGCAAACCTCGCGTTCTCCGATCCGTACTACGACTCGCTGCAGTCACTGCTGGTTCCTGCGGACTCTCCGGCAAAGTCGCTGGAGGACATGTCCGGCAAGAGAATCGGCATTCAGCAGGGCACCACCGGCGAAACCTATGCCCGTGACAATGCACCTTCCGACACCGAGGTTATCGCCTACCAGACGGACGCGGATCTGTTCCAAGCGCTGCAGGCCGGCAACATTGACGGCGTCTTCCAAGACCTGCCGGTAAACCTCAAGCACGCGGATGACAAGAATTTCAGCCTCGCCGGAACTTATTCCACCGGTGAATCCTATGGTCTGGCTGCAAAGAAGGACGGCAGCGAAAAGCTGATCACTGAGATCAACGCCCAGCTCGCCGAGATGCACAGCAACGGCAAGTACCAGGAGATTTACGACAAGTACTTCACCGAATAACGCGTAGGCGGAGCCCAATACGCGAACGGCGCCGTCGTGTTCAGTACCCCGATGAAATGTGACATGCGTAGAATCTAGAGTGCTTTCATCTGTTTATAAAGGGGCAATCGCCACTGGGTCCGTCCATGAAAAGGTTGTAAATCCATGCTGAACAACGCACGCCGAACCGCCCTCGCCACAGTGGCGCTAACCGCCTTGGCCCTGACCGCCTGCGGTGGTGACGATTCATCCGCCGACGGTGCCGCTGACTCGGGACTCGGCCTGGTTTCGGAAGGAACCCTGAAGGTCTGCTCTGAAATCCCCTACGTGCCGTTCGAATATGTCGAGGACGGAGAATATACCGGCTTTGACATTGATTTGATCCGGGAAATCGCCACCGGCATGGGTTTGGAAACAGAGATCCAGCAGTCGGCCTTTGAAGCAATTCAGGGCGGTACGGCTGTCAGCGCGGGAATGTGCGACCTCAGCGCCAGCGCAGTCACCATTACGCCCGAACGCTCGGAGAATCTGCTCTTCAGTGATCCCTACTATGACTCGCTGCAGACGCTCATGGTTCCCGAAGGCTCGGACATTACGGGCATCGACGATTTGGCCGGAAAGCGCGTAGGTGTGCAGCAGTCCACCACCGGTGCCGCATATGCACAGGAAAACGTCGAGGGCGCCGAGATCCTTGAGTACCCCGGCGACGGCGAGCTGTTTCAGGCCATTCAGGCCGGGAGCATCGACGCCATCCTCCAGGACATCGCCGTGAACACGAACCACACGAAGGAGGGCGAGTACGACATCGTAGAAGAATACGAGACGGACGAGTCCTACGGCTTCGCCACCAAAAAGGAAAACACTGCCCTGATCGAAGA
Organism: Arthrobacter sunyaminii; assembly: GCF_018866305.1. Lineage (NCBI taxonomy): Bacteria > Bacillati > Actinomycetota > Actinomycetes > Micrococcales > Micrococcaceae > Arthrobacter > Arthrobacter sunyaminii. The sequence goes on from NZ_CP076456.1 coordinate 3,342,437, forward strand.
GGTCAACGCCCAGTTGGCCGACCTCCGGGAGAACGGCAAATACACCGAAATTTACGACAAGTACTTTGCCGAATAAGCCCTGACAAGCATTGAACGTTCCGCCGTCCCGGTTTGTGACCCACTCCGGGGCGGCGCCACACATATCTTCCGCGGAAGGCTCCACCTTGAAACCCTCCACCCGCAGACGCCTCTTCCGGGGCGTCCTGTACGTCGTCTTCATCCTGGCCGTTCTGGCCATCGTCCTGCTTGCGGACTGGAAAGCTATCGGGGTGAACTTCTTTGACGCCGAAGTGGCCAAGAAGGCTTTCCCGACGATCATCACCGTGGCCGTCAAGAACACCATCATCTACACCGCCATCGCCTTTGCCGGCGGCCTGGCACTTGGCCTGATCCTGGCCCTGATGAAGCTCTCCCCCGTGGCACCCTACCGCTGGGCCGCGACGGCCTACATTGAACTATTCCGCGGGCTCCCGGCTCTGCTGGTCATCTTCGCGTTTGCCTTCGCCGTGCCGATCGCTTTCTCCTGGCAGTGGCCCGGAGGAAATGCCGGAGGCGGCCTCATTGCCTTGATCGTGGTCTCGGCCGCGTATATTGCCGAGACCATCCGCGCGGGCATCCAGGCGGTACCGGCCGGCCAGATCGAAGCGGCCCGTTCCCTGGGCATGGGCCCGGCCTGGACCATGGTGTCCGTGACCCTGCCGCAGGCGTTCCGCATCATCACCCCGCCGCTGACCAACGAACTCGTCATCCTGATCAAGGACACCTCGCTGCTGTTCATTGCCGGAATGGCGCTGGCGGACCGTGAACTGACAACGTTCGCCCGCGACGCAGTGTCCCAAAACGCCAATTCCACTCCGCTGGTGCTGGCTGCACTGATGTACCTCATCATCACGCTGCCGCTGACGCAGCTGGTAGCCAAGCTTGAGCGCCACAACCAGAGAGGCCGGTGACTGCCATGAGTACTGCAGCATCCAGCTCCCCCGCCGCCGCCAGCAAAGCGGTTCCCGCCATCCAGGTTCAGAACCTGCACAAGAGCTTCGGTTCCAAAGAGGTGCTCAAGGGCATCGACTTCCACGTGGACCAGGGCGAGGTGGTGTGCGTGATCGGCCCGTCCGGTTCCGGCAAGTCCACCCTGCTGCGCTGCGTCAACCGCTTGGAGGAGCCCACCAGCGGCACCATCCTGGTGGAAGGCGTGGACATCACCGATCCCGAGACGGATCTGGACAAGGTCCGCACCCGGATCGGTATCGTGTTCCAGCAGTTCAACCTCTTCCCGCACCTGAACGTGCTGAAAAACCTCACTCTCGCCCAGCGCCGGGCCAAGAAGCGCGGCAAAGTCGAGGCTGAGGAAATCGCCAGAACGAACCTGGCCAAGGTGGGCCTGGCCGACCGCGGCGACTCGTTCCCCGCGCAGCTTTCCGGCGGCCAGCAGCAGCGTGTGGCCATTGCCCGGGCGTTGTCCATGGATCCGGACATGATGCTCTTTGACGAGCCGACCTCCGCCCTGGACCCCGAACTGGTGGGCGACGTCCTCGCGGTCATGCGGAAGCTGGCCGAAGAGGGCATGACCATGATGGTGGTGACCCACGAGATCGGTTTTGCCCGGGAAGTCGGTGACCGCGTGGTGTTCATGGACGGCGGCGTCGTCGTCGAGCAGGGCCGCCCCAGCGACGTGCTGGATAACCCGCAGCACCCGCGCACCCGTGAGTTCCTCTCCAAGGTGCTCTAGCGTTCCACAGCAAAGCAGCCCTCCCGCACGCCACGTGCGGGAGGGCTGCTTTTGTTGGTGCCCTGGAAAGTTACCTGAGCACGTTCTGCACGGCGCCCTTGACCGCCGCGTGCAGTTCCCGGAGGGCGTCCCGGCGCACCGGAACCTCCAGGATGGAGCGGCCCGTGACGGGGGCGTCCAGGGCGGCGTCGAGCTCGTCCGCCGTGCGGACCAGCGTGTGCGGCACACCGTAGGCGGCGGCCAGGGCGGCCATGTCCACGGTGTGCGGGGTGCCGAAAAAGCGCTCGACGACGGCGGCATACTCTTCGCGCTCCCCCAGTGCCCCGTGCTCAAGCGTGGAGAAGATGCCGCCGCCGCCGTCGTTCAGCACCACCAACTGCAGGTCCGGCTCAGGTTCGTCGGGGCCGAGCAGGAGGGCGCCGGCGTCGTGCAGGAAGGTGAGATCGCCCAGCAGCACCCGGGTGGGGATGCCGTTGGCCAGCGCAATGCCGGCCGCCGTCGCAATGGTGCCGTCAATGCCGGCCAGGCCGCGGTTGGCGTAGACGTCCAGCGGATGCCAGTCCGGGGCCGCCACCAGGTCCATGTCCCGGATGGGGTTGGAAGAGCCCAGCACCAGGTTGCCGTCCGTGTGGTCCCACACCAGATCCGCCACGTGCAGGCCGTTTAGTTCGCTCTCCCCGTCGAGCAGCGAGGATACCGCGGCCATCGCCGCGGCGGAGGCGGTTTGCCAGCGCTCCAGCCAGCCGGGAGTGCCTCCGCCGACAAAGTCGAACAGTCCGGCCAAGTCGGTGATGAGAGTTTCGGGGCGGCGTCCGGCGGTAAACCAGTTCACCGGGCGCGGTACGTAAATGGCCTTCTCCACGTCCCTGCGGGCGAGCAGTCCGGCGACGGGTCGGGACAGGGTTGGCCTGCCGAAGACCACCACGCGCTCGACCTCCGGACCCAGTTCCTCCAGCAGCAGGCGGTAGGCGCCAATCGCGTTCGGGCCGAAACGGGCGTTCGAGGACGGTTCGGCCAGCAGAGGCAATCCTGCGCGGCGGGCAAACAGTGCGGCAATCTCGCCGGCGCCGTCGCCGGCGATGACCACGGCGCGGTGAGTTCCGGGGTGGTTGGCCAGGGCCGCTGCCTCGCGGCCGGTGGCGACGGGTTCTGCCGGGAGTTCGGCTGGAGTTTCGGCGTCGGGGACTGCCAGTTCGGCGGTGTCGCTGTCCTGCGGGATCAGCGGGTCACGGAACTGCAGGTTGATGTGGATCGGCCCCACCGGGCTGCCGGCGCCGACCGCCGCTAAGGCTGCACCGATGGCTCCGGCAGGGTCATCTCCCGCGCGGACGTTCGCCGTGGAGGCCGGAAACTCGGCGAAGATCCCGGGCTGGACGGTGGTCTGGTTGGCGCCGGTCCCGTGCAGCTCCGCGGGCCGGTCGGCGGAGAGCACCACCAGCGGCACGCCGGCGTGGTGGGCTTCCATGACGGCGGGCATCAGTTCGCCCACCGCCGTGCCGGAGGTGGTGACGACGGCGGCCGGACGGTGTCCGCCGCGGGCCAGGCCCAGCGCAGTGAACCCGGCAACGCGTTCGTCGATCCGCACGTGCACCTTCACCCGTCCCTGCACCTCGGCCTCCGCCAGCGCGTAGGCCAGCGGGGCGCTGCGCGATCCCGGGGCAATGACGACGTCGGTCACCCCTGCCGCGGTGAGTGCGGCCACCGCGGAGCGGGCGGCCTGCAGCGAACTGAGATTGCTTCCCGCCTTCGGGTCGGAGGATGCGGCGGAGGCCGACGGGCTGGGAGATTTCGAGGTTCCGGTCACCTCTCCATCCTAGGGTTCGGGGGCTGGTGTGTATCGTCAGCCGGTCGATACCGGCTTGAAAGGCAGGCAGCCGTCGTCGTCTGCTCCGGTTTGGGAAATCCCCTCCGTTTTGGGAGATCCCTGCCGTTCCGCAGCGGCAGCAAAATCCCAAACCGGTCGCCTTTTCCCCAAGTAGAGGGATTTGGCAGGGCGCAGCCGCAGCGAGATAGCCGCGGACAGCCGACCCCTTCCTCAGTACGCTCAGTACGCCTTCACGCGCTGCTCGACAACCAGGTGGATGAGCGCAAAGGTCTTGTCCTCATCGATAGCCTTCAGCGCAGCCTCGATGGCCGCGGGAATATCGGCGTCGTTCTCCACTTTGATGCCGAAGCCCCCAAAGGCCTGGGCCATGAGTGCAAACTCGGGGTTTTTCAGCTGGGTGCCGGAGACCCGCTCGGGGTAGTGGCGCTCCTGATGGGTTCGAATGGTGCCATATTCCTGGTTATCCATGACGATCACCAGCGGGGTGGCCCCGTACTGGGCGGCCGTGGCCAGCTCCTGGCCGTTCATCAGGAACTCGCCGTCGCCGGCGATGGTCACCACGCGCCGGCCCGGGTAGGTCAGCGACGCAGCCACCGCCGACGGCACGGAATAGCCCATGGAACCGTTACGGGCGCTGACCATGGAGGCGTATCGCTTCGTGGGGAAATAGCGGTGGGCCCAGTTGGTGTGCTCGCCTGCGCCCAGGGTGACCATGGCGTCATCCGGCAGCGTCGGCACCAGATGCGCCATCAGGGTGTCCATCCGTGCCTGCCCGGTCTGCGGTCCGGCGGGCGGCAGGGCGGCGAACGATTCCTGCTCACCGCGCATGCGGGAGGTCCAGGCCTTCCACTCGTCCTTCACCGGCAGATCCATCAGCACCAGGTCACGGACAAAGACATCCGGCTTGGCGACGATCTGGTAGGAAACCGGACCGGAACGGCCGCGCAGCGAGGGATCGATCGTGACGAGGAAGTTCTTCTTGCCCCAGTCCTGCCTGGCGACAAAACCATCGGTGAGCACGTCACCGGGCACGGTACCGACAAAGACCAGCAGGTCCGTCTCTTCGAGCAGGTCGTACGTGGGCTTCGGCCTGCCGTACCCGATCGGCCCGACGTAGGAGGGTGAGTCGAAGGGTACGATTCCCTCGCAGCGCCACTCAGCGGCGGCGGGGAGGTGGTGTTCCTCCAGCCACCGGGTCAGGGCGTCTGCTCCTTCCTGCGTCCAGTCATTGCCGCCGGTGACAAACAGCGGTTTGTCCGCTTCCTTTAGCGCAGCCTGCAGCGCTTTCCAGTCCGTCACTGTCATGCCGCCGGGGGCAACCGGAATCGGCGGATGCAGGTCGGCGCTGATTTCCTTGCGGATAATGTCCTCGGGAAGGCCGACGACGACGGGGCCCGGACGGCCGCTCATCGCGGCAAAGATCGCCTCGGCCACAATCTCGGACGCCCGCTCGGCGTGGTCCAGGACCATCACCCGTTTGGCGCCGGTGTCGAACCAGGCCTTGATATCGAATTCCTGAAACGCCTCACGGTCCCGGTGCTCGAACGGAATCAGGCCCACAAAAAGCACCATGGGCGTGGAATCCTGCCAGGCCGTGTGCAGGCCGACGTGCGCGTTTGCCGCACCCGGACCGCGGGTAACCATGGCGATGCCCGGAAGCTGCTGCATCTTGCCTGCGGCCTCGGCCATGTAGGCGGCCCCGCCTTCATGCCGGCATACGACGGTTTCAATCGCTGACTGGTGCAGTCCGTCCAGCACATCCAGAAAACTTTCGCCGGGCACCACGTAGGCCCGCTCCACCCCGTGAGCAGCCAGCGAATCAACAATCACGTGGCCGGCGGACTTGGTCGCGGAACTGGTTGCTGCCGTGGAGGGAGCGGATACTCGGGGAAAGGAGGATGCCTGAGGCAGCTCTGACGTCGTTGTCATCTATTCACTTTCGTTGCTCGGATTCATCAATGCGCCGTCGGACTGTCAATGTCCGTTCGATTTCCGTTAGCAAAGCACTTGCTTGGTTTCGAGGTGGGATCATCCTAACCGCACCGGGCCGATATGCGGCGTAGTGTGACGAGATCCGGTCCCCGTGTCCGGAGCGATACCTTCCGAGGCACCGTTAACCGCGGAAGCGGGAACCAAGATGGCTCCCGCTTCCCTTTCACCCGGGCAGCAACGGCTCACCCCGGTCCAGGCGCTAGTCGGCGGTGGCGGCTTTTACCTTGTCCGGCTGCTCCTCCGGACCCTCCACGACGTCCGGATCCTGCACGGCCTCCGTGTACCACTCGGTGAGCGCGGGGTCATCGCTCTCAAAGTCGGCGCCGGCTCCTTCGTCCTCCGACACGGGAGCGGCACCGAAGACAAAGTCGTCACCGTGCTCACCGATACCCCGGCGCACTCCTCCCCTAATGGCCTCCAGTGCATACCGGCGGCGAATCATGTAGGGATCATTGCGCAGCTCCTTGCCCCACGACACCATCACGCCGATCAGGATGATGGTGAAGGGCAGGGCACAGGTCACCATGATGGACTGCAGCCCCGAGAGTGCGTTGCGTCCGCCGGCCAGCAGCAGGGCCATGGAGATCAGTCCAAGCGCGGAAGCCCACACGATGGTCACCGATTTCGAGGGGACCGGCCGCCCCGACTGGGACATGGACCCCATGACGTTGGCTGCGGAGTCCGCGGCGGTGACAAAGAAGACCAGAATGGCCACCAGGCAGACAACCGATGTCACGGTACTGAAGGGGAGATTGCCCAGCAAATCGAACATGACGTTCTCCCCGGCACCCACCACCGTCATGTCCCTGCCCTCCAGGTTCATCCAGATGGCGCTGCCGCCGAAGACCGTGAACCAGACGATGGAGATGGCCGAGGGAACAAACACCACCACGGTGACGAACTGTCGCAGGGTCCGGCCCTTGGAAATCTTCGCAATGAACATTCCCACGAACGGGGACCACGAAATCCACCAGGCCCAGTACAGCGTCGTCCAGGCCGTCAGATACGCCTCCTCCGTGGCGCCCTGGCCGGCAAAGACCGTGAGCATGTTCGGCAGGTTGTCGAAAAACGCGATGAGTGAAACCGGCAGCAGATCCAGCACGAAGAAGGTCGGTCCTGCCAGCAGGACAAAAGCCGCGAGCAGGATGACCAGGGTCATGTTGGCGTTGGACATCAGCCGAATGCCCTTTTTAATGCCGGCCACTGCGGAGATGGTGAAGACAACCGTCAGAATGGTGATGGCCACGACGACGAAACCATTGCCCAGTTCCTTCCCGGTGATCATCGAAACGCCCGTGCGGATCTGGAGTGCGCCGATACCCAGCGACGTCGCTGTGCCGAACAGGGTCACCAGCACGGCGAAGACATCGATGATCTTGCCCAAAACACGGTTGTTGCCGTCCGGAAAAACCGGTTCAAAGAGTGAGGAAATCAACGGCAGGCGGCCGCGCCGGTAGGAGGCGTAAGCCAGTGCCCCGCCCACCAGGGCGTAGATGCACCAGGCGATGGACGCCTGGTGCAGGAAGGCGTCAGTCATGGCGGGCAGGATGGCGTCGGAGGTCCCGGCCTCGGCATCCGTCGACGGCGGAGGGCTAAGGAAATGGCTGAGCGGCTCCATGGGTCCGTAGAAAATCAGGCCAATACCCAAACCGGCGGCGAACAGCATGGAGATCCACGACAGAGTCGAGTATTCCGGGGTGCTGTCGTCGGCACCCAAGCGGATCTTGCCGGTGGGGCCAAAACCCACCAGCAGCATGAAGATCACGATGCCCACCACGGTTGCATTGAACAGCCACCCGAAGCGAACCACCACCCAGCCCTGCATGGTGGTGCCGACCAGGTTGAGGTTGGCCGGCGCAAGTGTTGCCCACGTCAGGATTGCCAGGGAAACAGCCAGCGCGACAATGAACACGCTGCGCCGGGTTGGAAAACCAACCCCGGTGTCCTCAACGCTGATTCCCGGCACAAGTCCGGGGTGAAGACCGAACGTTGGTTCGGAAGCGGCATGGCGCAGTGCCTTTTTTACCCGTTCGACCGGCCGCCCGCCCGGTTTCTGTCCCTGCAAACCGGGCGCAGGCGGCCTGTCCGTGCTGTTTGCCGCTCCGTCAAAATGTAAAGGGTCAGAATTCATAACGCACGACTTTAGTGCATTTACCTGCAACTGCTCCAATTCATAACAATTGGACCACTATTGGAAGGAAAGTTATTCACTGCTTAAGTAGCAGTTAATTCCAACTAATGCTAATTTCATTTCGGAACGCTACTTTGTTCCCTACCCCGCAGCTGCCGCGGCAAGGATGTGGGCCATGCTTTCACGCATATAATCGGCCACCTCGCTCTGCGTGACGGCAACATCGAGCACAAACAGGCCCTCGGCACCGTCGGCAAGCCATTCCTTCAGCTCCGTGAGGTCACTCAGGGAACGCATTTTCACGCCGCGCGCACCCATGGCACGGCCCAGCGCACTGAAATCGACTTCGGGGATCTGCATGGCTGTGTCGTCGAGGCCCCGGGCTGCATACTGGTGAACCTCGGCGCCGTAGGCGGCGTCGTTGAACACCACCATCACTCCGCTGGGAATGGCGCGGACGGCCGATTCGAGGTCGGCCAGCGCCATCAGGGCTCCGCCGTCGCCCGCGATGAGCACGGTGGTCCGGTCCGGACGGGCCACCGCCGCGCCCACCGCTGCCGGGATGCCCAGGCCGATGGACTGAAACGCTGTGCCCACCATCATTAGCCCCTGCGGGTCAGGTGCCTGGCAGTACATCGGGATCCAGCCGCAGAAGTGCCCGCCGTCCTGGACGATGGTGCGGTTGGCGGGCAGGACGGCGTCGAGCTGCTGCGCCACGGCGCGGGGATTCAGCCGCCCATCGGCCGCAAATTCGTCCGCGGCAGGGTCAGAGGTGAACGACGGTGCGGTCACTTCCGGATGCTGCGTCCGCCACCCGCCCTGCACAGCGGAAACTGCTTCCGTGAGTGCTACAACGGTTTCCCGGGCATCGGCCTGAATGAAGCTCGAAACCCGGGGGTTCGTGGGCGCATCGGCTTCATCAATCTGGATGACCTCGGCGTCTTCAGCGAAGAGGGATCCGTAGCGGGCCTGGAAGGCGTTCAGGCTGGCACCGGCAACGATGACGAGGTCGGCGGAGCGCATGATCTGCAGCGGAGCCCTTCGTGCGAAGCCCCCCGCTATACCCAAATCCCAAGGCGTATCGAGGTAGTTCCGCGCCATGAGGGAAGTCGCAAACAGCGCACCTACCTTGTCCCCCAGTTCCACCAGGGCAGTTCCCGCATCGGAGACCACGGCACCGTTGCCGGCCAGGATCAGGGGGCGCCTGGCACGGTTTATCAGTGCCGCGACGCGTTCCACGGCAGCCGGGTCCGGCAGCACCCGCGCGGCAGGCTGCGGATGCGCTGCCGGCTCCTGGGTCCCGGCAGCTTCATTGGCGAGGTCGTAGGGAATGGACACGATCACGGGACGCCGCTCGTTGCGGGCCGTGGACCAGGCTTCTTCAGTGAGACGCTCCGCGTTTCCTGCTGCGACGGTGAGGGTGAGCACCCCCAGACCCCGGGCAACCGTCAGCTGGTCGATGTCCCACGGCCGGGCTCCGGTTGTGGGAGCTTCCCCTACAACCAGCACCATCGGAATCCGGGCTTTGGCAGCTTCGGTCAGCGCTGTCAGGGAGTTGGTGAAACCGGCTCCGTAGGTCACCGTTGCCACTGCAATCCTGCCCGAGGCACGGTAATAGGCGTCAGCCATGGCCACGGTTCCGGCCTCGTGCCGGGCGCTGACATAAGGCAGGCCGCGGGCCGTGAGATTGGAGGTGAAAAAGGCGTTGCCGTTGCCCATCAGGCCAAACACGACCTCGGAGTGACGCGCACACACTTCCGCGACGACGTCGGATACGTTCAGTTGTTCAGTCATGTCGGTTCCTTGAGATCAGTGCTGTGGTGCCAGCAGGGCCGCTGCCTGACGGGCGACGGTGAGAATCCTGTTGTTGGCAACAGGTGCACCGATGGTGATGCGGATGCCCTCGTTCGGAAAGACGCGGACGGAAAGGGCGTTCTCCTCAAAGAGCGCGGCGAGAGCGCCCGTCCGGTCCCGGCTGTCGAGCCAGAGAAAGTTGGCTTCCGACGCAAGCACCGGCAGCCCGGCAGCCAACAGGGCGTCGTACACACGCCGGCGTTCAGTGACGAGCACATCAATCCGCTCCTGAAGTTCATCTTCGGCCAGCAGGGATGCCAGCCCGGCCTGCTGTGCCAGCGACGTGACTCCGAACGGAACAGCCACCTTTTGGAGATTTACAACCAGCTCCGGGCCGGCAATGGCATAGCCCAGGCGCAGCCCGGCGAGCCCGTAGGCCTTGGAGAAGGTGTGCAGAACAGCAACGTTGGGATACTTGCGGAACATTTCGATCCCGACGGCGGTGTCGGCATCGCGGTTGAAGTGGACGTAGGCCTCGTCCAGCACCACGAGGACATCCGCGGGGACGGATGAGATAAAGCTGTCCACCGCTGCGGCGCTGAGGACCGTGCCCGTGGGATTGTTCGGATTGCAGAGAAAGATCACCCGGGTTCTTGGGGTGACAGCGGAGGCCATCGCGTGGAGGTCGTGGCCGCCGTCCTCGGCCAGCGGAATGGGCTGCGGTTCCGCCCCTGCCGTGGTGGCCAGAAGCGGGTAGGCCTCGAAGGACCGCCAGGCGAACATCACCTGGTCCCCCGGATTGGTCACGGCGAGGATGATCTGGCTGGCAACCTCCACCGACCCGGCGCCGAGCGCTATGTTGTCCGGTGAAACCGCCCAGCGGGACGCGATCGCACCGCGGAGTTCTTCCGCGGCGATCTCCGGATAGAGGTTGATGCTGGACACGGCGCCGGCAACGGCCTCCACCACGGAAGGCAGAGGCGGGTAGGGATTCTCGTTCGAGGAGAGTTTGAAGGCCTCCAGGCCGTCAACGGCCCGGGGAGCTTTTCCCTGGCGGTACGGCGGGAAGTTTTCAAGCCCGGCGCGGTGCGTGATGTTCATGATTCTCCTGATGGGCCGGAGCGAAAGATAAGCTGCAGCGCCGGCGCGCCGCCCAATGAGGCTAAGTAATACTGGTCACGCAAAACAAGCTGCACAGCAAACACTTCACAGAGTGCCACCTTTGGCCGGAGTTCGCCGTGTATCTGCTGTACAAATTGCACAACCTTTCTCCGCGAATTTGCTCATGACCGCTTTTGTGATTAGCGTCACTCCGAGGCTGCCGCGTTTGGACCCCACTCATTGACGAGTGTGCCGCCGGCCCGCCCCCGATTTCTTTTTCGATGCGGAGCACCTCCGCACCTGACGCTTGTGAGGCACCTGCATGACCACTGCTGATCTGACAACCAGCTCCGCACCACCCGAGAACCGGTCCGGTCTGGGACGGTCAATGAATTCCCGCCAGCTGACCATGATGGGGCTCGGCAGCGCAATTGGCGCCGGGCTATTCCTTGGATCGGGGGTGGGTGTCCAGGCGGCCGGACCCGCCGTACTGATTTCCTATCTCGTGGCCGGCGCCCTGGTCATCATCGTGATGCAGGCCCTGGGCGAACTCGCTGCGGCCAATCCGAGCTCGGGTGCATTTTCTGTCTATACCGAGAAAGCCTTTGGCAAGACGGCCGGATCCGCTGTCGGCTGGCTCTGGTGGTTCCAGCTTGTTGTGGTGATTGCCGCCGAAGCCATCGGCGCCGCCGGTCTCCTGGCGTCCGTTTTCCCGGACCTGCCCGTCTGGCTCATGGCCTTGTTCTTCATTGCGGTTTTCTCGCTCATTAACGTCACCGGTGTGAAGAACTACGGTGAATTCGAATTCTGGTTTGCGATCCTAAAGGTTGCCGCCATTATTCTCTTCCTGGCGATCGGCGCCGCCCTCATCTTCGGCTGGCTGCCCGACACCACCTCCCCCGGGCTGAGCAACCTCTTCGGGAACGACGGTTTCGCCCCGACCGGCATGGCAGGCATTGCCTCGGCACTGCTGGTGGTGATCTTCGCGTTCGGCGGGACCGAGATCGTGAGCGTTGCCGCAGCCGAGACCGCCGACCCCGCCCGCAGCGTGGGCAAGGCCATCAAGACCGTTGTCTGGCGCATCCTGGTGTTCTACATCGGTTCACTGGCCGTCATCGTCACTGTTATCCCCTGGGATTCCGAAGCCCTCGATTCACCGTTTGCCGCTGTCCTGGCAACGGCCAAGATCCCGGGGGCAGAAACCGCCATCATCCTCGTGGCGGCCGTTGCCCTGCTGTCGGCACTGAACGCCAACCTGTACGGCGCCTCACGGATGGTCTATTCGCTGGCCGAACGCCGTGATGCGCCCAGGGCGTTGCTGCGGCTCAACAAGGCGAAAGCACCTGTTCTTGCCGTGCTCATCTCGGTGGCCGTGGGGGTTGTCTCCACTGTGCTGGAGCTCTTCTTCCCGGACCGGGTGCTCCCCGCCCTCTTGAACGTCGTCGGATCCACCGTGCTCCTGGTCTGGGCTTCGGTTCTGCTGTCCCAGTTTGTGCTTCGCCGCAGGGCCGACCGTGCCGGCCAGGCCCTCAAACTGCGGATGCGCGGCTTTCCGTACCTGACGGTGGCCGGCATGGTCCTTCTGGCAGCCATCCTTGTGCTGGCCTGCCTGGATCCGGCTGCACGGACACAGCTGCTTTCCACCGTTGCGCTCGTGGCCTGCATCGCCCTCGCATGCAAACTGGCACATACCTCCCGCACCCGGCGAAGTGCCGCGGCCGACAGCTAAGCGGAACAAAGGAGGATGTCCCCTAAGGCGCCGCCGGCCGCCTCCGGCGCCGTGCCCCGCAAGTCGCGGCCGCCCCGGAAGAGTCCGGCTGTCCCCCGCTAGTTTGTGCCGCCGGTCTTTGCCTTATCCGGCCCCTCTGCCGTCGCACCCTCAGGATCCCCGGAAGCTTCAGGATCAGCCGGGGCCGGTTCCTGCACGTTGTCCGTGTACCAGTCGGTGAGGGCGGGGTCGTTGCTCTCGAAGTCGGCACCGGCGCCTTCGGACTCCGGCACATGGGCAGTGCCGAACACGAAGTCGTCACCGTGCTCGTCGATGCCGCGGCGCACGCCGCCGCTGATGGCCTCCACCGCATACCGGCGCCGGATCATCAGCGGGTCGTTGCGCAGGTCCTTGGCCCAGGAAATCATCACGCCGACGAGGATGACGGTGAACGGCAGCGCGCAGGTCACCATGATGGCTTGGAGCCCCGAGAGGGCGTTGCGGCCCCCGGCCAGCAGCAGGAACATGGCGATCAGCCCGAGCGCGGCCGACCAGATGATGGTCACCGATTTCGAGGGCACGGGCCGGCCCGACTGCGACATCGAGCCCATGACGTTGGCGGCCGAATCGGCGGCGGTGACGAAGAAGACCAGAATCGCGAGCATGCACACGATGGGCGTCACGGAGCTGAACGGCAGGTTGGCCAGCAGATCGAACATGACGTTCTCTCCGGTGCCCTTCACGGCCAGGTCCACCCCGTTCCGGTTCATCCAGATGGCCGTACCGCCGAAGACCGTGTACCAGCAGACAGAGATGGTCAAGGGAACGAAGACGACGACGGTGACGAACTGGCGCAGGGTGCGGCCCTTGGAGATCTTGGCGATGAACATTCCCACGAACGGCGACCAGGAGATCCACCAGGCCCAGTACAAGGTAGTCCAGCCGGTCAGGAATTCCTCCTGCTCGGCGCCCTGGCCGGCGAAGACGGTCAGCATGTCCGGCAGGTTGCCGACAAACGCGATGAGCGAGGCCGGCAGCAGATCGAGCAGGAAGAACGTCGGCCCGGCCAGCAGGACAAAGAGCGTCAACAGAATGACCAGGGTCATGTTGAGGTTGGAGAGCAGCCGAATGCCCTTCTTGATGCCGGCGACAGCGGAGATGGTGAAGACAACCGTCAGGAGGCTGATGGCGACGACGACGAAGCCGTTACCCAGCTCCTGGCCCGTGATGATCGAGACTCCGGTGCGGATCTGGATCGCGCCGATGCCCAGCGACGTTGCGGTGCCGAACAGTGTCACCAGCACGGCGGAAACGTCGATGATCTTTCCCAGCATCCGGTTGTTGCCGTCGGGGAACACCGGTTCAAACAGCGACGAAATCAGCGGCAACCGGCCGCGCCGGAACGAGGCGTAGGCTAGGGCGCCGCCCACCAGAGCGTAGATGACCCAGGCGAGACTGGCCTGGTGCAGGAAGGTGGTCGCCATGGCCGGCAGGATAGCGGCGTAGGTGCCGGCCTCGGCATCGGTCGAGGGTGGCGGGGAGAGGAAATGGCTGAGCGGTTCCATCGGCCCGTAGAAGATCAATGCAATGCCCAGACCAGCTGCGAACAGCATGGAGATCCAGGACGCCGTGGAGTACTCCGGCGTGCTGTCGTCGGCCCCAAGCCGGATCTTGCCGGTCGGCCCGAAGCCAACCACCAGCATGAAGATCGCAGCGGCAACCATGGTGGCGTTAAACAGCCAGCCGAAATGCACAACCACCCAGGCCTGTACGCCGGCGCCCACGGAACTGAGGTTGTCGGGCGCAAAAATCGCCCACGCCAGAACGGCGAGGGAGATGGCCATGGCAGAAATGAACACACCGCGCCGGGTCGGATAACTGACACCTGTGTCCTCGACGCTGATGCCCGGGACCAGCCCGGGGTGGATGCCGAAAGCCGGTGAGGCAACGTGTTGCAGGGCCTTCTTGACCCGTTCAACGGGTCCGCCGGCGGCGGCAGCTCCCGTAGCCGGACCGGCGGCAGTTGACCTGTCAGTACTGCCTGGGACGCGCTGTGGCGGTGAAGGGTCTGTATTCATGATGAGAGAAATTATTCCATTGGGGATGGCTGCTCCCATTTCCGGAAGACTGCCGGCCGAGTGCAAAACTCCGTCGTTACTAGGGCTGCCGCTTCCCTCTGTGACGAAACTCGCACCCGCAGGGACCGCACACAGTTCACTCCTGCCACATAGTTGACTCTCCACCGGCTGCTTTCTAGGCTGACGGGCAAGCCGGAGCAGCACAGCTTGTCCCTCCATGACCGCTCCTGCAGATGCCCGAAGGGATATGACATGCCGCTCTATGCCTACCGTTGCCCGGACTGCTCAGACTTTGAGATTTCCGTTGCTATGGGCAAAGCGGCCGGTTCCCTTCCCTGCCCTGCCTGCGGAACCCCCTCCGCCCGGCGCTTCACCGCACCCAACCTCTCCCGCGCTTCTTCCAGCGCGTACCGGTTGATCGAAAGCACCAAGCGCTCGGCAGCGGAGCCCGCCGTCGTCCGCTCTCCCGGGCCGGCACCCCGCAACGCCGGCGGGAACATCACCACCAATCCGCTCCACCGAAAGCTTCCCCGCCCCGACTGATTCCCCAGGTTCCCCGCCAGCAAAAGGAGCAATCATGCCAAAGGCCGTCTTTCCACTCGATTCATCGAAGAAATTTGAGGACCAGGAAAAGCTGGGCCACAACCGCTGGCATCCGGAGATCCCGCCGGTGGAGGTGCTCAAGCCCGGGGAATCCTTCCGGGTGGACTGCCGGGAATGGTTCGACGGCGCCATCGTCAATGATGACTCCGCCGAGGACATTCTCAACGCTCCGCTGCTGACCGTACATAAGCTCAGCGGTCCGTTTGCGGTGGAGGGCGCCCGCCCCGGTGACCTGCTGGTGGTGGATATCCTCGACGTCGGACCCATCCCGCAGGAGGACACCGGACCGCTGGCCGGTCAGGGCTGGGGATACACCGGCATTTTTGCACGGGAGAATGGCGGAGGATTCCTCACCGAACAATTCCCTGACGCTTACAAGGCAATCTGGGATTTCACCGGCCAGACGGCCACTTCCCGGCACGTACCCGGAGTCTCGTTCACCGGGCTGATCCATCCCGGGCTGATGGGAACCGCCCCGTCGGCCGCACTGCTGTCCAAATGGAACAAGCGCGAAGGTGACCTGATTGCCACCGACCCGCACCGGGTACCGCCGCTGGCGCTGCCGCCCGAGGCAGAACATGCAGTGCTCGGCGGGGTGCCCCGGGACCAGTGGGGGCGTGTCGGCGCCGAAGCCGCCCGCACCGCGCCCCCGCGGGAAAACGGTGGCAACCAGGACATTAAGAACCTCTCCAAGGGCAGCCGCATCTTTTATCCGGTGTTCGTGGACGGCGCCAACCTCTCCGTCGGGGACCTGCACTTTTCCCAGGGCGACGGCGAGATCACCTTCTGCGGCGCCATTGAGATGGGCGGCTTTATCGACCTGCGGGTTGATCTGATCAAGGGCGGCATGGACACGTACGGTGTCCACGAAAACGCGATCTTCATGCCCGGCACCGTGGAACCGCAGTTCAGCGAGTGGATCGCCTTCTCCGGCACCTCGGTCACGCTCGACGGCGAGCAGCGCTACCTGGATTCGCACCTGTCCTACCAGCGGGCCTGCCTGCACGCGATCGACTACCTAACCAAGTTCGGTTACAGCCCCGAGCAGGCCTACCTGCTGCTCGGCGCTGCCCCGATCGAGGGCCGGCTCTCGGGCGTGGTGGACATTCCGAACTCCTGTTCCACCGTCTACATACCCACCTCAATCTTCGACTTTGATATCCGTCCTTCGGCCTCGGGACCGTTCCAAATCGATCCGGGAATCGGAGCGCCAAGGGCAAGTACGGCTGGGTGAGCGCGGTCCGCCCAAGCGCTGACGGTGCCTTCGCAGCTATGGGGCGTGCACTTCTCGGCTGGATTGTCCTGTGCGCCGGAATCGGCTTGGCGATCAGCACCGCCCGCTTTGCAGCAGGGCTCACAAGTGCACCAGCGGCAGCGGTCCCCCTGCTGCAGGCCCTTCTGGTAACCGCACTGGTGGTACCCGTCATCCTCCTGCTGCGCAGCAAAGTGGACCGCAAATCGGCGGCTGATCTCGGGTTGTCCCGCCGCATGCTGACACCTGTGATCTTTGGCCTCACCGTTGGTGTCGCCTCAGGCGCTGCGACTTGGCTGCCCGCACTGTGGATGGGATGGATCAGTATTGAGCGCGTGGATTACGGCACGCTCATGTCTTTCCTGGTGATCAATGCCTTTGTGCTGCTGCTGTACGAAGCGCTGCCGGAGGAACTGGCGCTGCGGGGTTATGCCTGGGCGAACCTCCGAAGCCGCTGGTCTCCGCTCATCGCGACGTGGATTGTCACCGTGCTGTTCATTTTCAGCAGCTCACTCATCAGCATTTTCCAGTTCGGGTCGGCCCGGCTGCTGGACGTGGAGCCGGTAGGTCTCGGCTGGGCTCCGGCAGGCACCGATCCGGTGGCCTATGTCCTTCAGCTGGGGTTGTTTGGCCTGGTGCTTTGTGCTGCCCGGCGGGCTGGGCTGGCTCGACTCGGGAATCGACGTCGAGTTCACGGCCCCGGACGCGATTGCGCTGGTACTGGTGCATATATGTTTGGGCGGGTTCATGTTCATCCTCACCCGGAAGTGGCTTCAGCGCCGCGATACGGTAACGGAGGGGAACGCTCTCATGCACCGTGCAGGATCATAGCGGCCGCGTGAGCAGCCTCAGTATTTGGTCGAGTCGTCCAGCAGGGCCGCGATGGCGTCCAGTGTTTCGCTGTCCACCTCGGACAGAGTGCGGGTGGCAAATTCGCGAACCTTAGCCCGGCGCATCGCCGCCAGCAGCTCCAACTCACTCTGGATACGCTCTGGAACTTCGCCGTCGGCCTCCAGCAGGTAAGAAGGATTGATCTGGAAAAACTCGGCCAAGCCCGTGACCACCTCTACGGGCTGGCGGACCGTGGCATCCCCGGATTTCATGTGGTGCCAGCGGGTGCGTGAGAGCTTGATCCCCTTCTCGGCAAGGGCTGACTGAATGTCGTGGAATTCAAATGGCTTGCCCTCGGATGTCTGGACGACATCCAGCAGCAGGTCGATTTTGCGGGCGAGAATTTGGGATTCCCTCAGGTTGCGCTGGGCAGCGCTTTCAGCGGCCACGGTTATTTTGCCTCCGAAACTGGGTCGGTCAAGTCAACAGGTGTCTCCAGGTCCAGGCGCCGGCACCAGGCCTGGACGGATTCATTCCACAGTTGTGGAGCAGAGTTCCACTCCAGCGTGTGGTGGGCGCCGTCGAACTCCACGAATCCCACAGGCTGGCTTTGCCGGGAAACGAATGCCCGGGAAAGCTGTACTGGTACGGAGTGATCATCAGTACCGTGAAAAATCATAGTCGGGATACTTGGATGTTTCTGCATGTAGGTCGCAGGCATTTCGCGCCACCTGATGACGGGTTCTCCCCGGGGGCGAAGGAGATTGACGGTATGCGGCAGCCACCGGGCCAGGAACCCGGGACAGCCCGCACGCCGCAGCCGCACCGAAATGATCGCCGGCCAGTCCAGCGCCGGAGACACCAGCAGCACGCCTGCGGTGCTCGGCGCCGGGCACCGCCCGATGGTGCGGAGCACAATGGAAGCACCCAGCGACCAGCCCACAAACAGGATCCTCCGGGCTCCGTGATCCAGCGCGTAGCGTCTGGCCGCCTCGATGTCTTTCCATTCGGTGAGCCCCAGATGGCTGCGGCCCGGCGTTTGGCCGAGGTCCAGGGATGTGCGGTACGTGGGCAGCAGCGAGGTATAGCCGAGGTCTGCGAAGGCTGCCACGCCACGCAGGCACTGGCTTCGTGAACTGCCCAGCCCATGGACGTGGATGACCCACACACCGCTGCCTTGAGCCGGCGGGATGATCCATGCCGGAAGCCCGCCAATGGTTGCCTCCTCGGCGGCGAATCCGAAATCCGCCGGGGTATCGCCCAGGTGACCGCTGAGGCGGCCTTTGCCATCCCGGATTATTCGGCCGGGGTCACCGCTCTCCACCGTCCGCCGTACCGCGGTTCCGACGGCGGGCGGCCCCAGCACCACTAACCCGCCGCCCGAGGGCGCACGCATGCTGAGCCGCCCGGGATGGGCGGCAAATCCGTTCGGTTCAAAGTCAAGGTACTGCCGGTTCCCGATCCTCCCGTGTCCACGGACCGGCGCCAGCGTCCTGCCCGGGCCCGCATCCGTGACCTTTGCGCGGATCAGGGATCCGGCCAGCGCCGGCAGACAGGCGGCGGCCGCGACAGCCAGCACCGTGCGCACGGTTGGCCACGCCATCAGAGCGGCCTCCCCTGTTTCAGGCACAGCGCCTCTGCCTGGTTCACTACGCTTCTGTCCGCCGGTGACATCTGCTGCCCGCGGTTCTCAGAGAGGTCCATCCAGTCGTGGATTTCAATGACCAGGCGGTGAATGGTATCGGCGGTGTTCCGCGCGCGCTTCCGGTGCCCTTCGGTGACGGATTGGGCGGTGGTTCCCACCAGGCTGACGGCGGGTGTCTGAGCGACCGTGGAGAGCCACACTGCCCGGAGCCGCGGCTCCAGCACGCGGATCTGCCGCCGGACTCTGAGGTCGCTGAGGATCCGGCCAATCGGTGCCACCGCCAACCCAGCGGACAGCAGCACCACCGTCAGGGGATTGGACACGTCATACACGGTTCCGGCGGCACGCCTCAGTTCCTCGTTGCCGGTCACGTTTGCCATGTCCATAACAAGCACGGAGATGCAGAGAACAATGCCCGCAACACATCCCAGCGCAATAATCCGAAACCCCACGCGAAAGCGCTTGCGCCTCATATGCGGCACGTTCTTCAGGCAGGTGGCCAGGGTTCCCACCATGACCGCCAGTATGTACAGGTATTGAATCCCCGAGTAAAGGGCTGCCGCCGGCTGGCTTCCGTAATCCAGCATGAAGGAGAATGACGGGACAGGATCGTCGATCAAGGCAAAGCTCACCGCCATGATGACAACCGTGATAACTGCCGCGCGCCGCAGCCAGAGGGTTTCCCTGCCGCTTACCGTGTCACCGGCTCTGGCACCGTGGGCGATGGCCCGCGACAAATAATAGACACCAAAAATCAACAGGACGTTGGCGGCCAGATCCAGCCCGTTGGGCCAGGGCATTTTTTCTGCTGCCCAGAGATAGAGCCCGTCGATATTCGTGGTTAAGGACGCGGCGATGACTATTGAGGCTTTCAGCATTGTGTTATCCGGGCGGGTGCGCGCCCGGAGCGCCAGTGTCAGCACGAGCAGCCACATGAAAATCACGACAATCAGGTTACTCATTCGAAGTACGCCTCGTACCGGTAGATTTCATGGCTGGATTCCCGGATGGCTGCGGCCAGAAGATCGGCGAGATGTTCTGCCGCCGCTTCCAGATCAGAACGGAAGTCACCGCGGGCCAACGCTTTGGCCACCACCTCGCCCGAGAGTTCCTGGAAGACTTTGACCCCCTGCCATGAGGCCTCAACGCTTTCATCATGGCGGAGGACCATGTGCGAGAGTTCGTGGAGAATCAGCTGCTGGCGATGAAGAGTCCCCTTCGTCGCGGAGTGATAGACCACGTCCGCGTCCTCCCGTGGAATCCACAGCCCGCAGATTTTCTTACCCGTGAGCTTTTCGCTTTGAACAATGACGATGGGACGCCGGCGGATTGTCTCGACGTGCCGGATAAGGGATTCCAGTGTGACGCGTACAGGCAGCTGAAGTCGCTCGAACGCATCTTTTGCCGTTTGTCGAACGTCTTTATCCATGGGGTTCCTCATTTTTAGTGGGGCCTCACGCTAAAGTGTAGTTCGGAACATGTTCCAATCATGTATTATTGGGTCACCGGCCCGGTGCCGAGCATTGTGAAGATCGTTTTTTCGGAAGTTGGGGGACTTTCGGATCTTTCGCAGACATGCTCGGCCCAGGCCGGTTTTTCATTGCGGGGCCGCCGCCATACCCCGCACTTCACAAAGGCACTTATCCAGGCGAGGCTTCTCTTTCGCTGGTTACTTTTGTGCCACCCAGGCGGCGTAGCTGCCGTCCAGTTCGACGACGTCGTACCCGGCGCGGCGCAGGCCGCTGGCTGCCACGGAGTTCCGCACTCCGCTCTGGCAGTAGGTCACAATGGTGCCGCTCTCCGGAAGCTCATCCAGGTGCCACAGCACACGCCCGCCGCTGAGCTGGTACGAACCGGGAATGTGCCCGGCCGAGTGCTCGGTGCGGTTGCGGACGTCCAGCACCATGGCGGCGTCGAAATCCGGAAGTTCGGACGGCTGGATCAGCGGCGGAGTGAACGGCGGCAGACCGTCGATGCTGGTGACGTAACCGGCAACGTTGTCGATGCCCACGCGGACCAGGTGGTCCCACATTTCCTGCGCCTGCTCCTGACCCTCGGCCAGCAGCACCAGCGGGTTCTGGTCCTTTTCCGGATCCACGACCCAGGCACCGAAGCTGGCAACGGACTTGCCGGCGGGAATGTTGAGGGATCCGGCAACAGTGCCCTCATGGACACGGGCGTTAGAGCGGGTGTCCACGAAAATCGCACGGTCGGCGGCGAGATCACGGACGACGTCGTCCGGGGACAGTTCCTGCAGCGGCGCCCGCTCGCCCATGACTGCCGGGCCCTGCCGGTTTTCGCGCTTCATGCGGCCGAAGTAGGCGTGCGCGTCGGGCTGCCCGTCGAGCAGTTCGTTGATGAACCCCTGCTCGTCGTTGTTCTCGAGGTACGGGCCCCACCAGGCGTAGCGGCGTTCGTAGCCGACGGTGGAGGACGGGATGGCCCCCAGGGCCTTGCCGCAGGCGCTGCCGGCGCCGTGGCCCGGGTGCACCTGGACGTAGTCGGGCAGGGTCAGGAACTTGTCCCGCAGGCTGGCGAACAGCTGCTTGGCACCTGCAAAACGGGTGTCGACGCCGCCGGCGGCTTCGTCCAGCAGGTCCGGACGGCCGAGGTCGCCGGAGAAGATGAAATCGCCGGACAGCAGGTAGCCGGGTGAATCGCTGAACGCGCCGTCAGCGATCAGGAAGGACAGGTGCTCCGGGGTATGGCCGGGGGTGTGCAGAGCCTGGACGGTGATGTTGCCGAGCTTGACGGTATCCAGGTCATGCAGGCGTTCACCGTCGAAGTCATACTGCCAGTCGGGTCCGCCTTCACCGGAAACGTAGACGGTGGCACCGGTGGCCGCAGCCAGTTCCCGGGTTCCGGAGAGGAAGTCGGCGTGGATGTGGGTTTCGGTAACGGCCACGATTTTCATGCCGTTCGCGGCGGCGAGGTCCAGGTAGCCGGCAATGTCGCGGCGGGCGTCAACGACGATCGCCTCGCCCTTGGCCTGGCAGCCGATCAGGTAGCTGGCCTGGGCCAGGTCTTCATCATAAATGCGTTCGATAAGCATGGGGGTGCTCCTTCTGTTGTGAAGTGGAAGGTTTGTTGTCTGTGGAGCTAGGCCGGCAGGTGCCGGGACGCGTCGCCCCGGTGCCGGTTGGTTTTGCGCAGCGGGCAGGAAGGGATGAACAGCCAGCAGACGGCCGCCGCAGCCAGTGCAAGTGCCGCAACGCCCCCGGCGAGAATCAGCTGGAGATCCGCCGGTGCCTGCTGTATGAGCACGAAGGCGCCCATGACCAGGACAAACCAGCCAAAGCCCTTGCGGAGCGCGGTCTCGGGGATCCGGCCGGTGAGCTTGGCGCCGATCAGGCTGCCGACAATCGCAGCGGCCGTGACGGCCAGGACCAGGCTCCAGTCCAGCTGGACCGTGGTGAGGTAGCCGGCGAGTCCGGCGAAGGACTTCATGCTGATGACCACCAGGGAGGTACCCACGGCAATGGACATCGGCAGTCCGCCGAGCAGAGCCAGGGCGGGAACTACAAGGAATCCGCCGCCGGCACCCACCAGTCCGGTGACCAGGCCCACAATGAGGCCCTCGACCAGGATTTTTCCGAGCGGCATCCGGCGCGGAGCACCGTCACTGTCAGTGCCTGCCGCCTGTTTGTTCTTACGGCCGCGGATCATGGCGGCCGAGGTGGCGACCATCATCAAAGCGAAGGCAACCAGCAGAATCTCGCCGGGGATGAAGCCGCCCAGCAAGCCGCCGGCAAAGGCGCCAAGCATGCCGGCGGCACCGAAGATGAGGCCGGTGCGCCACATCACCCGGCCGCTGCGGGCATGGCTGATCACGCTGACCGCGGAGGTGACACCGACGACGAACAGCGATGCCGCAATGGCTTCCTTGGCGTCGAAACCGGCCACATAAACCAGGATCGGAACGGTCAGGATGGAGCCGCCGCCGCCGAGGACACCGAGCGAGAGCCCGATGAGAATGGACAGCGCCAGAACGAGGACCAGTGCCGGGGTCATGATGCGGCCGCGGTGTTCCCGGCTCCGCTCAGCGGCAGGCTGGCGAGGACGTCTTCAGGGGTGGGTTCAACGGCGGCCTTGTTCCACGGCATGACGGAAAGCGCCTTGCCCATGGCGCAGGTGTTGGTTGCCGCGGAGAAGGTCAGGCCGGCGCCAATGACGCCGGCCAGGGTCCGGACCTTGGGCGAAGCGAAGCGGCCGCCGGTCAGGCCGGCCAGCACGAGGGACCCGGCTGCCAGGCGCACCTGGCGCTCCAGGTCCCAGCGTTCCTTGCCGCGGACAACGTTGCCGCCGGCCGCCGCATAACCCGGTACGCCTCCGGTAAGGACGGTGGCGGCATCGACACCGGCTGCGCCGAGCCGCTGCCGTGCCTGCTCGGCACGGACACCCGACTGGCAGACCAGAACGACGCTGCCGCCGAGGCGTGTTGCCACGGAATCAGCGTGGTCCTTGAGCAGCGGAAGGGGCACATTGACGGAACCGGCAATGTGCAGGGACTCGAATTCAGCTGCGGAGCGGACGTCCAGCACGATCAGGTCCGGGCGCTCACGCTGCCAGGCCTGCAGGGTCTGCGCATCGAGTGCAGTGACGGCCGATGCGGGGGTAGGCGAGCCGGGAGATGAGGGTGTTGCGGAAGCCATGGGGTCCTCTCAGGACGGGGAAGATGAATACCCCACCGAGTATTACTTATACCCCCGGGGGTAGTCAAAACACCCACCGGGGTATAAGCTGGGACCTCACCTAACTTCGGAGACACTCCATGGAACTTGATGCAACAGAGCTCACCCCGGTCATCAACCGGCTCAAGCGTGCGCAGGGCCAGCTGAGCGCTGTCACCCGCATGCTGGAGGAAGGCCGCGACTGCAAGGACGTTGTCACGCAGCTGGCCGCCGTCTCCAAGGCGCTGGACCGGGCCGGCTTCCTCATCATTGCCACCGGGCTGCAGCAGTGCCTGACCCAGGAAGACAACGCCATGGACAAGAAGGAACTGGAACAGCTCTTCCTGTCCCTGGCCTAACTCCGCCCTCCCCTCTGACTCAACGGCTGCCCTTTTTGCCGCGTCCCTTGTGCCCGGGCCGTCCGGGGTTGGCATCCTCGCGGTACACCTGCACCACGGCCGGCCGGGGCGCCCGGACTTCCCCGGCAGCCGGCACGGCGCCATCGGGCACGTAGTCCGGAAAGAAGGACGTGTGCGCGCCGTAGCTGCCGTCCTCCCCCGGATGCTGCACGGCAACGAACACCATGGATTCCTCGTCATGGATCACCGGTCCGCAGGTCTCTCCGTCACGGGGCACGGAAAGGAACTGCTCCACCTTGCCGCGGTCGCGTCCGGCAAGCGCCACTTTGAACAGTCCGTCGTTATAGCCGATTCCGGACGGAGCGCCGTCGGTGGAAATCCACAGGTTGCCGGCGGAATCAAAGGCCAGGTTGTCCGGGCAGGAAATGGGGCTGACCAACTCCCGCGGATAACCGCTGAAGTAGGTGGCATCCCCCTGCGCCGGATCCCCGCAGAGCATCAGCAGATTCCAGCGGAAGCTGGTGGCCGTGGCGTCGTCGCGGTCCTCGATGATTTCCACAATGTGCCCGTCACGGTTTTCCCGCCGGGGATTCACTTCATCGGCAGCTGCGCTGGCGCCGACGCCGCGGTTGGAGTTGTTGGTGCAGGCCACATAGACCCGCCCCGTGGCCAGGCTCGGCTCCACGTCCTCGCAGCGGTCCATCTTGGTCGCCCCGGCCTTGTCCGCAGCGAGGCGGGTGTAGACCAGCACCTCCGCCACGCTCATGCCCGGGATGGCCGATTTGCCGCGCACCACCAGCGGAAGCCAGGTGCCCCGTCCGTCGAATCCGCCGTCAGCGGGAACAGCCCCGGTACCGTCGATTTCAGCCGCGGGCGAGTTGCCGGCAAACCGGGCAACGTACAGGTCCCCCTCGGCCAGGAGCGTCATGTTGTGCCGCTTGTCGTTCTTGCGGTACTTGTTCTTCGAGACAAACTTATAGAGGTAGTCGAAGCGCTCATCGTCCCCCGAATACGCCACGGCCTTGCCGTTGCGGGCGATGATGACGTTGGCACCCTCATGTTTGAACCGGCCCAGACTGGTGTGCTTGCGCGGCACCGACTCCGGGTCCTCGGGGTCAAGCTCCACGATGTAACCGAACCGGTTCGGCTCGTTGCGGGTTTCCGGGGTGCGCGCATCGAAGCGCGGGTCCTCCTGCTCCCAGCCCATGGCCGTCGCGGCGCTGTCCAAGCCATACCGCTTGTCCTCGGCGCTGGTGCCGTCGGCGCGGAAGAAGCCGTTGAAGTTCTCCTCGCCGGAGAGCACCGTTCCCCACGGAGTGCTGCCGCCGGCACAGTTGCCAAGCGTCCCGAGCACAAACCGCCCCTCCGGATCGGCTGCCGTTTTGAGCAGCTCCGTTCCGGCTGCCGGTCCCGTGAGTTCAAAGACGGTGTCCAGGGTGATGCGGCGGTTGAGCCGGGCGCCGCGGACATAATTCCAGGGTGTGCCCCGGGAACTGCGTTCCAGTTCCACCACCGACATGCCGACGGCGTTGCGGAAGATGGCGCGCCGCTCGGCTTCCTCGGCGGCGGAGGCCGGGGCAGCCGGGAACATGATCTCCGGGTTTACATACTCATGGTTGCAGACGAGCAGTCCCTTCTTGCCGTTGGGCTGGCGAAGGATCTCCAAATAGTCGTTGTTGTAGCCGAACTGGCGGGCCTGCGCGGCCGCGTTCTGGTCACGGAAATTGAACTCGGGGGAATCGGCGAACAGTGGATCTCCCCAGCGCAGCAGCGGTTCCCACTCGTATCCAGCCGGGACGTCAAAGCTGTCCACTGCCGCGTCCACGGGTGCGATGGGGGCGAAACCCAGGGATTTCCGCGGACCTCGTCCGCCGCCCGGCCCGGCCGGTGCCGCCGTCGCCGGAGCTGCACCGCCGAGGGCCAGCACGGCGGCTCCCAGAGCACCGGCTGCTCCGACCCCCAAGGCTGTGCGCCGTGAAAACTCTGCCGACACGATGTCCCGGAAATAGTGGTTGGCGGAAGTGTTGCAGACTGCTTTGCTGCAGGCGTTGTCGCACTTCAGCGCGCAGGTGACAGCACTGCGCTTGCCGCGGGTATGCCCGAGCATGGGCAATAGCCGTCTCTTCGGGGCGGCGCCGGCAAGACTTGACTCGGCGTTCACGGCGGGCTCAGAAGCGGACGGCACAAAATTGGACAGGTCGGTCAAGGGTCGGGCCTTTCTCCGGCGGATGTGTCGCTGCCCACGTTGGCAGTGAAAAGCGACGCGCAGGAGGCTGCCGGTTGAACGCCGGGTTAACAACTCCAGCAGGTGCCCTACCGTGCGGCTGCGACCAGGGACCGGACTTCGGGGGCCACTTCCTCGCCGTAACGCTGCAGGTCCCGGGCATTGTCGCTGGCCAGTAGGAATCCGGAGATGCCGTATTCCAAGGCGATGTCCGCGAGTTCCCGCGCCCACTGGGCGGCCGGGCCCTGCAGCAATCCGCCGCCGGTGGTTTCGAGGGAACCGCTGATGTTCAGCAGCCGCTGTACCGCTGCCGGATCACGCCCGGCGGCGACCGCAGCGTCGTCAATCCGCGAGTTCATCGCTGCCAAATCGGCGGGACCGCCGCGGAGATAGCTGAGCGTGGGCACCCATCCGTCAGCCGTTTCCCCGGTGAGCCGGAGCATGCGGGGTTTGTAGGCACCCAGCCAGATGCCGACGTCGTGCGCCGGAGCGGGCCCGCGCTTGGCGCCGTGGACCTGGTGGACCGATCCGTCCACCCGCAGCGGCGTGCGGTCACCTACAGCCCAGACACCGCGGATGATCCGGATCGCCTCCGCCAGCGCGGTGACTGCCTCACCCGGTTCCAGCCGCTGCCCGCCCACAGCCTCGATCGCGTCCCAGAAGGCGCCGGCACCCAGTCCGAGTTCGAACCGTCCGCCGCTGAGCAGGTCCAGGCTGGCCGCGCTGCGCGCCACGATCACCGGCTGGCGCAGCGGCAGATTCAGGACATTGGTGGCGAGGGTGATCTGCTCAGTTCTGGCAGCCGCGTAAGACAGCAGTGTCCAGGTGTCCAGGAACCGCGGCTGATAGGGATGATCCTGGAAGGTGGCCAGGTCCAGCCCGGCCCGTTCCGCCGTGACGGTCAGCTCCACCGCCTGCTGCGGCGGTGAGGCCGCAGGCGTGAGGAATGCTCCGAAGAGCAGGTTCCGGCCATAGTCGGGCATGGGGCGCTCCTAGTCGTTCAGCCTAGGGCCTCGGTCCCAGCCTGAGGGCACAGACTTTTGGAAGACCGCTAGAGGAAGAGTTTGAACCCCACATGCGACGGAGTAAAGCCCAGACGCTCGTAGAACCGGTGGGCGGCACCGCGCGCCCTGTCGCTCGTGAGCTGAACCATCGAGGCGCCGCGCCGCCGCCCTTCTTCGACCGCCCAGGCCATCATCGCCGAGCCCAGTCCGTTGCCGCGCAGCCCGGCATCCACCCGCACCGCCTCCACGAGCAACCGGGTGGCACCGGCACGAGCCAGCCCGGGGATAACAGTCAACTGCATGGTGCCGACAACCTTGTCCTGCTGGTTTGCCGCAACCACCAGCAGCTGGGCGGGGTCGGCGTCAATCCGCCGGAAGGCCTCAACGTATGCTCCGTGGCGCTCCGGTTCCGCGGAATCCTCACCCTGCCGCAGCTCATCTGCGGCCAGCAGTTCAACGATCGGCCCGACGTCGGCGGCATCTGCCCGGCGCAGGCGGTAGCTCTGCTCGGACAGGGTAAAGGTGGCCAGCGTCATGGGTTGATCCTTGCACGTTGCCTTCAGCCAACGGATCCGGCGGACCCTACTGCCGGGTGGCGCGGATTGCGTCGGCGATGGTCGTTCCCGGATGCTGCGCCCGGTACTCCTTCACCCGTGCCGGGTCGGCATCGCCGCCGCTGTTGTCCGTTCCCAGCCGGCCAACAATGCCCGGGGCAACAGCCCCCAGAAGCAGTGCCAGAGCCACCAGGCCGAGCCCCAAAAGAAGGTTGTCCGCAAAGATCCACACGGCCAGCCCGGCAGCCGCCATCAGAACCGTCAGTGCCGGAAGTACGTACTTCATGCTGTCCTGTCCCCTCTCATCAGCTGTCCATAAACCCGTTCCAGCCGGTCCAGCCACCACTGCCGGCGCTCCGGCGCCGCCGCGTAGCACTCCAGCAATTCCCCAGACACCGCCACGTTCCGCACTGCCAGGGCGCCGCCGTCGGGCAGCAGGGGTTCCTCGGCGACATCCCCCGCCATCAGCGACAGGGTGCCCAGCCCGCAGGCATACGGCAGTTCGGGCAGCGAGGCCGCCAGCGCGACGCCGGCCCTGATTCCCACCGAGGTGTCCAGGGCAGAGCTGACGACGGCGGGAAGCCCGGCCGCGGCCACAATCTCCAGGGCGCGGCGGACTCCGCCGAGCGGAGCCACCTTCACCACGATCAGGTCCGCAGCGTCTTCCCGTGCCACGCGCAGCGGATCGGTTTCCTTGCGGACGCTCTCGTCGGCGGCAATCAGCACCGGGATGTCGCGGCGTGCCAGTTCCTGCCGCACCTCCCGCAGCCCGGCAATGTCCGGGACCGGCTGCTCGGCGTATTCCAGTCCCGCTTCGGCCAGCGCTCCCAGGGCGGCGACGGCGGTGGGCACGTCCCAGCCGCCGTTGGCATCCACGCGTATGCCTGCGTTGGGCAGCAGCCGCCGGACTTCTGCCACCCGGGCCAGATCCTCGGCCACGGACTGGCCCCGCTCGGCTACTTTAACCTTCACGGCACCTACCGCTCCAAACCGGGCGAGGACTCCTTCAACCCGGTCCACGGCCACCGCCGGCACGGTTCCATTGACCGGAACGGAGGTCCGTACCGGTTTCGGATACCCCTCCCCCGCTGCTTCCAGGGCGGCCGCGAGCCAGGGCGCGGCCTCGGCGTCGCCGTATTCGGGAAACGGGGAGAATTCACCCCAGCCGGCCGGGCCGGGAATCAGGAGGGCCTCACGGTGCAGGATCCCGCGGAAACGGACGCGCATGGGAATCGAGACGACGCGGGCTCCGGTGAGCAGGACGGACAGGTCCGGCCGGGACCCGGAAGCGGAGGAAAAGTCAGGGGTAGCCACTCAGCCAGCCTAGCCCGGGATCGGTTCGGCACGGCATGACGGCGCTCACGGCGGCCATTCAGCCAAGTGCCAAGATCCAGTGGCAGACTAGGAGGCAATGAATACCCGCGATCTCCTGAACCGCCGCGCTCCGACTCGGCGCCCGCCTGCCTCCAATGCAGCCCTGTTCCTGTTCGGGGCACTGCTGTGTGCGGCTGCAGTGGCACTGACGTACTGGGGTTTTGTCCGAACCACCACCGGCCAGCTGGCCGATGAATCCGCCTGGCGTGAGGCTGAAGTGGCGATGCCCGGAACAAAGCTGCCGGTGCTGGAGTTCCTGGACAATCTGCCGCTGCTGTCCGTCTTCATTGCGGGGGCCGTGGTGCTGGTGATGACCGTACGACGACGGCGGCTGGCACCGGCGGTGATTGCGCTGGCAACTTTTGCTGCGGCGAACATCAGCAGCCAGCTGCTTAAGCGGCTCTTCTTTGACCGCCCGGACCGGGGCGTCATCACGCTGGACTTCAACTCGCTGCCGTCAGGCCACACCACGCTGGCTGCCTCGGCGGCCGCCGTCGTGTTCCTGCTGGCCTCCCCCCGCTGGCGTCCGGCTGTTGCCCTGGCGGGCGGAAGCTACGCGGTGCTCGCGGGGGCGTCCACCTTCGTTAACCTGTGGCACCGGCCGGCCGACGTCGTGGCGTCCTTCCTGGTGGTGGCTACGTGGACACTAATTGGCGGGCTGGTCATGCTGCGTACCACCCCGGAGTGGAATTACTGGCCGCCCGGCGGCCGGGGCCGCGGTTCAGTTCCGGTGCTGGCCGCGATGTGCTGGATCCCCGGGCTGCTGTCGCTGCTGATCAGCGTGGGCGCCTACCTGTACGCCATCAGCGGCACCACGGTGCTGGGCAGCAGCGAGTCCATGCTGTTGTATTTCTGGTCCGGTCTGGGCCTGATCGTTGGTGTGGGTTACGTGCTCAGCGCGCTGGCCTGCTGGGTCTTCTCTATGCAGGCGGGAGACCCGGCCCGCTGACCTGTCCGCGCGCCTGGCCCTTGGGCTGGCCGTAGCCGGGACGGCCTTTAGGCACCCATTTCCACAGTGCGGCCGCTCCCAGCAGGCCCAGGACGGCGGTGGCACCGATGCCTGCTGACAGTGACACCAGCGCCGTCACCGCCGAGAGGAGCGCTGGCCCGGCCATGGTGCCGGTGTCCGCCAGCAGCCGCCAGATGCCCAGGAACTGCGGGCGGCCGGGCGAGGGCGAGAAATCCGCACCCAGGGTCATCACGATGCCGGAACCGATCCCGTTGCCGAAACCCAGGACCAGGGCCACCAGCAGCAGGCCGGTCCGGTCGGTGGCGAACGGCATCAGCGCCAGTCCCGCAGCCATGGTCAGCATGCACGGCACAGCCACCCAGCGCCGCCCCCACAGGTCCATGGCTTTGCCCGCGGGATAGAAGATCAGCATGTCGATGGCACCGGACAACCCGTAAATCAGGGCGGTCTGAGTGGGGTCCAATCCGATGTGCTGGGCCCAGAGCGGAATGACTGCCTGCCGGGAGGCTCGCACGGCCGCGATCAGGAGGATGCCCAGGCCCAGTGTGCGGAACACCCTGCCGTGGCTGCCGAGGACGGAGCGAACGGTAGGCGCGGGAACAGCCGGTTCGCCGGCGCTGCGGCGCCCTCTGCCGGCGGAGCCTGGACCGGGGGCTCGTCCCGGGCCCGCCGGGATGGGCACCCGCAGTTCAGGGACCCGCAGGCTGATAATCGCTGCCAACAGGGCGGCGGCGGCACCCACCCAGTAGGCTCCGGAGATTCCGGCGAAATGGATGACGCCGGCGGCGGCAAAGGGGCCGGCAAAGACACCAATCCGGTTTACCCCGCCCAGGGTGGACAGTGCCCGGGCCCTGTAATACAGCGGTACGGCTTCGGTAAGGTAGCTCTGCCGTGCCAGGCCAAAGACCGAGCCCGCCATCCCCACCATGAACACGGCCAGGGCAAAGATCCACAGCACCGGTGCCAGAGCTGCCGTGGCCATCGCTGCCGAACACCACAGTGCAGCGATCACCAGCGCCCATTTTTCGCCGAACCGGGTGGTAAGCACCGTGGCCGGCACGTTGGTGAGCAAAGAACCGATGCCCGTCAGGGTGATCACCAGAGCAGCCAGGGCCACGGTGGCTCCAAGGTCCCGCGCTGTCAGCGCGATCACCGGCAGGATGGCCCCGGTGGCCAGGCCGTACAGGAGCGTGGGCCCAAACGCGGGAATGGCTATGGATTTGAGGCTAAAGGATTCTGCGGGCACCGGTTCAGGGTACGCCCTTATTGCTTAAGCCACTTCCAGCGTGCCAGGGTCCGCAGCCGCATCAGCAGGGCCCGGGACTGCTCCGGCCCGTACGGCAGAATAGGGATGGCCTTGGTCATATCGGTGGAGGCCTGGTCCATGGCGCTGCGGGTGACGGCAACGGCGGTGCGCATCTTGTTCATCTGCGTAGTCACGAAGTCCACGGCCACCGGTTTGCCGTGGCCCGGCACGAAGACCGAATACAGGTCCTCCAGCGCGGTCATCTTGCCCAGCGTGCGGATCCACTCCTTGGGAAAGGAGTCCTCAAAGGACGGATCCGCGCCCTCTTCCACCAGGTCTCCGGTGAACAGGACATCGCCGGCGCCGACGAGCAGGTCATGGTCGGTGTGGCCCCGGCCTAGATGGAAGAGCGTCACGGAGATGCCGCCCAGATCCAGGTCCACCGGGGAACCGTCCACCAGGCGGTTGGGTGCCAGAATCTCCGTGTGCACGCCCTCCCCGGCGGCCATCTCGGCTTCCACGCCGGCGACGGCGGGGCGCTGGGAATCGCCCTGCTCGCGGATGGCTTCGGCGCAGCGGCTGGTGGCCCAGATGTCCTGGACGCCGTTCGCCGCCAAGACAGCGTTGCCGAAGAAATGATCAAAGTGCGCGTGGGTGTTCACGGCGATCAGCGGCAGATCGGTGCGCTCACGCACTGCCGTCAGGATGGCGCAGCCCTGCCGGGGACCGGCACCGGTGTCGATGATCAGCGCCTGCTCATCCCCGATGACCAGACCGGTGTTCATGCCGAAGCCGGGATTGCGAAGCACCAGCACCCGCGGCGCCACCTCCAGCCACTGCTCGGTTTCCTGGCCGGTTGCGTGGGTCATGGGTCCGTCCTTTGTGGGGTCCGTAAGCTGCCCGGAGCCTCGGGTGCACCGGCGGTGAATTTCTTGTTCCAACTTCTGGTTCCAAGGTATCGCGGCCGCGGCGGCCGGACCACGACTGTCCGCAAATGTTGCGGCGCGGGTCCGGCCGGGTTCGCGGTGCCCCTGGTCCGTCAGAGGTCCGCGAGGACGCTGCCCGGGTTCTCGATGGCATCAGCCACATAGCGCAGGAAGCCGCCGGCGGTCCCGCCGTCGCAGATCCGGTGGTCGAAGACCAGGGTCAGCTCGGTCATTTTCCGTACGGCCAGTTCGCCGTCCACAACCCACGGCTTGTCGATGATCCGGCCGATCCCAAGGATGGCCGACTCCGGATAGTTGATGATCGCGGCGCTGCCGTCCACACCGAACACCCCGTAGTTGTTCAGCGTGAAGGTGCCCGACGTCAGCTCGACAGGCGTGGCCTTGCCATCGCGTGCCGACGCTGTGAGCCGGCGGATTTCCGCGTCCAGGCCGCGGGCGTTCATGGTGTCGGCACGGCGGATGGAAGGAACAACCAGGCCGCGGTCGGTCTGCGCTGCGAAGCCCAGGTTGACGCCGTCGTAGGCTGTGATGCTTGCACCGCCGTCGGCGTCCTCGGATGCCGGATCAAACCGGGCATTGAGTTCGGGGAACTTCGCCAGCCCGGCCAGCACAAAGCGGGCGAGGAACGCCATCAGGCCGGGGGTGTTATCCGGGTGCCGGCGCTTGAGGTCCGCGCGCAGTTCCAGCAGAGCGGTGGCGTCCACATCCACCCAGACCGTGGCCTCGGGAATGCTGGCCCGGCTGGCGGTGAGGTTCGCGGCAACCGTTTTGCGCAGTCCCTTGACCGGTGTCCGCGATGCGACGGCCAAGCCGGTGCGCGGGTCGCTGCCGGCAGGGGCCGCCTGAGTTGCCGAGGTTGCGGGGGCTGCGGCGGGTTCGGCCTTTTCGGATGACCCTGCCCCGGACAGAGCTGCTTCCACGTCGCTGCGCAGGATCAGTCCGTTGGCGCCGGAGCCTGCCAGATCAGCCAGCCGGACACCGTTCTCGCGGGCCAGCTTGCGGACCAGCGGCGAGATGCACCTCGGAGCCTCGGCCGGGAGGTCCGGGACTATTGCCAGCACCGGTGCCGGAAGGGCTGATGAAACCGGAGCTGCACCCGGTCCAGCAGCTGCGGTACGCGGGCGGCGGGTCCGGCGTGCCACGGCGTGCCCGCCGGGGGTGCCGTAACCAATCAGCACGTTGCCCGAACCGGCCTTTTCTTCCTGCCGGTACGCTTCGCCGTCGGGGTCGCTGCGTCCCGGTGCCGGCGCGGATCCGACGGCGGCGCTTTCGAGGGAACTTGTCCCGGTGCCGGCCGCTGCCACAGAGATCAGGGGACGCCCGACGTCGAGCGTCTGCCCTGCTTCGCCGTGCAGCTGCGCCACGGTGCCGGCAAACGGGGAGGGAACCTCAACCAAAGACTTGGCGGTTTCCACCTCGGCCACCGGCTGGTCCACGCGGATCTCATCGCCCACCGCCACCAGCCAGGTCACCAGTTCGGCTTCAGTCAGGCCTTCGCCCAGATCCGGGAGCAGGAAGGTGCGCGTGCTCATCGGTCCTCCCACTGCAGTTCGTCAACGGTGTCCAGGATCCGGTCCACGCTGGGCAGGAACCAGTGCTCGAGCTTGGGTGCCGGATAGGGAATGTCGAACCCGGTGACGCGCAGCACCGGCGCGGCCAGGGAATGGAAGCAGCGTTCCTGCACGCGGGCCACGATTTCCGAAGCCACGGAGGCGAATCCGGGTGCTTCCGAGATGACCACGGCGCGGCCGGTGCGGCGAACCGAGGCGGTGACGGTTTCATCGTCGAACGGCACGATGGAGCGCAGGTCGATCACTTCCAGGGACCGGCCCTCTTCCGCTGCGGCTTCGGCGGCAGCCATGGCCGTGGCCACTGACGGTCCGTAGGCAATCAGGGTGGCGTCGGAGCCGGAGCGGGCCACTGCGGCGGTGCCGATGCCGCCGGAAAGCCGGGTGCCGTCCTCGGACACATCTTCGGCGTCGAAGCGGCTGCGCAGTGCGGCGAGGTCCACATCCTCCTTGGTCCAGTAAAGCTTCTTGGGTTCCAGGAAAACCACGGGATCGTTCAGCCGAATGGCTTCGCGGAGCAGCGTGTAGGCGTCGGCAACCGTGGCGGGCGCCACGACGGTCAGTCCCGGAGTGTGTGCGTAATAGGACTCGGAGGAGTCGCAGTGGTGCTCCACTCCCCCGATGCCGCCGGCGTAGGGAATGCGGATCACCATTGGCAGGCGGACCTTGCCGCGGGTGCGGTTGGCGGTCTTGGCCACGTGGCTGACCACCTGTTCAAACGCCGGGTACGCGAAGGCGTCGAACTGCATCTCCACTACGGGACGCATGCCGTTCATGGCCATGCCCACGGCCATGCCCATGATGCCGGATTCGGCCAGCGGGGTGTCGAAGCAGCGCTCTTCACCAAAACGGGCGGTCAGCCCGTCGGTGATGCGGAAGACGCCGCCCAGCGGGCCCACGTCCTCGCCGAACATGATGACGGCGGAATTGGCCGCCATTTCATCGGCCAGTGCGGTGTTCAGTGCCTTGGCGAAGGTGAGGGACTCAGGGGCGGCCGGGCCCGGCGCGGCCGGCGCTTCGAGTGTTTCAGGGACTTCGAGGGTTTCGGTAACGGTCATCGTGGCTGCCTTTCAGGCCTGGCGCGAGAGTTCGTCGCGCAGCAGGTTTGCCTGCTCAATGAGCTGCGGCGTGCGTCGGGTGTAGACGTGGTTGAACAGTTCCTGCGGATCCGGTTCCACATCGGTGTTCAAGCCGTCGCGCATGGCGGCGGCAATGTCCTCGGCATCTGCTGCGAAGCCGGCTTCGGCGGCGTCGTCCAGCAGGTTGAGGCCGCGCAGATAGGTGCGCATGCGGGCGATGGGATCCCGCGGCACCCACTTCTGAACGTCCTCCTCCGTGCGGTAGCGGGTGGCGTCGTCCGCGTTGGTGTGGGCCTGCATGCGGTAGGTGTGCGCTTCAACCAGTGACGGCCCGTGTCCCTCACGCGCCCGGTCCACGGCGGCGCCGAGGACCGAGAGCAGGGCCGCCAGGTCGTTGCCGTCCACCCGTTCGCCGGGCATGCCGTAACCGATGGCCTTGTGCGCCAGGGACGGCGCCACCGACTGGCTCGCCAGCGGCACCGAGATGGCGTACTCGTTGTTCTGCACAAAGAACACCACGGGCACGTGGAACACGGCGGCGAAGTTCAGGGCCTCGTGGAAGTCGCCCTCGCTGGTGGCACCGTCTCCGCACATGGCCAGCACCACGGTGTCTTCGCCCTTGAGCTTGGCGGCGTGGGCCACGCCGACGGCGTGCAGCAGCTGGGTTGCCAGGGGCGTGGCCTGCGGAGCGGTGTTGTGCTCGTAGGGGTCGTAGCCCGAATGCCAGTCACCGCGCAGCAGCGTCAGGACCTGCAGCGGTTCCACGCCCCGGGAAATCACCGCCACTGTGTCGCGGTAGGTGGGAAAAAGCCAGTCGTTTTTGTCGAGAACGACGGCGGCGGCCACTTGGCACGCCTCCTGGCCGTGGGAGGAAGGATAGACCGCCAGCCGGCCCTGCCTCACGAGCGCGTTGGCCTGGTCGTTGATGCGCCGGCCCGCGATCAACCGGGCGTAGGCACTGCGGAGGGAATCGCCGTCGGGCAGCGGATAGCGGTCATCGTGGCGGTGGACGCCGTCCGGGTCCACCAGCTGCACCGGTGAGTCCGAGGGCAGCAGGTCCGAGCTGCCGGCGGTGCCGAATCGGCGTGCGTCCCTGCGGGGATCGTCCATGGCTCCGGGGGGCGGATTGCCCGTTGAGATAGTCATTTTGCCTCCGTCAGCTGCCCTTCCACCGCCTCTTCGCCGTGGATGTTCTGTTACCCAAGTATGCTGACGAACCCTTATTCGTATCCAGAGAGCAGCGAAAACGTGGATGGATGCGACGCTGGCGGCTATGCTGGTGGACGAAATGTAAATTGTGAGCTGGATTACCCCGGAGAGTGTGGACACTATGGCACGGGACATCACCGAGCAACCGGCCCCGAAACTGGATGACATCGACCGATCCATCCTCGCTGAGCTCACGGGCAACGGCAGGGCGTCCGTCACGGCCGTGGCCGAGGCCGTGCACATTTCCCGCGCCCACGCGTATTCCCGGATTGCCAAGCTGACGGAAACAGGGGTGCTCAGCCGGTTCACCGCCGTCGTTGATCCGGTGAAAGCAGGGTTGCGTTCGTCCGCCTATGTGACATTGAAGGTGCGTCAGCACTCGTGGCGGGAACTGCGTGAGCAGCTGCGCGCCATTCCCGAAATCCATCACATTGCACTGGTGGGCGGCTCCTTCGACGTGATCCTGCTGGTCCGCGCCGAAGACAACGTGCATCTGCGCCAGGTCATCTTCGACCAGCTTCAATCAATGCCGGGCATCCTGGATACGCAGACGTTCCTGGTGTTTGAGGATCTGGACGCCAGGTAAGGGCCGGGCCTGGACCCGGCACCCCGCGGCCCCCAAGACAGCAAAAGACCCTGACGACGCAAGCGGCCCGCCAACCGGAAGTCCGGTGGCGGGCCGCTGTGCGCAGTACCGGGGCGGATTAATCTTCGTCGTGCCCCTGATCCATGCTCATCTGATCCTCGGCGGGAGGGGTCTCTCCCGGGGGAACGCCGCCGCCGGGCTCCAGCCCGGTGACGTTCCCTGCCGCGGGGTCCGGGTTGGCAAACTTACCCTTTTCCGTGCTGGTGTCGGCGTTGCCGCCACCCTCCCGGCTGGAGTCCTGCAGTTTCTTGCCGGCATCCTTGGGCTTGTCGGGATTGCCCGGGTCATTATTCGGATCGTAGCTGTCCGTCATCTGTGCCTCCGTCTCTCCGTGGCTGCTGGTGCTTCCGGGGTGGCCCGGACAATAATCAGCATGCTGATCATTAGTTTCCAACGTAGTCTCTGGCGCCCCGGAGAAACAACCCGGCCCGGTTTAGGCCCGGACGCGGCGGTTGCTCAGCCCGGATGCTCAGCCGAAGAGCGCTTCCCCCACGAAACCGCCTTCCCTGGCACCCGGCGGAACGGCGAACACCGCCGAACCAATCGGCGTTGTCCATTCGTTGAGCAGGTCCAGTTTGTCCAGGCGTTCCTGGATCGGCAGGAACTGGGCACTCACGTCTGCCTGGAAGGAGACAAAAACCTGCCCCGCATTGGAGACCGGACCGCCGGGCTCCGGTGCGTCGTCGTAGTTGTACGAACGCCGCAGGATCCGTTGCCGCGGATTGTCCGGCCGCGCCCGGCGCATATGGGAGTAATCGGGAATCACCGGGAAACCGAGCGCCGTGACGGCCTCAAAGTCGGGAGCGTCGTGCTCGGCGGAACCGGTAAGGGGCGCACCGTTGGCCAGGGTGCGCCCTACGGACTCCTCGCGGCCGTGCCGGTCCAGTTCATCCCAGGTGTCCAGGTTCATGGCGATCCGCCGGATGACCATGGAGGTGCCGCCGTCCAGCCACGCCGGGATTTCCGCGTCGCCCCAGACCACCCGATCAAATTCGGCCGTTCCGGGAACAGGGTTGGCCGAGCCGTCCACCTGGCCAAACAGGTTCCGCATGGTGGTGCCGGTTTGTTCGCTGCCGTAGGCACGGCGGAATCCGGATTGGATCCAGCGCACGGCGGCAAACGCCCGGCTGTCCTTCAACAGCATCCGCTGGGCGTGGGCCACGGTCAGCGGATCATCGGCGCAGATCTGCAGCAGCAGGTCTCCGCCGTTCCAGCGCTCCTGCAGGGCGTCAATGCCGAAGCCGGGCAGCGGAGCCAGCCACGGCGGTGCCAGGTGCGGGGCAACAGCCTTGACCAGGCCCGGGCCAAATCCAAAGGTCACGCTCAGCCGGGCGGGACGAACCGCCAGCTCCGCTTCCGTGTCCGCCAGGGCAGGCTGGCCCTGTGTCAGGGCCGCGGCGTCGTCACTGAGCAGGCGGAGCCAGGACCGGATCCGGTCGCGGCTCACGTCGGTGCCCAGGTCCAGTGCGACGAACGATGCGTGCGTCTGCGGCTCGGTGGCGATCCCCGCCTGGTGCCTCCCATAGAAGGGGACCGTCTGGGCCCCATTGGCTCCGCCCTCGTCCAGCCCGGTGCGGACCAGATCCGGCTCGGAGCTGGAACTGTTTCCTGCCCATTGAGCGCCGGCCGCCGCGACCGCGCCCAGTCCGGCGGCCGCTCCCCCGAACAGCAGACGCCGACGGCCGACGCCCTGGGGCTTTTCCTGGCTCATCAGTGGCCCGTGGAGGGTTCTTCGCTGCTGTGTCCGGCACCGTGCCCCGCACCATGGGCAGCATCATTTTCGGAAGACGCATCATCCGATTCGTAGTTTTCGTTGGCGCCGGCAAAGTCCTTGGCCGTGGCTTCCATCTCCAGGGTGCTGCCGTCTCCAAGTTCCAGGGTGATGGCCAGCGTCTCGCCGGCCAACAGGTCATCGGTGAGGCCCATGAGCATGAGGTGGTTGGCGCCGGGTTCGAGGACGTATTCCCCGCCCGCAGGGACAACGAAGCCGCCCTCGATTTCCTGCATTGCCATGGCACCGTCGGCGCCGGCTGCCGTCTCGTGCAGTTCCACCGCGGCAGCGGCAGGTGACGTCGCGGACACCACCGTGATGTCTTCCGCTCCGGAGTTTTCCAGGGTGCCAAAGGCGCCGGTCATGTCGCCGGCGCTTTTGGCCTTGGCCCAGGCTCCGGTCATGGCCAGGTGCTGGGATTGCTCGGCGGCTTCAGAAGAGGCGGCTTCAGAAGAGGAGCCGGTGGCCGGGGTATCGGCGGCGCAGCCGGCAAGCCCAGCGGCGGAGAGTGCAAGGACGGCAGCTGCGAGGGAGAGTTTCTTCATTTGGGGTACTCCGAAAGGTTTGGTGCGCGGGCGCGCTCATGGGCCCGGGCGAAAAGTCGCTAAAGGTACGCAGCCCGACGGTTGCGTTGAAGTAGCCGCGCGCGGGGTTTGAGGCGCGGCGCACGGCAGTTTGCCGGTTAGGAGCCGGCTCCGCGGCGGCGCTTCTTCAGCTGCGCAACAACAGCCCAGACGGCGAGGGCAATGATGGCTCCCACGGCCGCACCGCCAAGGGCCCAGGGCACGTGCGATGCCACGGATTCCTCCGTTGCTGCGGGGTCGGAAGACTCAGCGGTCGGCTCCGCCGTGGCGGATGCTGCTGCTGATTCCGTAGGGGTACCGGCCGGAGCGTTCGTCTCCGCGGCGTCCGAACCCGGTGCATCAACGGTGAAGCTGAACGTTCCGGTGATGGGGTGTCCGTCGCTGGAAACCGCGCGCCAGTTAACTTGGTAGGCGCCGTTTTCGAGCGCGGGCAGTGCCTGAACCAGGGTTTCACGGTTCAGCACGGGGTCGGACTCGACCAGGTTGGTTCCGGCTGCGTCCGCGACGATCACCTTGTTGCCGATGTCCATCAGCTCGGAACTGAAGACCAGCTCGAGCTCTGCCGGAGCTTCTTCCAGGACGGTGCCGTCCGCCGGTGTGGAGGAAACAAGTTCGTCATGGGCCAGTGCTGCCGGTGCGGCTGTCAGTGCTGCTCCGAACCCTGCAAGCAGCAGGGCGCCCAGCAGGAACGCGCGGAAGGCGAGCAGGCGGCGGGAAACAGCACTGCGGGAGCGAGGGGTGGAATTGAACTGGTGGGCAAAGGGTGTTGAGGAGAGAGAGGGCATGACTGCTTTCTGCGCCGGCCCGTTACCGACGGCTGCTGGGAGTAAGGCTCCGCGCGGAGGTGCGCGGGTCTAGACGAACACAGCAGCGGCCGGCGGGCCCCGGTGTCTCATCACCAGCAGCGGAACACCGAGGTTCCCCAGCGGGTCAGCAGGGATCAGGCTGGAGAGCTTGGGAATCCGCGGTCCCAGCGGCAGCGGGAGGATCAGCGGCAGGATGGCCGTGATGGACAGACGCATGGTTGCCACGAGCTGGAGCAGGGCAGCTTCCCCTTTGCGGATGAGCAGTACTGTTGCTGCGGCGGCGATCAGGTGGCCGAGCCACATCGCGGCCGAAGAATGCCCCGCCGCGCTCACGGATACAGCCGTTCCGGGGTCAGCAAACTGCGCGGCCAGTGCTGCCGGTTCCACATGCCCGGCGTGCCCCGCGTGGCTCACTGCGCTCAGACCGGCGGCGGAGGGACCGGAGGTCAGCCCCGCTCCCCCGACTGTAAAGAGCAGATGGAAGATTCCCTGGCTGGCCAGCACTGCTCCGGCTGTACGCGGCAGGGAAAGAGTCCGTCCGGCAAGGGCACAGGAGACCATCGCGGACAGCGCCAAGGCGAACAGCACGATGAACGGGTTGGGGATGACCCCGCCGGCAAGGACGTGGGAGGCAGCAGCAACGGCCGTGGCCGACAAGGCTGCGGCCCAGCCGCGCACCAGGCGTGCGGTGCGCGTGCTCATGTTCCCTCCCGGAGACGGTTCGGACCGGGTGAGCGGGTGCTCGGTCCGGCTGCTGACATTCTCCCCGGATTTCTACGGGTTGTCGAATACGTTTCCGGGCGGACCGTACGATTCATCGTGCAGATAACGGGGTCAAAACCCGTTCCCCTGAATCCTTCGAACAGATAATGGGGTCCTGAGGACCGTTTAGGCCCGTTATCTGTTCCAGCGATGAATCAAAGTCCCGTGGCTACCCCTGGAAAACCGGCTTGCGCTTGTCGATGAACGCGGAAAATCCTTCGGCATAGTCCTTGGTCCGGCAGAGCTCGCCCTGGGCGGTGTTCTCGGCCTCCATGGCGGTCCACAACCCCACCCGGGAATCGCGGATCTGTGCCACCAGGGACTTCGACGCCCGGAACGCTCCGGTTGCGCCGCTGGCCACACGCTCCACGATGGCCCGGGTGGAGTCGAGCAGCTCATCGGCCGGGAAGGCACGGCTGAACAGCCCGGCGGCCACGGCTTCGGCACCGCTCATCAGATCCGCCGTGTAGATCAGGTCCAGGGTCCGGTGCGCGCCGAGGCGTTCGGTGAACAGCCAGTGTCCGCCGGAATCCAAGGTTGCGCCCAGATTGGCGAACGGCGAGCCAATCTTCGCGTCCTCCGCCACGTAGACAACATCCGTGGCCACGAGCAGACCGAGTCCGACGCCGAGGCAGGCACCCTGCGCCGCAGCGAAGGTGGGAGCCGGAAAGGCTGCCATTTTCTTCAGCAGCGGAGTCACTAGGTCGCCCAGATAGGCGTAAGCGTCGTCGTTCGCGGGGTCGACGGCGGAAATGTCGCGTCCGGCGCAGAACGCCCGGCCTTCCCCGCGCAGCAGCAGCGCCCGCACCCCGGCGGCTTCGGCGTCGTCGTAGGCCCGGGACAATTCAGCCAGCGCCTCCTCATTCAGGGCATTGAGCTTCTTCGGTGCATTGAGGACTATTTCGGCGATGCCGCCGGTGACGCTCAGTTCAATCAAGAGGTGCTCCGTTCCTTCGAATACTAAGCGTCGTAATCGACGGTGACGTCTGGGCTGGTGGGGCGGCTCTGGCAGGTCAGGATGTAGCCCTTTGCCAGTTCATCCGGTTCCAGGGCATAGTTTTCGTCCATTTCCACAGTGCCGGTGACAACTTTGGCGCGGCACGTGCCGCAGACGCCGCCGGCGCAGGCGAACGGAACATCCGGACGGACGCGCAGCGCGGCGTTGAGGATGGATTCACGGGCGTGGGTGGGGCTGGCCACTTTGCCCTGCAGCCCGTCCAGGCGGAATGTGATCGAGTAGTTGTCTCCGCCGGGTTCGACGGCGACGGGACGGCCCGCGGACCCTTCCGGCTTGCCGGGCTGGCCGGTGCTGAACAGCTCGAACCGGACCTTCTCCGCGTCAACCCCGCGCTCGGCCAGGGCGTCCCGGCACATCTGCACCAGCTCGAAGGGTCCGCAGAGGAACCACTCGTCCACCTGCTGCGTCGGCAGCACCGAGTCGATCAGCACGGACAGCTTCTCGGCGTCGATCCGCCCGGACAGCAGGGGCGAGATCCGCTGTTCGCGGGACAGCACATGATGCAGGGCAAACCGTGCGGGGTAGCGGTCCTTCAGGTCCGCCAACTCCTCCAGGAACATGACGTCCATAGCCGCCTTGTTCGCGTAGACGAGGTCAAAGCGGGTGCTCTCGGACGCGGCCAGCACCGTGCGGGCAATGGCAATCACCGGGGTGATGCCCGATCCGGCGGCCACCGCCACAAAAACGTTCTCGCCGGTGACGTCCAGGTCTTCGGGGTGGTTCAGGCCGTTCATCGGATGCTTGGAAATGAAACCGCCGGCCGGACTCATGACATCCAGCACGTCCCCGGCTTTGAGGGATTCATTGGCCCAGGTGGAGAACCGGCCGCCCAGGTCACGCTTGATCGCCACCCGGATTTCCCCGGGCCGGGGCTCGGCGCAGATGGAATAGCTGCGGCGGACTTCGGTGCCGTCCATGGTGGTGCGCAGGGCAACATACTGCCCGGGCAGGTAGTCATACGATCCGGTGAGGGCCTCGGGCACCGCGAAGGTCACTTCGATGGCATCCTCGGTGAGCCGGCGCACCTCGGTGACCGTGAGGGGATGAAAGGTGGTTCGGCGGGAGGGCGCGGGGCCCGGCGACGGCACCGCTGCGTCCGCAGCGGAGGGCGCGGACAGTGCGGAGGGCGCCTGCGCGGGAACGGATGTAGTCATGGGTTAGAGCACCTTGAAATAGTCGAAGGGTTCACGGCAGTCTTGGCAGACATAAAGCGCCTTGCAGGAGGTGGAGCCGAAACGGGTCAGTTCACGGGTGTTGAGGGAAGAACACTGCGGGCACTTCACGCTCAGGCCCAGCCGGATCGGGCCAGCCACGGCTTTGCCCGTGGGCGGGGCAATGCCGTAGGCATTCAGCTTGGCCTTCCCAGCCTCGCTCATCCAGTCCGTGGTCCAGGCCGGGGCGAGCACCAGGTCCACGCGGACGTGGTCATAGCCGGCGGCGTTCAGCGCCGCCGTCACGTCCTGGCGGATGGCGTCCATGGCCGGACAGCCGGAGTAGGTGGGCGTGATGGTGACCGTGACAGTGTCCGGTGCGGTCGGTTCAACCGCCCGCAGCACACCGAGGTCCTCGATGGTGAGCACCGGAATCTCCGGGTCGCAGACAGTCGCGGCAATGTCCCAGGCGCGGGCGGCCGCCGGATCGGAGGGACGGAGCGTTTCGGCGCCGACGGCGGTGGCACCTTCAGTCTCAGTCATGACCGCTTACCAGCTGGCGCCGGGATGCTCGCGGGCCAGGACCTGCATCTCGGCCAGCAGATATCCCAAATTTTCGCTGTGCTTTCCGCGGCGTCCGCCGCCCGGGGCTGCCGGGACCGCGGGAACCTCAAGCCCTGCTTCGCGCAGCACGGCGCCGACGCCGGCGTCGAACCCCTCGCGCAGCGCGGACGGAAGGACTGCCGCTCCGGTTGCGGCCAGGGAGACGGCCAGATCGTCGTCCTCGAACAGTTCGCCGACATACGGCCACGTCAGTTCCAGCGCGCGCGTGATGCGGCGCCGTGATTCCTCGGTGCCGCCGGCCAGGCGCAGGATCCACTGGGCGCTGTGGTCGCGGTGGTAGTCAACTTCCTTGACGGCCTTGGCTGAGATCGCGGCCAGAGTCGGATCAGTGGAGGACATGAGCGCCGTGTACAGCTCGTAGAGGTAGAAGGACGCCACCAGCTGGCGGGCGATGGTCCGGCCGAAGTCGCCGTTGGGCTGCTCAAACAGGTGTGCGGAGCGGAACTCACCCTCGCGGCGCCAGTAGGCCAAATCATCTTCGGTCCTGCCGCTGGCCGACCCGGCGTAGGTCAGGAAGGACCGGGCGTGTCCGAGCAGGTCCAGCCCTATGTTCCCCAGCGCCACGTCTTCTTCCAGCTCCGGGGCACGGGAGATCCACCAGCCCAGCCGCTGGGCCAGGATCAGGGAATCATCGCCCAGGCGCAGGGCGTATTCAGCGACGTCGGCGGGAGCCTTGATGCCCGCCGCGGCGATGTCCTCCGGGCGCAGGGCGTTGCCGGGGGTAATGCGGGTGGCGCTGTCCGAGCTCACAGGTGCTTCACTCCTTCGGACTTGGTGTAGTACGTGGCGTGCCGGTAGTCCTTGCCCTGCGGGGATTCAAAGAACTGCCCCTTGGAGTCGGGGTCGGAGGCAATAATGGCCGACGCCGGCACAACCCAGAGCGAGACGCCCTCGTTGCGCCGGGTATAGAGGTCGCGGGCGTTGCGGACTGCCATGTCCGCGTCCGGAGCGTGCAGCGAGCCGGCGTGGACGTGGGAGAGTCCGCGGGAGGACCGAACAAAGACCTCCCAGAGCGGCCAGGCCGAACTCAGTGCCGCGGCACCGGCCGCGGTCTCCGGCTCGGCGGAAGTCTGCGTGCCCACCGGCTTGGCGCCGTCGTCGCCCGTTGTTGAACCGGAAACCATGATCTAAGCCACCTCTGTCTTCTGTGCCGCTGCCTGCTTTGCTGCATACGCGGCTGCTGCTTCGCGCACCCAGGCGCCGTCTTCGTGTGCCTCGCGGCGGCAGGCCAGGCGCTGCGCATTGCAGGGCCCGCGTCCGGCGAGGACTTCCTTGAACTCGTTCCAGTCCAGGGGACCGTGCTCCCACTGCTGTGTGTCTTCGTTGAAACGGATGGAGTCATCCGGCAGGGTCAGGCCCAGGACCTTGACCTGCTCCACGATCATTCCCACAAAGCGGGAGCGCAGTTCATCGTTGGAGAAGCGCTTG
Organism: Arthrobacter sunyaminii; assembly: GCF_018866305.1. Taxonomy (NCBI): domain Bacteria; kingdom Bacillati; phylum Actinomycetota; class Actinomycetes; order Micrococcales; family Micrococcaceae; genus Arthrobacter; species Arthrobacter sunyaminii. Next base: position 3,387,120 of record NZ_CP076456.1, read on the forward strand.
ATGTTCCAGGCCATGGACTGTTTGGAGTTGGGTGAATCATCATCCGGCGGGCCGAACATCATCAGCGAGGGGGCGTACCAGCGGTTGATGGCGTCCTGCGCCATTTCGCGCTGCGCTTCGGTGCCGTTCGCCAGTTCCAGCAGGATTTCGAAACCCTGCCGCTGATGGAAGGACTCTTCCTTGCAGACGCGCACCATCGCGCGTCCGTAGGGGCCGTAGGACGCACGGCAGAGCGGAACCTGGTTGCAGATGGCGGCGCCGTCCACCAGCCAGCCGATCGCGCCCATGTCCGCCCAGCTGAGGGTGGGGTAGTTGAAGATGCTGGAGTACCGGGCCTTGCCGGCAATCAGGTCCTCGGTCATTTTCTCGCGCGGCGTTCCCAGCGTCTCCGCAGCCGAGTACAGGTAGAGGCCGTGTCCGGCCTCGTCCTGCACCTTGGCCATGAGGATGGCCTTGCGCTTGAGGGACGGGGCACGCGTAATCCAGTTGGCCTCAGGCTGCATGCCGATGATCTCGGAGTGCGCGTGCTGCGAAATCTGGCGGACCAGCGTCTTGCGGTAGGCCTCAGGCATCCAGTCGCGTGGTTCAATCCGCGAGTCTTCAGCCAGGAGCTGCTCGAAGTATGCCTCCGGCCCGTCCGAGACACTCGGTGCTTCGGCCGGAACGGCCTGCAGTCCGGGGGAAGCGTCGGTATGCAACGACATAACTGTCACCTCACTGTGCGATAAGGAGCCGGATGCGAAAGTGCAAAAGATAATTACCGACCGTTCGGTCAGGATATATGCGTGATCCACTTCACGTCAACATTCCCCACTATTTAGACAGGCGAACTAGTTAATGAAAGTATCTAGGCGTGCAGAACATTTCCTGGCCCAGCGACTGGATGCGGGCAACGCTCAGCCTCTGCGTACTGAAGGCGCTCGACGGCGGCGCCACCTACGGCTACGCCATCGCCTCCGGCTTGGAGGAGCAAGGCTTCGGCACGGTAAAGGGCGGCACTCTGTATCCGCTGCTCACCCGGTTCGAGGCTGCAGGCTGGGTCACCGCCTCATGGCAGGCCGGGGACGGCGGTCCGGGGAGAAAGTACTTCTCCCTCACCTCTGCCGGGCGACGGGAACTGGCTGAGCAGCGCGAACTGTGGGCGCGCTTCAGCGGCACGGTTGACCGTTTTCTCGGCACTCAAGGACGCAGCACTGAGACCCCCGACAGGAGCACTCATGGAAACCCGTGACGGCCGGACCATCCCAAAACCAACCCGCGCCGGCCGAACCGACAGGGCCACCAAGCGATGGTTTGACGACTTTGTGGTCGAACTGCGGTTGCAGGACGTTCCCGGGGACGCCATCGGGGACGCGGTAGCCTCCGCCCGGGAGTTCCTGGCGGACTCCGGCGGCACTCCCGGCGAAGTGTTCGGCCCGGCACGGGCGTACGCCGCAAGCCTGGATTTGCCCCGCCACAAGGAACCCCGCTCCGGCATGGCCGCCCTGCTGGTGCCCACCTGCCTGGGACTGCTGGGGTTCTTCGCAGTGGCGGCAGCGGTGAGTTCCACGGACGGCAGCGTCCAGGTGACCCTCCCCGGCCTGCTCATCGTGCTGACCGGGCTGGCCCTTGCGGCCTGCGCGCCCCTCCTCCTGGGCTTCTTCGTTCGGGGACCGCTGTGGCGTCCCGCCGCCGCGCTATTGCTGGTTTTCACCCTTCAGGTCCTGATCGGCATACTTGCCAGGGACGTGGTGCTCTTCACCCTTCCAGCGCTGCCCACCGCACTCACCGGCGGCCTGGTTCTGCTCTCCACCTCGCTCTGGGGCCAGTTCCGCAAGGACACAGCTCCGGACCCCATTCTTGAGCCGATGATCGCCCCTCCTCCCTCCTCCTTTGGCCTGACCCTGCTGGGAGTACTCGGCAACTGGATGCTGTTCCTCGCAGCCGCCGCCATGGGGGCCTGGTTCCTGCTGCGCTGAGCTGCCTTCAGACCGGTAAGCCGCGAGCATAAACGCCACGGAGTTCTTCGCCCGCCCGGACGGTGTCGATATATTCGGGACATGACTACTTCTGCCACTCCTCCCGTTGCCCCCAAGGTTCCCACCGAACGCAGCCACCACGGAGATACCTTCGTTGACGACTACGAGTGGCTGCGGGAAAAGGAAAACCCCGACGTCGTGGCGCACCTCAAGGCAGAGAACGCCTACATGGAAGAGGTCACGGCGGATCAGGAGAAGCTGCGGCAGGAGATCTTTGACGAGATCAAGAACCGCACCGAGGAAACTGACCTGTCGGTGCCGGCCCGCAAGAAGGGCTGGTGGTACTACTCCCGGACCGAAGAGGGCAAGCAGTACGCCATCCACTGCCGCACCGCCGCGCAGGACACCGGGGACCTGGACGCGGACTGGACTCCGCCCGTCGTCGAACCCGGCGTTCCGGTTCCGGGCGAGCAGATCCTGATCGACGGCAACGCCGAAGCCGAAGGCAAGCCCTTCTTCTCGCTCGGCGGACTGGCCGTCACCGAGGACGGCAACCTGCTGGCCTATTCGCAGGACAACGCCGGCGATGAGCGCTTCACGCTGCGGATCAAGGACCTGCGCACCGGCGAACTGCTGCCGGACGAGGTCACCAATGTCTTCTACTCGCTCGCTTTCTCCCCCGACGGCACCCGGGTGTTCTACACCGTGGTGGATGATTCCTGGCGCCCCTACCAGATCAAGGCCCACACCCTCGGCACTCCGGTCCAGGACGACGTCGTTATCTACCAGGAGGACGACGTTGCCATGTGGACCGGCTTTGATCTCTCCGCGGACCGGCAGCAGCTGCTGATCGGCATCAGCAACTCCGAGTACTCCGAGTACCGGGTCCTGGACTTCGAAGATCCCGCGGGAGAGGTCCGCACGCTGATTCCGCGCAGCGAGCGCATCCTCTACGAGGCCGAGCCCGTCACCATCGCCGGCGAGCGCCACTACCTCATCACGCACAACAAGGATGCCCTGAACTCCATGCTCTCCCTCGTGGCGGAGACCGAGTTTGCACATCCGCTGGCCGAGCAGCACTGGAACACCGTGGTGGCGCACGACGACGATGTCCGCGTCAACGGGGCGGCCGTCACCAAAACACACGTCATCGTGTCGGTCCGCAAGGACACCACCGAGCGGGTGCAGGTGCTCCCCTTGGAGGGCCTGGGCACCGAAGTCCAGGGCGATCCCGTGGAGCCGGCCTTTGACGAGGAGCTCTACACAGCCAACCTCGCCAACGCGGAGTATGACTCCCCCATCATCCGGCTCAGCTACACCTCCTACCTGACTCCGCCGCGCGTCTACGACTACGTGCTGGCCACCGGCGAGCTGGAGCTGCGCAAGGAAACCCCGGTCAAGGGCGGCTACAACCCGGCCGAGTACGTGGCGGAGCGGGCCTGGGCTACTGCTGCGGACGGCACCCGGATTCCGCTGTCCGTGCTGCGCCGCGCCGAGGTTCAGCAGGACGGAACCAACCCCGCCCTGGTCTACGCCTACGGCAGCTACGAGATCAGCATGGATCCGGGTTTCAGCGTGGCCAGGCTGTCCCTGCTGGACCGCGGCGTCATCTTCGTCGTCGCGCACATCCGCGGCGGCGGCGAAATGGGACGTGCCTGGTATGACCAGGGCAAGAAGCTGAACAAGAAGAACACCTTCACCGACTTCGTCGACGCCACTGATTATCTGGCGTCTTCCGGGTGGGTGGATCCGTCACGGATTGCTGCCATGGGCGGCTCGGCCGGCGGGCTGCTGATGGGCGCCGTGGCCAACCTGGCGCCCGAGAAGTACAGGGCGATCGTGGCACAGGTTCCGTTCGTGGACGCGCTGACCACCATCCTGGATCCGGAACTGCCGCTCTCTGCACTGGAGTGGGAGGAATGGGGCAACCCGATCACCGACCCCGAGGTGTACCGGTACATGAAGGAATACTCCCCGTACGAGAACATCCGGGCCGTGGACTATCCCCGCATTGCTGCGGTGACCAGCTTCAACGACACCCGGGTGCTGTACGTGGAGCCGGCCAAATGGGTGGCGAAGCTGCGCGAGGTGACCACGGGCTCCGAGCCGATCGTCCTGAAAATCGAGATGGACGGCGGGCACGGCGGCGCCTCGGGCCGCTACGAGGCTTGGAAGGACCGGGCCTGGGACTACGCATTTGTGCTCGATGCCCTGGGAGCCACGGAACTGCTTCCCGGCACCGCAGGCAACTAGCGGCTGCCGCGGCCGGGGCCCGGGCGTTCAGTCGCCCGGCTCCGGCGCGGGCCTGTTCAGCGGCTGCCCCGGCGCCCGTTGGCCCTTTTTGCCCTGCCGCAGCAGCGTGAGCGAAATGGTCGCCACGGTCAGCAGGACCACGCCCACCACAAGCAGGTCCAGGTGGTCGCGGATAAAGGGGAACCTGTCCCCCAGCACATATCCCAGCAGCGTCAACCCCGTCCCCCACAGCAGCGCCCCCGCCGCGTCGAAGGCCAGGTAGGCGGAATAGCGCATCTTGCCCACTCCGGCCACCACTGGAGTGAAGGTCCGGACGATGCCCACGAAACGGGCCAGGGTGATGGCTTTGCCGCCGTGCCGGGCAAAGAATGCCTCGGCACGGTCCACGTTTTCGCGCCGGAAAATCCGCGATTCGGGCCGGGAAAAAACGGCGGGCCCGGCCCGCCTGCCGATCCAGTACCCGAGCTGGTCGCCCAGAAACGCCGACAGGGAAATCAGCAGTCCCAGCAGCCAGACGTTGATGTGCACCGTTCCGGTGGCCACCAGCAGGCCAGCGGTGAAAAGCAGCGTGTCACCGGGCAGGAAGAACCCCACGAGCAGGCCGGTCTCGGCGAACACAATGCCGCAGACCACCAGCACCACCCACGGCCCCAACGCCGGATCCGCCAGGAAGACCTGCGGATCCAGCCATTCAGGGAGCACCGGCTGACGCGGCCCGGCAGGCCGCTCCCGCGGCCGCGGCCGCGGCATCGAAAGCTATCACCTCCTCAACCTACGGCACGGTACGGCACTGTGTCCCTGCCCCTGGCAAATGCCGGAGCATTACACCACCTGGCTTGACAGTGACCTCGCTCACAGGATTACCTAATGAACATTCGGTAAATAAAGCGAGAGGGTCTCATGGCTGACATCGACGTTGCCGCTCATGTGCAGGAACACGGACTGGACCATCCGATCCTGGAACACGACGCCGCGGGGCGCTGGCTGGGATTCACGGTGGAGCATCTGGCCCCCGGCGAAGCGACCATCACCATGGTGCTGCGCCCCGAAATGCTCAACGGCTTCAGCATTGCCCACGGCGGAATGGTCTTCGCCTTTGCAGACACTGCCTTTGCCCTCGCCTGTAATCCCGCCGATACCAGCGTCGCGGAGATGGAACTGATCACCGTCGCGTCCGGCGCTGACATCACGTTCATTTCCTCCGCACTGCCTGGTGAGACTCTGCGGGCTGTGGCCAATCACCGGGCATCCGCCGGACGAAGCGGCGTTTACGACGTCGAGATCACCGCTTCCGGCCCCGGCGGCGGCAGCCGGGTGGTTGCGGAGTTCCGCGGCCGGTCGCGCGCGGTGCCCAACCCGGCCTTCCGCTCCCGCAGCTAGCCACCTCTTCGATGCCGCGGCTCTTTCCTTGACGATGACGTTCCAACCCAAAGGGCATTCCATGACCTCCTCCCCCGCACTGCTCAAATCCACCCCTGCAGACTTGGCGTCGCTTGATCCCGAAGAGCGGATGAGCCGCGATGAAATTGAAGCACTGCAGCTGACCCGGCTCCAGCACACGGTGAAGTACGCCTACGAGCGCGTACCGCTGTACACGCAGAAATTTGACGAGGCCGGCGTCCATCCCGAAGACCTTCGGGAGCTCGCAGATCTGGCCAAGTTCCCGTACACCACCAAGGAGGATCTGCGTCAGACCTACCCGTTCGGCATGTTCGCCGTGCCGCAGGAGCAGGTGGCAAGAATCCATGCCTCCTCCGGAACCACAGGCAGGCCCACCGTCGTCGGCTACACCGCCGGCGACCTGGACCGCTGGAGCACGCTGGTGGCGCGGTCCCTGCGTGCCTCCGGGGTTAAACCGGGCTACAAGGTCCACAACGCCTACGGCTACGGCCTGTTTACCGGCGGCCTGGGTGCTCACGCCGGTGCAGAGAAGCTCGGCTGCACGGTCATCCCCATGTCCGGCGGACAGACCGAACGCCAGATACAGCTGATCTCCGACTTCCAGCCGGACACCATCCTGTGCACGCCCACCTATCTGCTCACCATCGCCGACGCGATGCGGGCCGCGGGAATCGATCCGCGCTCCACCTCCCTGAAGAACGCCGTCCTGGGCGCAGAACCGTGGACCGAAGAAATGCGCCACGAACTGGAAGTGTCCATGGACCTGGACGCCTGCGACATCTATGGCCTGTCCGAAGTGATGGGACCGGGCGTGGCCGGGGAATGCGTGGAGTCCAAGGACGGCACGCACATTTGGGAGGACCACTTCCGCCCGGAAATCATCGACCCCTTCGATGACACCAGGGTGCTGGACGACGGCGAACCCGGTGAACTGGTCTTCACTTCCCTCACCAAGGAAGCCCTGCCGATCATCCGCTACCGGACCCATGACCTCACCCGGCTGCTGCCCGGCACCGCACGCCCGGGCATGCGCCGCATGGGCCGAATCACCGGACGCAGCGATGACATGATCATCCTGCGCGGCGTGAACCTGTTCCCCAGCCAGATCGAGGAGATTGCCCTGCGCATCCCCGCGCTGAGCCCGCACTTCCAACTGGAGATTACCCGGCCGGACCGCATGGATGAACTCACGGTCAAGATTGAACGGCGCGAAGACTCGACCTCGGACGAGTGCCTGAACGCCGCCATGGAGCTGCGGACGCAGATCAAGATCCACGTGGGGTCCTCCTGCACCGTCCAGGTGGCGGAGCCCGGAACCCTGGCCCGCTCCAGCGGCAAGCTCCGCCGAATCTATGATCTGCGCGCCAAAGAGGCGGGCCTGGTCCAGGGCTGAGCAGTGCCCGCCCGGGACCGGCCCGCCCGGCCGAACGTTCGTGAGAAAATGGACCCCATGCCTTCAACGCCATCAGCCGCATCCGGCGCTGCCACCGCCGCCAACCGCCGCGGCCGTCCCGGATACGATCAGCAGTCCGTCCTCGCCATTGCCGTGGACGTCTTTAACAAACACGGCTACGAGGCAACCTCGATGGGGATCCTGGCGGAAAACCTGGGCATCACCAAGTCAGCGATCTACCACCATGTGCCCTCCAAGGGGGACCTGCTGCGCCTGGCACTGGAAAACGCACTCGGCGGGCTGGAGGCAGTACTGGACGACGCCCGGGCCTCCACCGGTCCTGCGGATGAGCAGCTGGAGTTCGTGCTGCGCGGCACTATCAAGGTCCTCACCGAGCGCCTGCCGTTCGTAACGCTGCTGCTGCGCCTGCGCGGCAACACCGAAATTGAGCGCGACGCCCTGTCCCGGCGCCGCGAATTCGACCACCGGGTGGCCAAGCTGGTGGACGCAGCACGGAGCGAGGGAACTCTGCGCAGCGACATCGATCCGCGCACCACCACGCGCCTGCTTTTCGGCACGATCAACTCGATTGTGGAGTGGTACAAGCCCGGCGGCCCCATTTCCCCGGACCAGTTGGCCGATGACGTCATCTCGATCATGTTTGACGGGCTGCACGCGCGGTCCTGACGGGAGTGCGGTGCACACCCGCGTCATTCCGGCTCAGCCAGCTCCAGAAGCCTCGCCCGCGAAGTCCGGAGTTCCGACGCGGTGAGGTAGGGAGTCCCGATGGACCCTGCGAGGCCCTCGGCGGCGTAGCGGATGGTCAGGGAGGTAGCCGGATCCAGCCCGTCGGCGTCGAATGCTTCCCGCCACCTCTGTGCATCCGCACGGAGGAACCCCTGAATGGCCGGTTCCGTGCTGCCGATGATCAGCAGCAGGGATGTGGGGGCAAATACCTGGCGCACCGCGGGATTATCCGCGTCGGTCAGCGCCCGGACATAGCCCCGCAGCAGCTTCCCGGGCCGGTTCTCGCTCAGATCAACGCGGGCGTGCACGGCATCCCAGAGCTTTTGGGACACATCCGCCAGAATTGCTTCCTCCAGCGCGTTCCGGCTGGCAAAGTGATGGGTCAGCGCCCCCTTGGATACTCCTGCTGCCGCTGCTATATCCGCCAGGCTGACACCCCCGCCATGGGTAAACAACGTCTGGGACGCCGCCTCAACGATCGATTTCCGGGTCCTTTCCTTGTCCCGCGTGGCAGCTGTCTCAGTGGATGGCATGAGTGTCTTCTTTCGTGGTGTCCGACGGAATCAGCCGAGCGGCGAGGACTGCGGCCATAACCAGGAGCGCGGCAGCAATAAATGAGGCTACCTGCATGCCGTACGTAAAAGCATGCTGCGCCATCGCAAGCAGGGCTTCGTTGCTGTCCCCCAAACGACCGGCCGCGCTGGCGAGGGAGTCCTGCATTGCTGCCGCAGTTTCCGGCGAGGTGCCCTCCGGAATCTCAAGCCGGGCCCGGTACAGGGCCGTCTGCAGCGAACCGAGAACGGCGATGCCCAGAGCGATACCCAGTTCATAGGCGGTCTCGGAGATCGAGGCTGCGGCCCCGGCGCGTTCGGGCGGCGCGGCCGCCACCACAGCATCGGTGGAGAGTGTCATAGCCAGCCCTGTTCCCAGGCCAATAACTGCCAGCGAAAGACCGATGCCAAGGTAGTGGGGCAGGCCCTCCGTCACACCGAGCGCCGCCAGCCCCAGGGCTCCAACAAACAGTCCGGCGGCGATGGCACGTCCGCGCCCCAGCTTCGAGAGCGCCAGGCCAACGACGGCGACGACGGCGAGGGAGGCGATGGTCGCCGGCATCTCGGCCATGCCGGCCCAGAAAGGCGAGTATCCGCGCACCAGCTGCAGATACTGGGAGAAGAAGAACAACACGCCCAGAAACGCGAAGATGGACAGCGTGTTGGCGGCGACCGCACCGCTGAATGCCGGGATCCGGAACAGGCTGATGTCCACCATCGGGGTCTTCAGACCGCGCTGCCGGCGAACGAACAACCAGGCGGAGCCCAGGCCGATCAGTGCACCCGCGAGAACCGGCCAGCCCAGTCCGGATCCGACGGCCTGCTTGATCGCGTAAACCAGTGGAACAATCGCCAGCACCGACAGCAGCGCGGACAGAAGATCAATCTTTCCGGCATTTGGATTCCGTGACTCGGGCAGAAGCCAGAGACCGAGCACCAGGATCAGCACAATCACCGGAACGTTGATGAGGAAAACCGAGCCCCACCAGAAAAACTCCAGCAGGGCGCCGCCCACCAGCGGGCCGATGGCGCCGCCGGCCATGGCACCCGCTGACCAGATGGCTATCGCCCGCGTGCGCTGGATCGGATCGTGGAACAGATTGCGGATGATGGAAAGCGTTGACGGCATTACTGTGGCGCCGGCGATGCCCAGCAGGGCACGGCTGGCAATCAGCACCTCGGCGGAAGGAGCGAAGGCAGCAATCACGGAGGCAACACCAAAGGCCAGGCTGCCGATGATGAGCAACCGTTTGCGCCCGATGCGGTCGGCAAGGTTGCCCATCGTCACCAGCAGCCCGGCGAGTACGAACGAATAGATGTCCCCAATCCAGAGGATCTGCGTCGCCGTGGGGGCCAAATCCGCCGTCAGAGCGGGGACCGCCATGTACAGAACGGTCCCGTCAATGGCGAGGAGCGTGACGGCAAGGATAGGGACAATGAGGGCGATCCATTCCCTGCGGCCGGCCTGCGGAGGAACGTGGGGTATCGAGGTCATGCCCCAAGGCTAACAATCCAAACGGTTCGTTACCAAGTACGTTTGGTTTGTTAGTGCACGCCGCAGACGGGACACGGACGCCCCAGTACCGCCGCTCCGGCGGATCAGTCGGTGCTGCGGTTCTTCTCCACCAGGGTCAGGACATCGTAGGTGGCCACGACGTCGTCGTTCTGGTTGGTCAGCAGCGCATCCCAGGCAACCTCGCCGTATTCGTCGGTTTCCCGCGGCGTGATCTTCTTGGCGGTGAGGGTGACCCGGATGGAATCGCCGGCGGCCACGGGCGTGATGAACCGGAGGTTTTCCAAACCGTAGTTGGCCAGCACCGGCCCAGGCGCAGGCTCCACGAACAACCCGGCCGCCCAGGACAACAGCAGGTAGCCGTGTGCCACAATGCCCGGGAAGAAGGGGTTGGCCTCGGCGGCTGCCTGATTGGTGTGGGCGTAGAACGTGTCCCCGGTACTGTTGGCGAATGCCGTGATGTCTTCCAGCGTCACTTCGCGGAGGTCGGAGCGGACGGCGTCGCCGATCTTCAGTTCGGACAGGTCCTTCCGGAACGGATGGGTGCCGTCGAAGTTCCGGTCCGCACCCGTGTGCCAGACGCCGGTGAGGGCGGTGAGCATGTTCGGGGACCCCTGGACGGCAGTGCGCTGCATATGGTGCAGCACCGAGCGCATGCCACCCAGTTCTTCGCCGCCGCCCGCGCGGCCGGGTCCGCCGTGGACCAGGTGCGGCACGGGTGAGCCGTGGCCCGTGGAGCTCCGGGCATCCTCACGGTTGAGCAGCAGCACCCGGCCGTGATGTCCAGCGATGCCCAGGGTCAGCTCGCGGGCGGTGTCCGGGTCATTGGTGCACACTGTGGCCACCAGTGATCCGCTGCCGCGGGCGGCCAGGCGCACGGCGTCAGCGACGTCGTCGTAACCGATCACGGAGGCCACCGGACCAAACGCTTCCACGGAGTGCAGTGCCTCAGCTTCGGCGTCTGCCCAGGTCAGCAGGATGGGAGCCAGGAACGCTCCGTCCTCGGCGACACCGCGGCTTCCGTCGCCGCGAAGGACCTCCGGCGCGTCCAGTGATCCGTAGGCCAATGCAGCTCCGGCATCGAGCAGGGTCTGGACGGAGGAGCACACTCCCTCAAGCTGTTCGGTGGACGCCAGGGCACCCATGGTGACGCCTTCGGCGCGGGGATCGCCCAGCACCACGCGCTGGTCAATGCGCCGGCCGGCGGCGGCAACGACGTCGTCCACCAGCTCAGCGGGCACAATGGCGCGGCGGATGCTGGTGCATTTCTGGCCGGCCTTGACGGTGATTTCAGTGACCAGGGACTTCACGAAGGCATCGAACTCCGGGGTGCCGGGGACGGCGTCGGGTCCGAGGATGGCGGCGTTGAGCGAATCCGTCTCACAGGTGAAGCGGACCCCGCCCTCGGCGACGTTCGGATGGGCCTTCAGCAGCTTGGCCGTGGAGGCGGAGCCGGTGAAGGACACGTAGTCGCGGTAGTCCAGGTGGTCGAGCAGGTCCCGGGCTGAACCGGAGATCAGCTGCAGGGATCCGGGCGGCAGGATGCCGGAATCGATGATCATCTTCACGGTGTCTGCGGTGAGATAGCCGGTGGGCGTGGCCGGCTTGACGATGCTGGGCAGGCCCGCGATGAAGGCCGGGGCGAGCTTTTCCAGCATGCCCCAGACCGGGAAGTTGAAGGCGTTGATCTGCACGGCGACTCCCGGCAGCGAGGTGTAGATGTGCTCGCCGATGAAGGAGCCGTCCCGGGACAGAGACTCCGCTGCCCCGTCCACCAGCACCGTGGAGTTGGGCAGTTCACGCCGGCCCTTGGATCCGAAGGTGAACAGCACCCCGATGCCGCCGTCGATATCCACCAGGGAGTCGGTGCGGGTGGCGCCGCTGCGGGCGGACACCTCATAGAGTTCATCCCGGTGGGCGTTGAGGTAGGTGGCCAGCTCCTTGAGCTTGAGGGCACGCTGGTGGAAGGTCAGCTGCTGCAGGCCCTTCCGGCCAACCGTGCGGGCGTGCTCGACGGCGGCAGCCAGGTCCAGCCCCGCCGTACTGACCAGGGCCAGTGTTTCCCCTGTGCTGGCATCGCGGACTTCCGCCGGGCCTGCGGCCGTGAGCTCCGAGCGGTCCGGTGTCCACCAGGAATCCCGAACGTAGCTGGGCACTACCCGGACGTCTATGGCTGTGGAGGTCATCGTTGACTGGCCCTTTCGAAAGCATTGATGGGGACCTGAGGTACGGTCCCGTCCGTGCAAAGGTCCAGCGGCAGGCCGGCAGGCCACCGCGGGATAACTGACCGGACGTTCAGTAATAGGATTTAGCCTACAGCAGGATGTGGCGCAGCACACCCTGCCGGGTCGGGGCACCGGAAATCTACCCGTTCTGTGCGCCGGAACCCTGCCCACGGTGTTCTGCGGAGATTGTGCAGGACTACGTTGGAGCGCACATCCGCATCCCCTGAGGAGCATCATGTACGAGTTTCATTCCCCGACTACGGTTTTGCCTCCGCTCTCCGCTTCCTCCGGGTCACCGGGGAAATCCAAACCGGCCGGCCGGTTCCGACGCACCGGCCTGGTTGGCGCCCTGCTGCTGGGGCTGACCGGAGCCCTTGCCGGCGCCGTGACCGCGGCGCCGGCTTCGGCTGCGGAAACAGTGTCCGGCTCCGGCACCGATGCCCGGGCAGACGGCAGCCACCGGGGCGGATATGGAAAGGGGCACGGGAGCGGTCACGGGAACGGACACGGGAACGGTCACGGCAAAGGCCACGGCGGCGGCCACCACGGCCGGGACAAAACGGTTGACTATGTAGCGTTTGGGGACTCCTACGCTTCAGGATTCGGCGGCGGGCCGCTGCTGGATGCCTGCCGCCGCACGGCCCAGGGCTATCCGACCCTGCTGGACGCCCTGCCGCGCGTGGAGCTGGACAGCGATCAGTCCTGCGCCGGCGCCACGGCACTGACCACCGATCCGGCCCCGCCCGCAGGCCCCGTGGACCTGCCGGAGCAGATCTCCACCGCCGTCTCCGCCAACCTGCTGAACCGGCAGACCGATCTGGTCACCGTCACCATTAGCGGCAATGACGTGCAGTTCGGCTCAGTGGTGGCTGCCTGCGCCGGACCCGTGCTGCCGGAAACCTGCGCCCCCGCAGTGGCGGCGGCACAGGCGTACGCGGAGACCGCCGTCGTTGCCCAGCTGCAGGCCAGCTTTGCGCAGATCCGCCGGGCGGCACCGCGGGCGGAACTGGTGGTGGCCGGTTATCCGCACCTGTTCGAGGCCGCCGCACCGGGAATCCTCAGCGTAGAGGCACAGAACCTGTTCAACGCCGGAACAGACGCGCTCAACGCCGTCGTCGCCGGGCAGGTGGGCGACGGCACCTTCGTGGACGTGACCGAAGCCTTCGCCGGCCACGGCATCGGTTCACCGGACCCCTGGATCCTTGCGGACGGCCCCTTTGCCCTGCATCCCACGGCCACCGGATACAGCGAGGGCTACTTCGCCGCCATTACCGCCGCTGTGGACGTGGAGCGCCTGGCCCTGGGAGGCAAGGGGCACTGCCGCGGACGCTGACTGAGAGGCAGGCTCAAACTACGTCCCGGCCGGTGCGGTCAGCACTTCCGCCAGGTCAAACTTCACCGGCTCCTCCAACTGGCTGTAGGTGCACGAGTCCGGGGAGCGGTCCGGCCGCCAGCGCAGAAACTGGGCGGTGTGCCGGAACCGCTCCCCCTCCATGTGGTCATACTTGACCTCCACCACGCGCTCGGGCCGCAGGGGTACAAAGGACAGGTCCTTGCCGCCGCTCCAGCGGCTGCCCTCGGAGTTGCGGGGCGTGCGCGTTCCGGTGTCCTGTTTGTCGGCGGTCCACGGGTGGTCTGCGGAATCCGACACCAGCGGCTGCAGTTCAGCGAACAGTTCACGCCGGCGGGCCATGCTGAACGCGCCGGCCACCCCCACGTTGGTGAGTTCGCCGTCGGCGTTGTAGAGGCCCAGCAAAAGCGAGCCGACGGCGTCCGGCCCGGATTTGTGCACCCGGTAGCCGGCCAGCACGCAGTCCGCGGTCCGCTCGTGCTTGTACTTCGCCATGGTGCGCTTGCCCGGCTGGTAGGGATCCGTCAGGGGTTTGGCCACGATGCCGTCCAGGCCGGCACCCTCGAACTCGCTGAACCAGCGCTGCGCGGTGCCTGGATCGGTGGTGCGACTGGTCAGATAAACGGGTGCGGCGGCGTGGGCAAGCGCGGCTTCCAGTGCGCTCCGGCGCTCCGCGTACGGCCGGTCCATGAAACCGGTGTCGTCCAGCGCCAGCAGGTCAAAGGCAACAAAGGCTGCCGGTGTTTTTTCGGCCAGCAGTTTCACCCGGCTGGCCGCCGGATGGATGCGCTGCTGCAGGACTTCAAAGTCCAGCCGCTTCCCTGATTCGCTGATCAGGATAATTTCGCCGTCCACCACGCAGCGCTGCGGAAGGTTGGCCTTGAGCGCGTCCACCAGTTCCGGAAAGTACCGGGTCATCGGCTTTTCGTTGCGGCTGCCGATTTCCAACTCATCACCGTCCCGGAAAATGATGGAGCGGAAACCGTCCCACTTGGGCTCATAGGAGTAGTCCCCCTCGGGCAGCGCAGTCACGGCTTTGGCCAGCATGGGGGCTACGGGCGGCATTACCGGAAGTTTCATGGGCCCCATTCTTACCCGGTTTTCAGCCGAGGGGAATGGAAACGCCCAGCCCCGCGGCAAACGCGGTCAGCAGGTCCCGGCCCTGCTGCCAGTTCCCGATGCCGCTTTCATCATTGATGTGGGTCAGTGCTCCGGCGTCGATCACGGGGACACCCCAGGCCTGGGCCAGCAGCCGTGCTCCGGGGAGGGTGCAGTAGGGATCGTTTTCGCTGGCAACCAGCAGTCCGGGCACCGGAAGCGGCTCCAACCGCGGGTCCCGGAAAGATCCGGCAGTGTCCGGGAAGGCCGGCTCGGCCGGATCCGGCGGCGCCACCAGCAGCACACCCCGGGCGCCTTTCGGATTGCGCAGCAGCCACTCGGCGGAGGCCAGGCAGCCCAGGCTGTGGGCCACGAGGATGGTGTCACCGCCGCGGGAGCCGGCGGCGTCGTCGAGCGCGTCCATCCAGTTCTCCAGGTTCGGGTCATCCCACGACGACGGCGAAATCCGGGACACGTCCGGGGCACCGTCCTGCCACCGGCTTTGCCAGTGCTCATCATTGGAGCCGCCGATCCCGGGGACCATGGTCAGGTGCATGCTGTTCGCCTCTCATCCTGTGGTGCCGGGAGCCGGCAGCCGGGAATATCTGCTCGGAAACCGGTGCTGTCAATGAACATGAAGAAGATCGGTTTCCTGTCCTTTGGACATTACCGCGACGTGCAGGGTTCCTTTGTCCGCACCGCCAGGGACGCCCTGCTGCAGACCGTCGAAACGGCGGTGGCAGCCGAGGAAGCGGGTATTGACGGAGCCTTCCTTCGGGTCCACCACTTCGCCCCGCAGTTCGCTGCGCCGTTCCCTCTGCTGTCCGCCATGGCCGCACGGACTCACCGGCTTGAACTGGGCACGGCGGTGATCGATATGCGCTACGAAAATCCGCTGTACATGGCCGAAGAAGCGGCGGCCGCGGATCTGATCAGCGGCGGCAGGCTTCAGCTGGGCCTGAGCCGGGGTTCACCCGAGCCCGCGCTGCGCGGATATGAGGCATTTGGCTACGTTCCCACCGGGGACAGCACCGATGCGGATGAGGCCCGCAAGCACACGCTGGTGTTCCGGGCTGCGATTGCCGGTGCAGGTTTGGCGAACGCGGATCCGATGATGACCGGCAGTTCCGACGCACTGGCCATCGATCCGCAGTCCCCCGGCCTCGCAGAACGGATCTGGTGGGGTTCCGGAACCCGGGCGACGGCCAAGTGGACCGGCGAACAGGGCATGAACCTGATGAGCTCCACCCTGCTGACGGAGGATACAGGAGTTCCCTTCGACGAGCTCCAGGCCGAGCAGATTGCGGTGTTCCGCAAGGCCTGGGCCGATGCGGGACATGAGGGGACTCCGCGGGTATCCGTCAGCCGCAGCGTCATTCCGCTGGTGACCGACACCGACCGCCGGTATTTCGGGCTGCGCGCCCAGGCCGAGGGACGCGACCAGGTGGGGCGGCTCGACGGCGGCCTGGCCCGGTTCGGCAAGAGCTACATTGGCGAACCTGATGTCATTGCCGCCCAGCTTGCCGCGGACGCCGCGGTTCAGGCTGCGGACACGCTTCTGGTGACGGTGCCCAACCAGCTGGGCGTGGACTACAACGTGCAGCTGCTGGAGAACATCGTGAAGCATGTCGCGCCGGCGGCCGGCTGGCGCTGATGCCTCCCGCACCCGGCGGTTCCCGGCTGTCACCGGCATGCGCTATGGTGGTGTCAGCTTCACGAGAGGTGGCCAACGCCCGGAGGAATCCGGGTCCGTAAAAGCTCCGACTGGCCTCACACCAACCCCATGTTCGGCGGGTGGTTCGGATGACGAAGCGGCCTGACGCCGCCCGGCGCAGGCAAGGACAACCTGTAAAGGAACACGCTGTGAGCACTTCCAGTGACACCCGCTGCGCCAGCTTCCGGCCCGGCCATAACATCCATCAGATCCATGCCAAGAAGCTTGTTGGCTTCGATGACTGGGTGGATGCCCAGGCCTACGTGGACCTGGACCTGGGCATCGTCCAGGTGGTCGTGGACGGCAGGCAGCAGCTGATGTGGTTCCATGACCTGCCGACGCTGGCCCTGGCCCTCGCCGGTTCCGGCGGAGCGGCCCAGTGGTGCGCCCGATACTCCTCGCTCCTGGTCCCCGGCGGTTTCGACGGCCCGGCCCGGCGCTCTTTTTTCTACTTGGCGACGCCGGAAAAGCTCAGGCCGTGTAGCGGCTTCAGTTCAGCATCCGGCGCCGAAGCCGCTTCAGCACAGCAGGGCTGAGCCCGGCGTCGCGCAGGTACTGTTCCGCGTCCAGCCCGTCCAGGGCGCGGAACAGTTCACGCCGTCCGTCGGCCACCCGGGCGGCTTCCTGATCGGGAGTCAGCGGCTTTTCCCGCGGATGCACCTGCGTGGCGTGGAAGGCATTAATACCGCGGACCGCCTGCTCATAATCATCGGCAATGGCCTCCGGTGATGCCCCGGCCAGCTGGAGCAGCAGCATGGCAATGAGCCCGGTGCGGTCCCGGCCGGCGGAGCAGTGGATCACCACCGCGCCGTCGTCGGCGTCTGCGAGGGCCTGAACGACGGCGGCGATCTTCTCCGGCCAGCGGCGCAGGTTCTCCCGATACCACTTGGGTGAATCCATGTACGGGCCGCAGAGCGCGGTGAAGTCGGGATCGTTCGCTTCCTGGGTGGGCCGGGTCAGGAAGGTGATGCCGGCGGCGGCGTCGGCGCCCACCTCCGGGTCGGTGTCCCGGCGGCCCTGCTCGACGTCGTTGCGGAGGTCGACGACGGTGCGGACGCCTGCTTCGCGGGCCTGCGCCCAGCCGCGCTCAGTGAGCCATTCGGACCGGCCCATCCGGAAGATCCGGCCGGGTGCCACGGAGCCGCCGCCGGCAACCGGGATGCCGCCCAGGTCACGGGCATTCGCCGCGCCTTCCCACTCCACATCCCGGTTGCCCATCACGCCACTCTAGGACCAGTCGAAGAAGCCCTTGCCGGACTTCCGGCCGAGCTCGCCGCGCGCCACCTTGTCACGAAGGATCTGCGGCGGTTCAAACCGCGGACCAAGGGTTTCGGCAAGATACTCGGCAATGCCCAGGCGCACGTCCAGACCCACAATGTCGGTGGTCCGCAGCGGTCCCGTGGGGTGCTTGTAGCCCAGGACCATGGCGGCATCGATATCCTCTGCCGTGGCCACGCCCTCCTCCACCATGCGCATGGCTTCCAGGGCGATGGCCACTCCCAGGCGGGAGCTGGCAAAGCCCGGGGCATCGTTCACGACGACGGGCGTCTTGCCGAGGTCCTGGGCCCAGGCGGCGGCGGCTTCAGCCAGCTCCTCGGAGGTCTGCTTTCCCAGCACCACCTCGATCAGGGTGGAGGCGGGCACCGGGTTGAAAAAGTGCAGCCCGCAAAACCGCTCCGGGCGCTGCAGCTTTTCCGCCAGGCCGGAGACGGACAGTGAAGACGTGTTGGACGCCAGCCAGGCCTCGGATCCCAGCTGCTCCTCGACCGCAACCAGGGCTGCTGCCTTCAGTCCGAAATCCTCCGGCACTGCTTCCACCACCAACCCGGCACCGGAGAACGCCGCATAGTTCGTGGAAACGGACAAACGCGCGGTCAGGTCCGCCAGGCCCGCGGAAACGGTGCCGCGCTCGACGCTCTTGGCCAGTGCGCCGGCGACGCGGTCATAAGCGGCGGAGGCGGCGTCGTCGTCGCGCTCCACCACCACCACCGTTGCTCCGGCCGTGCAGAAGGCGTGGGCAATGCCCGCCCCCATGCGCCCGCCGCCGAGCACTCCTACCGTGGAGGGAACTGCCATTACTTTTTCTTCCTCTCAAGGAATGCTGACATGCGGTCAAACTTGGCCTGCGATTCAAACAGAATCCCCTGCGCCAAATTGTCGATGGCGGGGTGGGCGTCCGCCGGCGCGGCAAACACCGTTTTGGTGAGCCGGACGGCCAGCGGGTCCTGGCGGGCAATCCGGTCCGCCAGGGCGTGCGCGGCGGCCAGCAGGTCTTCCGGTTCGGCGAGCTCGGTGACCAGGTGCGCGGCCAGCGCTTCCTCGGCGTTCAGCACCCGTCCGGCCAGCAGGATCTCCTTGGCCAGCGGTTCGCCCACCAGTTCCTTCAGCCGCCAGCTGGCGCCGGCGGCTGCCAGGATCCCCAGCGAGGTTTCCGGATTGCCGATCTTGACGCGGGGTGTTCCAATCCGGAAGTCCGCAGCGAAGGCCAGCTCCGCGCCGCCGCCCAGGGCGTAGCCGTCCAATGCCGCAATGACGGGCATCGGCAGTTTGGCGATCCGGGCAAACACGGTGGAGTTGATGCCTCGCAGGGCGTCGTCGCGGCGGCGTTCGCGCAGCTGGGCAATGTCCGCGCCGGAGGCAAACACCCCGTTGCTTCCAGCAAGGATGAGGGTCCGGGGGTTCTCCTCCAAGTCCGCGCAGAGCAGGTGCAGCTCTTCGACCATGGCGGCGTCGATGGCGTTGCGGACCTCGGGCCGATTGAGGACGGCGGTGACGCGCCCGTTCCCCTCGGTGACCTGCAGGGTGGTGAAGGAGCTGTAGTCGGCACCCATTTAGACGGCCTCGATCAGCATGGCCGTACCCTGGCCAACGCCGACGCACATGGTGGCAATGCCGTGGGAGGCACCCTCGCGTTCCATTCGGTTCAGCAGCGTGATGGCAATCCGGGAGCCGGAGGAACCCAGCGGGTGCCCCAGGGCGATGGCGCCGCCGTCGTTGTTGACGATGTCTTCGTTCACGCCGAGCCGGCGGATGCAGGCCAGGGACTGGGTGGCGAAGGCTTCGTTGAGTTCAAAGGCGCCGACGTCGGCAAGTTTCACGCCGCTGCGGGCGAGCACTTTCTGCGTGGCCGGGACGGGGCCGATGCCCATGATTTCCGGCGGCACTCCGGCGGACGCGCCGTCGACAATCCGGGCCCGGGCGGTGAGCCCGTACTCGCGGATGGCACGCTCGGAGGCGACGATGATCGCGGACGCGCCGTCGTTCAGCGTGCTGGAGTTGCCGGCGGTGACAATGCCGCCGGGCCGGACCACGGGACGCAGCTTGGCGAGCACCTCGGCGGTGGTGCCCTCGCGCGGGCCCTCGTCGGTATCCACCACGGTGTCGCCCTTGCGGCCGCGGATGGTGACCGGAACAATTTCGTCCTTGAAGTGTCCGGCGGCAATGGCTGCCAGCGCGTTCTCGTGCGATCGGACGGCAAACGCGTCGGCATCCTCGCGGGAGATGCCGTCCACGGCAGCCAGTTCCTCGGCGGTTTCCGGCATGGAGTACGTCATCTTGCCGTCACGGGAGAGTTCTCCGGAGGTAAAGCGTTCGTTCACGAAGCGCCAGCCGATGGAGGTATCGAAGGTTTCACCGGGCTTGGCGAAGGCCTTGGTGGGCTTTTCGGTGACCCAGGGCGCGCGGCTCATGGATTCGGTGCCGCCGGCAATGACAATGTCCGCGGCTCCCGCCTTGATCATGTGCGAGGCCATGATGATGGCGGACAGTCCGGAGGCGCAGAGCCGGTTCACGGTGATGCCGGGAACGTCGCCGGGAAACCCGGCCAGCAGGGCGGCGAGGCGGGCAACGTTGCGGTTCTCTTCACCGGCACCGTTGGCGTTGCCGAGGATGACTTCGTCGACGACGGCGGGGTCCAGTCCCTCGCGCGCCACCAGTTCCTGCAGCGTCAGTGCCGCCAGGTCATCGGGCCGGACACTGGACAGCGCGCCGCCGTACCTGCCCACCGGAGTCCGCACTCCGCCCACGAGAAACGCTTCAGTCATTGTTGCTCCCACCGTGTGTGTGCCGCCGGCCGACGCTGGCCGGACAGCATTTACTGACCATTCGTTCTGTAAAGAATTGCACGACGGCGGAACGCGGTCAATGTGACCGGCCTCGGGTGACAGACGGCTCTGCGGACAGAAAATGTCCGAAGGAACGCCCGCAGCCGGCGGTTCACGGGGCTAGGCTTCGGGCATGAGCTTCAACATTCAAATATGCGTGGACTGCGAAAACGCCCATGAGCAGGCTGATTGGTGGGCGGAAACGCTGGGCTGGGTCGTTGAACCCCTGGACCAGGCCCTGATTGATTCCCTGCTGGATCAGGGGACCATTTCCCCGGACATGCTGGTTGACCATAAAGGGCAGCGGCGGTGGCGCGACGGTGCGGCGATCTGCCGGGAAAGCGAGGTCGGCTCCCCGGAACGCCTGCGCATCCTTTTCCAGCCCGTGCCCGAGCCCAAGACGGCAAAGGACCGCATCCATCTGGATATCCATATCAACGGGGCGGACAAGGACGTGAAGCGGGCGGAACTTGAGGCACGCGGAGCCACCTTCCTGTATTCGGAACAGCAGGGGCCATCATCCTGGTACACCATGGCCGATCCCGAAGGAAACGAATTCTGCATCGCCTAGGCCAACGGGCTGGAGCGGGGAGGGTCCGGCGTGCGGCGCTTCCAGGGTTATTGCAGCAGTTCCGCCGGCACAGCGTAGGTCAGCACAACGGCCAGCAGGTTCTTGGCGGCGTGCACGGCGTAGGACAGGATGAAGTTGTTTCCCGCCCAGACGTAGATGCCCACCAGCACCGCCCCCATGGCCAGGTACGGCATCAGGACCGGCAGCGTCAGCGCTTCCTTGCCGGCCAGGTGGATGCCCGCGAAGAGCAGCACGGAGATTATGCAGCAGGCCCAGATGTTCAGGTGCCTGCTGAGCTTGCCGATGAGCAGGTGGCGGAAGATGTACTCCTCCACAAACGGAGCGATCAGCACCAGCAGCGGAATGATCAGCAGCGGCGGCAGGGAAACCACCAGGCCCTGGACAGCTTCCTGGTTGACCGCTGTTTCGGGTGGTCCGGTGAAGGCCACCGCGACGGCGGTGAGCAGCAGCATGACAAACACGCCGCCCGGAATGATCGCCAGTGTCAGCCAGGGCCGGGTGGCCAGGATCCGGGTTTCCCGCACCGCGTAGCGCCAGGAAGCCCAGGCGGCCAGTGCGCCGGCCGAAAGGTAGAACGCCAGGTTCACCACGTAGCCGGCCAGCAGCGGATTGGGAATCAGCGTGGTCAGTCCGGGGATGCCGAGCCCCGGGGCGTAACTGAAGATCAGCAGGAACAGCACGTAAAACCCTGCGGCAATTCCGTCCCGCACGCTGAAGGCGTAGGACAGGAAGTCCGGCCGGCGAAGCTCAGCCACGTTAGACGGTCAGCTCAGCCATGACGCGGGGCATGGCGTCCAGCAGCTCCCCGGCCAGGAAGCTGAGGGGTCCCTGGGCGGCGGCCAGCCGGTCGCCGGCGGTGGAGTGCAGGTAGGTTCCCCAGCAGGCGGCCTGTTCTGGGCTGGCTTTTCGGGCCAGGAACCCGGCGATGGCGCCGGCCAGAACGTCTCCGCTGCCGGACGTGCCCAGGCCGGAGTTGCCCGCAGGAACTTCCCAGCGCCGGCCATCCGGTGCCGTAATGAAGCCCTGGGCGGCCACTACCGCCTGATATTTGGCAGCAATGTCCAGGGCTGCCTGTTCCACGTCGAGATCCGTCCCGGGGTCAAGATCCAGCAGCCGGGCGGCTTCCTTCTTGTTCGGCGTCAGCACCAGACGCCCGGCCCATCCCTCATACACCTCCGGCAGACCGGGCAGAACACCCAGGGCGTAGGCATCAAGGACCACCGACGCGTCTTCCTTCATCAGCGGGGCAATGCTCCGGAGCAGCTCTGCGGTGGAATCGGCGTCGTCCAGACCGGGGCCAACCACCACCACGTCGGACGTTTCCAGATCGGCCCCTATGGCCTTACCCGCCCGGGACCCGGAAATCACGCCGTCGTCTTCGGGCAGCGGAGCGCACCCCGATTCAGGCACTGCCACGGCAACGGCCACGGCCACTGAATCGGTCACGGCGAGGGTCAGCCGCCCGGCGCCCACACGCAGGGCGGCACGGCCGGTCAGCATGGCAGCACCCGGTGAACGCCGTGCACCACCAACCACCAGCACGTTGCCGCGGTCGGATTTGTCAGCGGCCTCACGGTTGACCTGCCAGCCCTTCAGCAGGGCGGGAGTTACGGCAGTTACGGGTTCAGCGGGGGTGGACATGGTTGTCATCTCCTGCATGCTCGGTCACCGGGGCGCCGCCGGATTCCAGATGGTCAACGGCATTGAAACTCTCCAGCACCCAGCGGCCCTTTCCTTCCGGGCGCATCAGGCGGGTTATGGAAGCGTTACGGACGCTTGTACTGGAAGCAATATCGAGAAGTTCGGCCTCACTGAGCTGCTCGCAGATGTAGCGGATCAGCATAATCACGGCATCATGGCAGACGACGGCGACGCGCTTTCCGTCGTTTTCGTCGTCGATGTCGCGGAGGACCGAACGCAGGCGCAGTGCCACGTCGGCCCAGGATTCCCCGCCCGGGGGCCGGTAGGAGAACTTGCCCAGCCAGTTTCGCCGCTGTGCTTCATCCGGGAAACGGGCGTCCACTCCTGCTGAAGTCAGCAGGTCCAGGATGCCCAGTTCCCGGTCGCGCAGCCGTTCGTCCAGGCGCATGTCCTGCAGACCGGTCAGCTCCGCTGTCTGCCGGGCCCGCAGGTACGGCGAACACCAAACAGCCTCGGGACGTTCATGCTCCGGCAGCCCGGCGAGCCAGCGGCCCAGTGCTTCACCCTGCTGAACACCGGCGTCACTCAGCGGAACGTCGGCGTCCCGCAGCCCAATGTCGATGACTTCGGCCCCGGAGCGGTGTGCCGCAGTGGCTGCTACGTTTCCCGCGCTCTCGCCGTGCCGGATCAGGACCAGTTCGATTGCACCCATCCTCCGACTCTACCCCCGCCCCAAAACCGATTCGAGATGAATTCACGGGAAAAACCTGCGGATTCATTATTCATAGCCCTTGATTCGGGTACACCAAATGTGATTAGGCTCGGCAATGGAAAATACGCTTTGGAACGATCCAACGGACATTTCCCAGACTTCTGCAGGGAATCGGGCACGGCGGGCCTTGCTGGCATGCTCAGCGGTAATTGTCCTTGCATCCTGCTCCGCGGGTCCCGCGGACAGCACCGACGCCGGGGGCACCAACAGCCCTGCCCCCGCTGTCCCTTCAACTTCTTCCTCCCCCACGCCCGTTCCCTCATCTGCAGCTGCACCTGAGCCCTTACATGAACCTCTGTCACCGGATTCCCGGTCGTACCCGGCGGAAGAACTCGTCCTCTCCGAAAAGGGAACAGGCAGCGGAAGCTACGTTCTTGAGGGTGGTCTGAGAGAGGGGGAATCCCTCACCATTGCGGTCACGTGCACCCCTGGCGGAGAACTGGACGTGAAAACCGACCCCGCCATCGCAGGCATCGGCAACTTTCGCTGCGGCAACGGGCCGCTTGACATGAGTGTCAGCAATCCGGCCCTCGTGCGGGATATTCCGGATCTGTCGGTCACTGTGGAGACGTCCAGCGGCGCATCCTTCTGGGTACAGGCCCGGGTCCACGGCGGCGCCTAGCATTTATGAAAATGTTTCCTTTGCATGGATAAATAAATTTCCGGCACTTTTCAAAAACCCTTGATTCAACTCACCTCATTGTGTTTAGGGTCGTTGATGGGAACCTATATGAAGGAAAGCGCATCGAGAGCAGCACGTACCTCCACCACAGGGCAGCGCGGCCGCGGCAACCCCGGCCTTTGGATTGGCCGCGGCGCCCTGGCCGCAATGTTTGTTGCTGTCCTCTCCGGATGTTCCGCGGACGGGACGGCTGAAGCCGAGCCGGCCAACACCACGCCGGCGGCTGCCGCAGGTGTCTCCCCTTCCGGCCCTCTTGAGGATTCGGATGTGGCGGAACCCCTTGCACCACAGATTGAACTGGACGGTGTTTCTCCGTCCGGAGAGAGGGTTCTTTCCGAGCAGGGCGTTGGCACCGGAACCCATAAGTTTGACGGAGTGCTGGAAGCGGGACAGGTCCTGAGCCTCTCCGCGTCCTGTCCCCCCGGAGATTCAGTGTCCGTCAGCGGAGCTATGGGGCGTTATACCGTTCCCTGCAGCAGCCCCGCCTCGTCATATACTTTCGATGCTCCGGCCGACGAGGCCGTTGAAGGCGTGGAAGTCACCGTGAAAACAGCGCACGGCTCCCCCTACTGGCTCGCGGCATGGGTGCACGACGCAGAATAAGCCTCCCGCGCGCCGTCACGTGCTGGCACGCTGATCCGTCTTGCCGCCGTTGCGGACCGTGAAGGTCAGCAGGAACGCGACGGCGGCAAAGGCCGCCAGCAGCATCAGCCCCACAAAATAGCTGCGGTTCGCGGGATCGTAGGTGGCGCCCATGACCAGCGGCGGAAAATAGCCGCCCAGTCCACCGGCGGCGGCGATGATCCCGCCGACCGTGCCCACGTCCTGCGCCGGTGCTGCCCGTCCCACCCAGGCAAACACGCCCCCGGTGCCCAGCCCCAGGAACAGGGCCATCAGGATGAACGCCGTACCGTACACCCGTTCCTCCTCCGGCCGCAGCGCAACGACAATGGCCAGGACCACGGTGCCGGCCAGCGACGTCAGGGTCACCAGTTTCGGACCCACTTTGTCCGCGATCGTTCCGCCGATGGGCCGGGCGATCACGGCAGCCACCGCAAAACCCGCGGTCCGGGTTCCGGCTGCCGTCGCATCGTAGTCGTACACGTTGCCAAGGTACGTGGGCAAATAGTTGGAGAACGCCACAAAGGCCCCAAAGACCACTCCGTAGAGGAAGCACAGTTGCCAGGTCACGCGCAGGCTAAAGGCGTGGGTAATCTTCGGCAGCACCGGTTCGGTGGGTGCAGACCAGGCCGGTGACTCACGCAGAATCAGCCAGCTCAGCACCGCCATGGCAGCCACGACGACGGCGATGGTGATGTGGGTGCCCATGTAGCCGACCGCGGTGACCAGCCGGGGCGTGAAGAACGCCGAGACGGCGGTGCCCACCATGCCCGCGCCGAAGACGCCGGTGGCGAATCCTTTCCGGGTGCGTTCGTACCAGGCCGAGCAGAACGGAATGCCGATGGCGAACACCGTCCCGGCGATGCCCAGGAAAAACGCAATGACCACCAGGAACGGGAAGTTCCCCATCTGTCCCACGATGCCGGTCAGCAGCACCAGTGGCGCAGTAACACCCAGAATGACGGTGAACATGATTCTGCCGCCGTACCGGTCGGTCAGGGCCCCCACGGGAATGCGGGCCACTGATCCCACCAGGATGGGCATGGCCACCAGGATGGAGGTCTGCCCCGGTCCCAGGTCCATGTCCGCGGCGTACCGGCTGGACAACGGCCCAATGATTGTCCAGGCCCAGAACCCCACCGTGGACGCCACCGTGGCAACAATAAGGTTCTTCAGCTGCCCGGATCTCAGGTCCGCGGATGACGCCGGCGATTGCGCTGAAGCTGGCATGACGGTCTCCTCTCGTGCAGGGCTGGTGCCGGCGCATCAGTTCCGGGGTATGCCTTTGCGGTTGCGGTCCGGAGTGCCTACCGGAGCCCAGCTGCCGCGCGGAGTAGGTGACCCGGGTGCAGGCCTTTTTCCGCGGGAGCGGTAGACGATGTACGGGCGGAACAGGTATTGCAGCGGCGCGGTGAAGGCGTGAACCAGGCGGGTGAACGGCCAGAGCGCAAACAGCGCCAGTCCCCACAGGGTGTGGATCTTGAAGGAGAGCGACGCTGCGGTCATCGCGGCAATATCCGGCTGGAAAATGAAGAGAGAGCGGAACCATGGCGCCACGGTGTCCCGGTAGTTCACGATCCCGGCGTCAAAGACGGAGAAGACGGTGGTGGCCAGCCCGGCCAGGATGGCGGCCAGCAGGAAGATGTACATCACTTTGTCGTTCCGGGTGGTGGCCATAAAGACCGGCCCGGTGGTCCGCCGCCGGTAGATCAGCAGGACGATCCCCACAAGCGTGGCAAACCCGGCAATGGAGCCCACGCTGAGGGCAAAGAAGTGGTACCGGTCCTCATTGATCGCAATGGCATCCATCCAGCTCTTCGGGATGACCAGCCCCACAAAGTGGCCCACGATCACCGCCAGAATGCCAAAGTGGAACAGCGGAGAGGCAATGCGCAGCAGCCGGGATTCGTACAGCTGGGAGGAGCGGGTGGTCCAGCCGAACTGGTCATACCGGTAGCGCCAGATCGAGCCCAGAATGAGTACGGCCAGCACCACGTAGGGCAGCACGCCCCAGAGCATCACGTCACCCAAACCCACCTGCACGTTGGCCGGCGGAGGTACGTCCGCACGTATCATGGCGCGTTCCTTTCATGCACCGGCAGCAGCCGGGAACTGTAAGGTTCCAGGCCCACCGTTTCCGTGGGCGGCCCGTAGCCGGCTGTCTGCATGACCGTTTGCCGGTCCTCGGGAGAAACCCCGGGCAGGGTCGAGCAGACCAGCGCCAAAGCTCCGGAGTACGGAAGATTGTCATCGCGCAGTGCCAGCCGCAGCAGTTCCAGCGAGGGCCGGTAGCGCTGCAGCAGTTCGTAGCCGTCCGACGGGGAAACTTTGGCGGCGAATTCCAGCACCAGCGGCAGGTAGTCCGGCAGCTCGGACCCTTCCGGCAGGGCACCGTGCGCCCGGTAAACCTCCTTGAAGGCGGCAAGCGCCTCGCCCCTGCGGCGGGTGTCGCCGTCGGTCCAGTAGGTCAGGTGCAGGCTGTGCCGCTTCGACAGGTCGAATTCCTGGACATAATCCGCCTGCACCTCGGGCAGCGGTTTTACGGTCAGCCAGGAGAGCAGTTCCTCCAGCGGTTCGGCATCCGCGCCGGCTTCCGCGAGCGCCGCACGCATGGACGGCACCAGGTCCACCAGTTCCTGGTCCGGATACTCCAGCAGCAGCCCGCAGACCTGCCGGACGACGGCGCTGCGCCGGGGATTGGCGTCCTTGTAAGGTTCCGGCTCGAAGGTGCCCTTGCCGGGTTTGCCCAGAAGCTTCTCCAGCAGGCTCACCGGCCACCTCCCTGCTGGTCCGGCCCGTCACCCTCGGCTTGGTCGTAACCGGCGCCGATGCCGCTTTCGGACTGGGTACCGCCGGTGGTTCCAGGCACGCCGCGGTTGCCGTCAGCCGGAAACAGGCCCCGGGGTGAGCCCCGCCCGTCCCAGTTCAACAGGTTGACGCGGCCGCCGAGATCTCCGTTGCCGGTGGGATCGTCCCCCCGCTGGCGGGCCTGCAGAGCGGCGAAGTTTTCCACCGCCACCGGCATCGGCCGCCCGGAGGCTTCGCCGAATACACCGGTTTGTCCCATTCCGGGGCCGCCGTCCACATCCAGCGAACAGCCGATCTCCTCCAGGTTGTGGGCATCCTCCAGATGAGCACTGGGAATGACGTAACGCTCCTCATACTTGGCGACGGCCATCAGCCGGTACATGGCCACGATCTGTTCGCCGGTCATTCCGACGTCGGCGGCAATCTGTTCATCGGGGACGTCGCCGAGGGTGATGTTCCGCATGTAGGCGCGCATGGCTGCAAGCTTGCGAAGGACGCCCGTGACCAGATCCGTGTCTCCGGCCGTGAACAGTTCGGCCAGATACTCCACCGGGATCCGCAGCGCTTCGATGGCGCCGAAGAGATTGTCCGCACTTTCGCCGTCGTGCCCCTGTTCGTTCAGCACATCCACAATCGGGGACAGCGGCGGCACGTACCAGACCATGGGCATGGTGCGGTACTCAGGATGCAGCGGCAGTGCCACCCGGAAGGTCTTGGCCAGCGCGTACACCGGCGAGCGCCGGGCTGCCTCCAGCCAGTCCTCCGGAATGCCCTCCGCCCGCGCCGCGGCAAGCACCTCCGGGTCGTTGGGATCCATCATCAGATCCAGCTGGGCCTCGTACAGGTCCTTCTCATCCGGGACAGATGCCGCGGCCGTGACCCGGTCGGCGTCGTACAGGAAAATGCCGATGTACCGCAGCCTGCCCACGCAGGTCTCGGCGCACACGGTGGGCAGGCCCACCTCGATGCGCGGATAGCAGAAGGTGCACTTCTCAGCCTTTCCGGAGCGGTGGTTGAAGTACATCTTTTTGTACGGGCAGCCGGTCACGCACTGCCGCCAGCCGCGGCAGCGGTCCTGGTCCACCAGCACAATCCCGTCCTCTTCGCGTTTGTAGATCGCACCGGACGGGCAGGACGCCATGCAGGAGGGATTCAAACAGTGCTCGCAGATCCGCGGCAGGTAGAACATGAAGGTGGAGTCGAATTCCAGCTTCACCTTCTCCTCCGCCTCGCGGCGCATCTTTTCCAGCACCGGGTCGCTGAGCTGCGTGCGCGCCGAGCCGCCCAGATCGTCATCCCAGTTGGCGGACCACTCGATTTTCATGTCCTCTCCGGTGATCAGCGACTTGGGCTTCGCGACCGGAAAATCGTTGCCCGCCGGGGCGTTGATGAGGTTCTCGTAGTCGTAGGTCCACGGCTCGTAGTAATCGTCCAGCTCCGGCTGGACCGGGCTGGCGAAGATACCAAAAAGCTTGGCCAGCCGGCCGCCCGCTTTCAGTTTGAGTTTGCCGCGGCTGTTCAGTTCCCAGCCGCCCTTCCATTTCTCCTGGTCCTCGTACCGGCGCGGATACCCCTGGCCGGGGCGGGTCTCCACGTTGTTGAACCAGACGTATTCGGTGCCCGCCCGGTTGGTCCAGGCCTGTTTGCAGGTCACGGAGCAGGTATGGCAGCCAATGCACTTGTCCAGCGCCATCACCATTGCTGTTTGGGCCATGATGCGCATCAGTAAGCCACCTTCTGGGAGCGTTTGCGGACAACGGAAACAATGTCGCGCTGGTTGCCGGTGGGGCCAAGGTAGTTGAACGCCCAGGACAGCTGCGCGTAGCCGCCGATCATGTGGGTGGGCTTGACCAGGATGCGGGTCACCGAGTTGTGGATGCCGCCGCGCCGGCCGGTCGCCTCCGACTTGGGCACGTCAATGATGCGCTCCTGGGCGTGGTGGACGTAGATGACTCCGGCCGGCATCCGGCTGGACACAATGGCCCGGCCCACCAGGACCCCGTTGTTGGAGATGCACTCCACCCAGTCATTGTCATTGACCTCGATCAGCGCGGCGTCCTGCGTACTCATCCAGACTGCGGTGCCGCCCCGGGACAGTGAGAGCATCAGCAGGTTGTCCTGATACTCGGAATGAATGGACCACTTGTTGTGCGGGGTCAGGTAACGCACCGCCACGGACAGGTCGCCGCGGGTGCCCAGCTGCGGCTCTCCGAACAGCCGGTGCATGTCCAGCGGCGGCCGGTAGATCGGCAGGGCTTCGCCCATGTCCTGCATCCAGTCGTGGTCCAGGAAGAAGTGCATCCGGCCGGTCAGCGTGTGAAAGGGCTTGAGCCGTTCGATGTTGATGGTGAACGGGGCGTAGCGCCGCCCGCCGGTTTCCGAGCCGGACCATTCCGGCGACGTGATGACCGGCGTCGGCCGGTCCTGGGTGTCGCGGAAGGTGATCTTCTTGTCCTCCGCGCCCTCGGCCAGGTCAGCCAGCGGGGTGCCGGTCCGCTTCTCGAGGGTCCGGAATCCCTGCACCGCCAGTTCGCCGTTGGTGGTTCCGGAGAGCAGCAGGATGGCCTCGGCCATCCGCGCGTCGGTGTCCACCGCGGGGCGTCCCGCCGCCGCCCCGCTGTCAAAGACACCGTGCTTGCGCGCGAGGTCTTCCAGCGGCTTGGTGACGTCGTACTTCACGTACTTGGTGGTCAGGCCCAGCTTGTCCGCGAGCGGCCCCACGGCAACGAATTTCTCCCCGATGGCGGTGTAGTCGCGCTCCACTACGGCCAGGGAGGGCAGGTTCTTGCCCGGCACCGCGGGAATATCCGTGCCTTTCCAGTCCGGGGCGTGCCCGCCGGGCTGCGCAATTTCCCCCGGCGTGTCATGGGTGAGCGCCGTGGCCACCAGGTCCTTCCGCACCCCCAGATGGACCGCTGCCTGGCGCGAAAACTCCTCGGAGAGCAGCCGGAACAGGTCATAGTCCGTCTTGGCTTCCCACGGCGGCGCGATGGCGGGTGTGAAGGCGTGCACGTACGGGTGCATGTCGGTAGAGGAGAGGTCGTATTTCTCGTACCAGGTGGCGGCCGGGAACACGACGTCGGAGAGCAGCGTGGAACTGGTCATCCGGAAGTCCGCGGAGACCAGCAAATCGAGCTTTCCCTGCGGCGCCTCGTCGCGCCAGACGACGTCGGCGGGCCGGGACTCGCCGTGATCGGCGCCCATGACGTTGTTGAGGGTGCCCAGCAGGTGTTTCTGGAAATACTCCTCGCCCTTGGCCGAGGAACCCAGCAGGTTGGACCGCCACAGGACCAGGGTCCGGGGCCAGTTCTCCGGGGCATCAATATCCTCCACCGCAAACCGAAGCCTTCCGTCCTTGAGCCGGCGGGCAACCCAGGACGCTTCATCCTTTGCCTCGCCGCGGGCCACGCCCGCCGCTGCCTCATCGGCCACATCGAGCGAGTTCTTGGCGTCGAACTGCGGGAAGAACGGCATCCAGCCCATGCGGGTGGACTTGGCGATCACATCTGCGGTGTGCAGGCCGCGCAGGTGTCCCTGTGCAAGCGGCGACTGCATGGAGTCGGAGGAGTAGCCGTCGGAGCGGAACTGGTCCGTGTGCATGTACCAAAATGCGGTGCCGATCATGAACCGCGGAGGCCGGTTCCAGTCACCGGCCGAGGCCATTGCCGCCCAGCCGGTGATCGGCCGGCACTTTTCCTGGCCGACGTAGTGCGCCCAGCCGCCGCCGTTGCGGCCCTCGCAGCCGGTGAGCATGAGCATTGCCAGGATGGCCCGGTAGGTGACGTCGCCGTGATACCACTGGCAGATGCCCGCGCCGAGGATGATCATGGAGCGGCCGTTGGATTTCTCGGCGTTGGCGGCGAAATCCCGGGCGGTGCGGATCACGGCGTCGGGCTTGACGTTGGTGACCTCCTGCTGCCAGGCCGGAGTGTAGGGGGTTTCGGCGTCGTCGTATCCGGTGGCCCATTCCCCGGGCAGACCGTCCCGGCGCACACCGTACTGGGCGAGCATCAGGTCAAACACGGTGGTGACCGTCCTGCCGGCCACGGTCATGACGGGTACGCCCCGGCGCAGGACAGAGCCGATGCCGCTCGGATCGGTGAAGGCAGGCAGGTCCACCCGGCTGACTTCACCCTGCCAGGCCGGCGCATCGGCAATCGACAGCGCCGGAACCACGCCCTGCAGGTCGAGGTTCCATTTGCCGGCGTCGGCGTCGTTGTAGCGGAAACCCACTGAACCGTTGGGCACCACCGGAGTGCCGGCGTCCCGGTCCAGCAGCACCGTCTTGAAGGCGGCGTCCGCGGCACCGGATTCGGCCGGACCGAGGTCCGCAGCGGTGAGGAACTTGCCCGGCACCACGGAACCGTCGGTGCGGGTGTTGATGCTGACGAGGAAGGGAAGGTCGGTGAACTGGCGGACATAGTCCTCGAAGAACGGTACCCGCCGGTCCACGAAGTTTTCCTTGAGGATGACGTGGCCCATGGCCATGGCGAGCGCGCCGTCGGAACCGGCCTGGGCGGGCAGCCACTCATCGGCGAACTTGGTGTTGTCCGCATAGTCGGGGCTGACCGAGACCACTTTCGTGCCGCGGTAGCGTCCCTCCACCATCCAGTGGGCGTCGGGAGTGCGGGTCACCGGGATGTTGGAACCCCACATCATGAGGTAGGTGGCATCCCACCAGTCCCCGGATTCGGGCACATCCGTCTGGTCACCGAAAACCTGCGGGCTGGCCACCGGAAGGTCTGCGTACCAGTCGTAAAAACTGTTCATCACCCCGCCGATGAGATTGATGAAGCGGGCACCGGCGGCATGGGACACCATGGACATGGCCGGAATAGGCGAGAAGCCGGTGCAGCGGTCCGGACCGTAGTTCTTGACCGTGGAAACGTGGGCCGCGGCGGTCATCTCCAGGGCCTCGGCCCAGGTGGACCGGGCGAGCCCGCCCTTGCCTCGGGCCTGCTGGTAGGTGCGACGGCTTTCCGGGTCATTGACGATTCGTTCCCAGGCCAGCACCGGGTCTCCGGTGTCCTTCTTCGCCGCCCGGTACATTTCCAGCAGCACGCCGCGGATGTACGGATAGCGCACCCGGGTGGGCGAATACGTGTACCAGGAGAAGGCGGCGCCGCGCGGACAGCCCCGGGGCTCGTACTCCGGACGGTCCGGACCCACCGTGGGATAGTCCGTTTCCTGCGCTTCCCAGGTGATGATCCCGTCTTTGACGTAGACCTTCCAGGAGCAGGACCCGGTGCAGTTGACTCCGTGGGTGGAGCGCACCACCTTGTCGTGGCTCCATCGGTTCCGGTAGAAGGAATCACCCTTGCGGCCGCCCTCCCGGAACACGGCACGGCCGTCATCGGTCTCATCCCAACGGGTGAAAAACCTGCCGAGCTTGAGCATTGCTTCTGTTGCCGGGCCATCAATCCCCGGTGCGGAGCCAGCCATGAAACCACGCTAGGCCCGGAGCCGGTGGACGGGACAGCCCATCGGCAGGAAATTCATGCCGCAGAACGCAGACCGGTCCGGCGGGAGGACCTTAGGCGGTTCCTCCACGGGGTCGCGCGCAGTGGGTTTGGGATGGAGCGATAAACTCGGAACTGTGAGCACAGATCTTCCTGAACAGGTGTCCGATATTTTCGACCCGCAGCAGTGGCGTCTTGTCTCCGGGTTTGAGGACCTGCAGGACATGACCTACCACCGCCAAGTGGAGCGCTCTGCCGACGGCGGGATCGTGCGTGACCTGCCTACCGTGCGCATCGCGTTCAACCGTCCGGAGGTCCGCAACGCGTTCCGCCCGGGCACCGTGGATGAGCTCTACCGGGCCATGGACCACGCCCGGATGACCCCCGACGTTGCCACGGTGCTGCTTACGGGCAACGGCCCCTCCCCCAAGGACGGCGGCCACTCCTTCTGCTCCGGCGGTGACCAGCGGATCCGCGGCCGCGACGGCTACCGGTACGCCGAGGGCGAGACCCGGGAAACCATCGATCCCGCGCGCGCCGGCCGGCTGCACATCCTGGAAGTCCAGCGCCTGATCCGCACCATGCCCAAGGTGGTCATAGCCGTCGTCAACGGCTGGGCGGCCGGCGGCGGGCACAGCCTGCACGTGGTCTCGGACCTCACCATCGCCTCCCGCGAGCACGGGAAGTTCAAGCAGACGGATGCCACGGTGGGCAGCTTCGACGCCGGCTACGGTTCGGCGCTGCTGGCCCGGCAAATCGGCCAGAAAAAGGCCCGCGAAATCTTCTTCCTGGCCCGGGAGTACTCCGCCGAAGACATGGTGGAGATGGGCGCGGTCAACGAGGCAGTCGATCACGAGAACCTGGAGAAGGTGGCCCTGGAATACGCCGCGGACATCGCCCGGCAGTCCCCGCAGGCCATCCGCATGCTGAAGTTCGCATTCAACCTGGCTGATGACGGCCTGGCCGGCCAGCAGGTCTTCGCCGGGGAAGCCACCCGGCTGGCGTACATGACCGATGAAGCGGTGGAAGGCAAGGAAGCCTTCCTAGAGAAACGGGACCCCGACTGGTCCTCCTTCCCCTACTACTTCTAGGCCGCCGCCATGGAACTGCTGACCGTCCACACACCCGCCGGCTTTAATGCCCAGGAGCTCCTGGCTCCGCTGGCAGATGCCCTCGCCGGCGAAGGTCCAGCTGTTGCCCCCTATGCGGACCCGCACCAGACTTTCTCCGGGGAACTCCCCAACGATGACATCGCCCTGGTCATCAGCACCTCGGGGTCCACCGGAACCCCCAAGCAGACCATGCTCAGCACGGATGCCCTGGCCGCTTCCTCCATGGCCACGGCCATGGCGCTGCATGCGGACGGGCAGTGGCTGATGGCTCTGCCCGCGCACTACATCGCCGGCGTGCAGGTCTTGATCCGCTCGCTGTATGCCGGGACCCAGCCGGTGTTCATGGACACGTCCGGATCCTTTAGCGCGGCCCGCTTTACGCAGGCGGCCGAAGAGATGACGGACCGCAACCGGTTCACGTCCCTGGTGCCCACCCAGCTGCACCGGCTGCTGACCAACCCCGAGCCGGAAACGGTGCGCGTGCTGCGCCGCTTCAACGCCATCCTCCTGGGCGGGGCTCCTGCCGGCACCGGGCTCCTCGCCGACGCAGCCGCACTCGGCCTGAACGTCGTCACCACCTACGGCATGAGCGAAACCTGCGGCGGCTGCGTGTACGACGGCGTGCCGCTGCCCGGTGTCGACGTTGAGGTGGAATCCGGCGCCCTCTGGATCGCCGGGGACATCCTGGCGGACGGCTATCTGGGCCGGCCCGAACTCACCGCGGAACGCTTCCGGTTCAATTCCGGCAAACGCTGGTACCGGACCGATGACACAGGCAACGTGGAGAACGGCCGGGTCACGGTGTCCGGGCGGCTGGATGACGTCATCGTCAGCGGCGGCGTCAAGATCTCCGCCGCGTCTGTCGGCGCGGCCATCGAGCAGTTGGCCGAAGTCTCCGATGCCGTGGTCCTGGGCCTGGACAGCCCGGAATGGGGAAGCATAGTCGCTGCCGCCGTCGTCGGCTCCGTTGATCCTGAAAAGGTTCGCGACGTCGTCCGCACAACGCTGGGAAAGGCCGCGGTGCCCAAGGTGGTGCTCCTGCTGGAGGCCCTGCCGCTGCTGGCCAACGGCAAAACCGACCGGATGGGGATCCGCCAGCTGCTGGCGGCCGCCGGGCACACGCACCCCTGATGTCTGCACCGGGCCGTCGGCCCGGCGGATTTCGCGCAGCGAAGCTGCGGCAGAATAGATCCCAGAGAACCTTCACTAGAACAAGAGGATGTTGATTGTGGCTACAGCCGCGCAGTGGTTAGAAGGAGCCCGCCCCCGCACTCTGCCGATGGCGGTGGCTCCGGTCATTATCGGCACCGCCGCGGCCTATGATCTCGGTTCGTTCAAACCCCTGAATGCCGTGCTCGCCGCACTGGTGGCCATCCTGCTGCAGGTAGGCGTGAATTACGCCAATGACTACTCGGACGGCATCCGCGGCACCGACGACAACCGGGTGGGCCCGCTGCGGCTGACCGGCTCCGGCGCGGCACGGGCCAAGCAGGTCAAGTACGCGGCCTTCGCCTGCTTTGGCGCGGCGATGGTGGCCGGCCTGGTGCTGGTTATCCTGTCTTCCGCCTGGTTCCTGATCCTGGTCGGGGTGGGCTGCGTCGCAGCGGCATGGGGTTACACGGGCGGACGCAACCCCTACGGCTACATGGGACTGGGCGACGTCTTCGTGTTTGTGTTCTTTGGCCTGGTGGCGACGCTGGGTACCACGTACACGCAGGCGGGACAGATCAGCGTGCCCGCGGTGCTTGGTGCCGTCGGCACCGGACTGATCGCCATGGCGCTGCTGATGGCCAACAACGTTCGGGACATCCCCACGGACCGCGAGGCCGGAAAGCGGACCCTGGCCGTACGGCTGGGCGACGAAGCGGCCCGCATCAGCTACGTCATGATGCTCGCGGTGGCCATTTTGCTGCCGCTGTTCCTCGCCTCTGACTACCCCTGGGTTCTGCTGGTCCTGCTGCTGATCCCGGCCTGCCTGATGCCCAGCTGGCTGATGCTCAAGGGCAAGAAGCGCCGGAGCCTGATCCCGGTCCTGAAACAGACGGGGCTGATCAACCTCGGGTTCGCCCTGCTGTACAGCCTCGGCCTGATCCTCACCCGGATGCTGGCCTAGGTGTAGTAATGCCCGGGTAGGTTCCGCGCTTACTTATCCTCGCGGGGACGGCGGTCGGAGTTGATCTGCACGTCCGGGTGCGCATCCAGCAGGCTGTCCTCAGCACCGGCATCGTCACGTTCAATGCGGTTTGTGGTCCGCGGGTTGTTGCCGTGGAAGCGCTGCTGCACGGTGCGTGCCGCTTCGTCGCGCATCTCGCGGAAGAACAGGTACGTCACGCACCATGCAAGGACGGCGCCAGCAATCGCGGAGAGCACCAAGCCCAGCCCCAACCAATAGCATGCTGCAAAGAAGACGGCCACCAAACCAAGGCGGAGAGCGGTAAATTTCCAGAAAGCCACACCGCCATTCTAGTGGCTGTTCCTGTGTGCAGCTTCTTCACGGCCACGAGGGCACCCGCCGACCCGCCCGGTATGGAACTCACAGCTGAAGGTCAGCTGCGCTCCCCTACAATTGAGTCATGCCTCGCCTCGTGCTTTTCGGTGTCATCATTGTCGCCGCCGTCATTATTTACGCCATCGTCGACTGCGTCATGTCGCGTGCACAGGAGGTGCGCAGCATCTCAAAGACGGCGTGGATCTTCACGATCGTGCTGTTGCCGGTGCTCGGCGCGCTCCTGTGGTTCCTGTTTGGCCGCCCGATGAGCGGTCCGGAGCCGAAGAACCGGAAGCCGCGCCATCCCACCGCTCCCGACGACGACCCGGAGTTCCTGCGCAACCTGGCCATCCGCCGTCGGCAGCAGGAGAAGGAAGCCGAGCTCAAGCGCCGTGAGGCTGAACTCCGCGAGCGTGAGAAGCAGGCCGGAAACAAAAAGAACGACGACGAAAAGCCCACCTCGTAGCTCAGCGGCCAGCCGCCAAACCCGCTCCGGTCATCCCCGGGGCGGGTTTTTTGTTGCCCACGACGCGGACGGGACACTCGGCGGGCCAATAGAAAACCCGCCGCCCGGCGAACCGGAGGGCGGGTTTCTAGCGGCCGAAGCCGGTCAGTGCGTTAGACGCCGGAGTAGCTGTGCAGGCCGGCGAAGAAGACGTTGACGATCGTGAAGTTGAAGACCACGCAAAGGTAGCCGACGATCGAGAGCCAGGCGGCACGGGTGCCGGTCCAGCCGCGGGTGGCACGGGCATGCAGGTAGCCGGCATACACGACCCAGATCACGAAGGTCCAGACTTCCTTGG
Organism: Arthrobacter sunyaminii; assembly: GCF_018866305.1. Classification (NCBI taxonomy): domain Bacteria; kingdom Bacillati; phylum Actinomycetota; class Actinomycetes; order Micrococcales; family Micrococcaceae; genus Arthrobacter; species Arthrobacter sunyaminii. The sequence continues at coordinate 3,424,405 of NZ_CP076456.1, forward strand.
TGTCCCAGCCCCAGTACCGGCCCCAGGCCTGCTCGGCCCAGACGGACCCTGCCATGAGGGTGAAGGTCCACAGCACGAAGGCCACGGCGTTGATGCGGTAGGCGAAGTTCTCCAGGGCCTGGGCGGAGGGAACAATCCGCAGGAACGTGAGCTTGGAGGTGCCGCCGGCGCGAATCTTGGACTCGCGGTCCGCCTGCAGCAGCTGCAGGACGGACATGGCGAAGGTCAGCGTGAAGAGCGCGGAAGCAATGACGGCGACCGACACGTGAATGATGAGCCAGTAGCTTTGCAGCGCCGGAATCAGGTGGGCCACCGGCGTCGGGAAGCCAATGGTCGCAACCATCATCATGGTCAGGATCAGAGCCACCACAAAGGTGCCAAGGAAGCGCAGGTCCCGCTTGAGCAGCACCAGCAGGAACACGACGGCGACTACGAGGGCGCCGGTGGTGCAGAACTCGTACATGTTGCCCCAGGGCACCCGGTGGGCGGCGAGCCCCCGGGTAACCACGGCAGCGGTGTGGATCAGGGCGCCCAGGACGGTCAGTGCAACGCCGACGCGCGCGGTGTTCCGGCGCGCTCCGACGTAGCCCATGGAGGCATCGGCTGTCTGGGCCACGGCACCGCCGTCGGCAGCTGTACCGTCGGCATCCCAGCCGCGTACGTTGCCGTCCGCCAGATATGTGTCCGATCCGGCGCGGCCCGAGCGGGCGGATGCACCGGCATGCGCCGGTACCGGCGCCCCGGCCTTCTGCTCGGAGAGCTTGGATTCCACGGCCTGGATGGTTTTGCTGCTCTTGGCAAGATCCCAGGTGAAGGCAAGGAACGCCACCGTATAGGCGAACGCCGCCAACAGCATGAACAGCTCGCTGTACTCAGCGAGGGCGTAGTCAATGGAGGGCATTACGAGTCCTTACCTGTTTCCTTCTTCTGCGCGGCACTGCTGTCCGCTGATGCTCCGGGCTCTGCGTCCCGGTCTGTCGTGTGCTGTCCGGAGCCCGGAGCAGATGCTTCCCCCGCGCCATTGTCCTCCACTGAGCCGGTGCCCGCCAACCACTGCTTCTGCAGCAGATCGCGGACGGCAGCAGCTTCAGTGGACAGGCGCTGGTCTTCACCTCGGGCCAGGAGCCCGTATTCGACCATGATCCGCCCGTCGGCATGGGTGCCGGTGCGGACCCAAACACGTCGCCGGGCAAGGAACAGTGAAGCGGCCAGGCCCGTGAGGGAGAGGGTGGCGAAGACCAGAACCCAGATTTTCGCCGGATCGTAGTGGATGTCCAGGGCAGCGTAGCGCTTGATGCTGTCAAAGCTGATGGAACCCTTGCCCTCGGGCAGCTCATAGGTTTCCCCAACACCCAGGACAATGCCGCCGGCGTCCAGGTTGCGGCTGTTGATTTCCGTGAGGTCCTCGGTGTCCAGGACGTACACGTTGCTGGGCACGCCGTCATCCAGGCCCAGGTCGCCGTAGTACGCATTGAGGTTGAGCTGCGGATTGATCGGATCGGGGTCTCCGGAGTAGGACACGCCCTGTTCATCGAGCATGGCGGTGGGCAGGAAGAAGCCCACGAAACCGAGCTGGTCCGGCTTGGCATCCGGAGCCTTGATCACCATCAGGGACGTGTACATGCCGTCGCTGGGGACGGAGACCACGGGCCCCTGCAGGGCGATGTTGCCGTCGCCGTCGCGCACCGTGACGACCGGAGCATAGCCGTTGCCGACCAGGTAGACCCGGCTGCCGCCGATGGTCAGCGGAGCGTTGACCTTGAGCGTTTCAGTATGCTCGGCAGCATCCGGGCTTTCTTTGACCGTCATTTCGGCGGTGAAGTCCAGGGGCTGGCCGTAGTGGGTGGGCGACTCGCGGTCGAACCGGACGTTGAACTCGTCCAACGTCAGTGAGTAGGGCGCCAGCTGTTCCTCGGTGAAGCTGGTGCCCGGGGTGAACGAGTCATAGCCCACCAGGGTGTTGACGAAGGACTCCCCCTCCACCACCACCTTCTGGCCGCTGTAACCAAAGAGCCCGCCGATGGCAATGCAGATCAGCACGCCGATCAGGGCAGTGTGGAACACCAGGTTTCCAATTTCCTTCGCGAAGCCGCGTTCCGCTCCGACGGAGGGACGGTCGGTATCCAGGTCCCGGACATCCACCCGGTAGCCGCGCTTGCGCAGCAGCTGCGCGGCCTCCTTGACGGCGGCGGCAGCGGTGAGGCCCGACGACGCCGGCACAGCCAAGGTGCCGTACTCCGGCAGCCGGGACAGCCGCTTGGGGGTGCGCGGCGGCTTGGAGCGCATGGCGCGGTAGTGTGCCTTGGCGCGCGGAATGACGCAGCCGATCAGGGAGATGAACAGCAGCAGGTAAATCGCCGAGAACCAGACGGACGAGTACACGTCGAAGAGCTGCAGCCGGTCCAGCCAGGGGCCGGTGTCCGGGTTGTCCTTCAGGTACTGCGTGACGACGGCGGGGTTGGCCGGCCGCTGCGGAAACAGCGATCCGGGCACCGCGGCGACGGCCAGCAGCAGCAGCAGGAACAGTGCAGTGCGCATGCTGGTGAGCTGGGTCCAGGCCCAGCGAACCATGCCCAGCGGCCCGAGGGACGGCAGCTGGACATCTCCGGCGGAGCCTTTGCCGCCGGGGCCTTTCCGCCCGCCCTTGCCGCCGCCGGGCACGCCGGAGGCACTTGCGCCGTTGTTCTCGGCTTCGGTCAAAACTTCCGGTTCGCGCTTCAACTGGCTCTCATGGTTCTTTGAAGGGGGCTTGTGCCGGGCAGGGGCCCCGGCAGTCCTTGGTCTTTTGTCAACGGCATTGTCATCAGCATCAGATCGGCAGGGTCACACTATCCAACCAACCTTGGAGATTGTTGATCCAGATGTTCCAGACGCCTGTGATCATCAGGACACCGAGTGCGATCAGCATTCCGCCGCCGAAACGCTGCAGCGCAAGCCGGTGGCGGCGGAAGACACCCAGGGCGCCCATGCCCCGCCGGAATCCGAGAGCGATCAGCAGGAACGGCAGGCCAAGTCCGAGGCAATAGATGAACGTCAGGAACGCGCCCTTGGCGGCGGTGGCATCATCTCCGGAGAAGGACAGCAGCTGCACGGCCGAGAGTGTGGGGCCAAGGCAGGGGGCCCACCCCAGTCCGAACGTGATGCCCAGCAGCGGCGCGCCCCACAGCCCCGCCGGCGGGCGGGCGGTGATCTTCCGGTCCCGCTGGAACCAGCTCAGGCCGCCCATGAAGACGATGCCCAGGACGATGATGGCTGCGCCGAGGACCTGCGGAATCCAAGCCTGATCCGCGCCGCGCAGCCAGCCGCCCAGTTGGCCCACCCCGGCACCGATGATGACAAAGACGGCGGAAAAACCGAGCACGAACAGGCCGATTCCTACCAGCATCCGCCCGCGGCGCTGCTTCTGCAGGTCAACACCGGTCAGGCCGGTGACGTAGCCCAGGTAGCCGGGAACCAGCGGCAGAACGCACGGAGAAAGGAACGAGACGAGGCCGGCGAGGGCTGCCACCGGAATGGCCAGCAGCATGGATCCGTTCAGGATGGTTTCGGCGAAAACATTGGCGGCCGGCAGGGCGGCAGGCACACCGGCGGCGAGGGCTGAGGGAAGCATGCCGGCTAAGCTGCCAGCGCGTCGGAGATCAGGGCCTTCAAGGTGCCCTTGTCCGCCAGGCCCAGGATGCGCGCAGCCACGCGGCCTTCACGGTCCAGGACCAGCGTGGTGGGAACGGCCGACGGCGGCACGAACTGGGTCATGGCCAGCAGAATTCCGCCGTCCTTGTCCTGGAAGCTGGGATAGGGAATGCTGAACGACCGCTCAAAGGCTTCCGCAGTATTGCGTTCATCTCTGATGTTCACTCCGAAGAAGCGTGCCCCCTCGGGTTCGAACGTGTCGTGAAGTTCCACCAGATCCGGAGCTTCCTTACGGCAGGGCGCACAGGCGGCGTACCAGAAGTTCAGCACCACCACGCTGCCGGCGAATTCCGACGACGAGACGGTGGTGCCGTCAAACAGGGTGCCTTCCAGCTGCACGGGCTCGCCGCGCTGGTCAGAGGCATATTCGGTGACGGAGCCGTCACCGGCGATGTAGTTCTTGTTGTCCCCCGCTTTGGCCTGCGCTGCCAGCGGATCCTCCACCGCGCAGCCCGATGCTGCCGCCACTGCGGGCACACCGAGGGCCAGGCCGGCGCCCAGCTTCAGGAAGGAGCGGCGGCGCATGGCATCCGGCTGGGGAGTGCTCTGAGGATTCTTCAACTATTTCCAGCTTTCATCGCGGCAGGGGGGCCACTTCTACAACGCGTAGTAATTCTATTATGCTCCCGGGATGTTCGCTGCACCGGGGAGAAGGTCGGCGGACGGCTCGGCATACCGGACAGCAATGAGGGTGTCGCCGTCGAAATCCAGGGAGGTTACCGAGGTAAGGGTGCACTGGCGGTTGCGCGGATCATGCCAGAGTTTGCGGCCCTCGGCGGACAGCCGGGTGACCCAGATGGGCAGCTGGTGGCTGACCAGCACGGCTTCGGCGCGGTCCCCGCCAAGCTCGGTGGCACGCAGTCGTGCATCCGTCACGGCAGCCATGACCCGCTCCGCCTGGGCGGCATACGGTTCACCCCAGGACGGCTTGAAGGGGTTGTACATCAGCGGCCAGTATTTCGGGTTGCGCAGCCGGCTGGTGACGCCGGAGAGCCCTTCGAACTTGTTGGTTGCTTCCAGGATGCGCTCGTCGGTGGTGATGTCCAGGCCCAGGGATGCGGCGATCGGTGCGGCGGTCTCCTGCGCCCGGGTCAGCGGTGAGGCCACCAGATGAACCAGCTTGGCGCCGTCGTTCTTCTGCGCCTCAAAGTATCCGGCGACACGGCGGGCCATCTGCTGGCCCAGCTCCGACAGGTGGAACTCCGGCAGGCGTCCATAAAGGACTCCGTCAGGGTTGAAGACTTCTCCATGGCGGACGAGATGGATCGAGGCACGCGACATGTTCCTAAGTTTCGCAGAGAGAGTGCGCAGGACTAAATTCGTCACAATGCTTGAAGCTTGAACTAAACCGTGCAATAGTTGATGCAAATGCATGAACATGCAGCGGGCAGCGCCCCGATACCTACCAGCAGCAGGAGCACATCATGATCCCCAGCGGACTCACCACCGGTACCTGGACCCTCGACGGCTCGCACAGCGAGATCGGTTTCACTGTCCGCCACGCGGGCATCAGCAAGGTGCGCGGCAACTTTGACGACGTCACCGCCGTGATGGAAATCGGGCCCTCGCTTGAGGATTCCGCCATCAACGCCGTCATCCAGTCAGCTTCCTTCAACTCGAACGACGCCAACCGCGACGGCCACGTCAAGGGCGCCGACTTCTTCGACGTCGAGCAGTTCCCCGAGCTGACCTTCACCGTCACCGGCATCGAGGGCTCCGGTGAAACCTACCGGGTGTCCGGCGACCTCACGATCAAGGGCATTACCCGTCCGGTGGTCCTGGACACCGAGTTCAACGGCGTAGCCGTGGATCCCTTCGGCGCCACCCGCGCCGGCTTCTCCGGTTCCACCGTCATCAGCCGCAAGGACTTCGGCCTGACCTGGAATGCCGCTCTGGAGACCGGCGGCGTCCTTGTCGGTGACAAGGTGACCATCAGCGTTGACGCAGCCTTCGTGGCCGCAGCCTAACCAAGACATTTGATCCCGCTCCGGCGGGCCGCAGCGGACACCCCGGCCTTCGGGCCGGGGTGTCCGTCGTTTATGCCCCGGGATAGGCTGGATGGGAACCGATTACTGCTTTCCTGCCCGGTCGGTCCTTTGCAGGGAGCAGTACCCGCACCAACGAGCAAGCAGGCGGCGATGAGTACCCCACCGAATAATCCGGATCCGCAGGATCCGTTCGTTCCACCAAATCCCGGCCCGGCGGATGACCAGCCCAAATACGGACAGCGGCTGCCCCAGCAGCCCCAGTATGGGCAGGACCAGCCGTACCCTGCCTATGGCCAGCCTGGATCCGCCAATCAGCCCGGCCAGCCTTCCTCCCCGTATGGCCAGCCCTATGGACAGCAGCCGTACGGGCAGCCCTATGGCCAGCCGCAAAGCCCTTACGGCTACCAGGCACCGCAGCCCTCCGGATATGCGTATCCGGGATCAGGCGGGCCGGTTCCGGGTGCCAAGGGGCCTGCGCCCCGCGAGGTCATGACTGGCTTCTGGCTCATCATCGCGGCCGGCATCGTGACCTTCCTGTCCACGATTATCACGGTGCTCTCCACCGCCGACGATCCCCTGGCCACGCTTCCTCCCGAAGACCGCCGGGTCATGGAGGACGCCGGTGTCACCGCGGAGCTGATGCGAAGTTCGTTCGTGACGGTCGGTGTGGTGATGGCGGCGATCGCTCTGCTGATCTATGTCCTGCTTGCCGTCCTGATCCGCAAGGGCAAGAACTGGGCACGGATTGTTGCCACGGTGTTCGCGGCGATATCCGCCGTCGGGCTGCTGCTTTCCCTGGTGGCCGGAATGGCCTTCTCCTCGCCGCTGAACCTGCTGAACATGCTGGGCACATTGGCCGGAATCGCCGGCGTTTTCTTGCTGTACCGCCCTGAGTCCCAGCCATATTTCCGCAGTCAGCCGCGTTTCGGACCCTACTGACGGACCTCCAAGGCAGCCGCTGCTGAGGCGGCACGCACCAAAAAAGCCGGACCGTTTCCACGGACCGGCTTTTTTGGTGCCCGGGCCTCCCGGAGCGGGCCTGCAGTGGTCACAACAGCAGGGAAGCGGCGTAGCGTTTGATCTCCCGCTGGGATGGGCAGCCCATCCAGGCGCGGAGAGCGTATCCCTTTGGACGAAGGCGGCACCCGCGATGAGTTCCCTTCCTGCTTCCCCCGATCCACAAAAAACCCGTGTTTCCGCCCTGGGCACCAAGGTGCGAACATTGGTCACTGCACGCATCCGAACAGCGCGATCCGGCCCCAGGGAACCCGGCGGCGAGCCGGTGTCCGCTGCCCGGCCCACGGAAAAACATCCGGCGCCACCGGCACCCAGGCACAGAGAGGTGGCCGGCGTGGTGGTTCCCGATATGCCCTCTGCGGTCCCCGCTCCTGCTTTGCCTGCCCGTATTCCCTACAGCGAATGGAAGGGCCCGCGGCCGCGTGCCGTCCGGGTGGCCTATGCCCTGATTATGCTGGCCGGCTGCATCAGCCTCATCAGCGGCGTGCAGGCCAGCCGGGCGCCCGTCACCGAGATGCCGCCTCTCGTCGTCCAATTGGGAGAGCTGGGCGTTGACACCGGCGAATACGCAGCGGTTCTGCAATTCGTGACCTTGGCTGCCACGCTTGTGGTCTTCGGCCTCTACCTGCTGTTCGCCTCCATGATTCGGGAAGGACGGAACTGGGCTCGCATCGGAGGCTCGGTCCTGGTCGCCTCGGCACTGGTCTGGGCCGTCCTGAACGCGGTGGTTCCCCAAACGGTTGCGCTGCTGGTGGCCGCCCTGGGCCTGGCACTGCTGTACCGGCGGGACTGCGCCAGGTACTTCCGGCCCAGGCGGAGCCAGTATCTCGGCGAGTCCTGACCCGGAACCGCGACGGCGGCTCCACTACTACGTGGCGAGCCGGGCCCGCGCCTGCGCCGCTATATCCGAGGCCTGAGCCCGCTGGGCGTGGTAGGCCAGAATCTGAAGTTCGGTGGCCATGTCCACCTTGCGCAGCTGAACGTGATCCGGAACCTGGAGCACCACGGGCGCGAAGCTCAGGATGCTGGTAATGCCGCTTGCGATAACGCTGTCACACAATTCCTGGGCCACCTCGGCGGGAACAGCCAGCACCGCCATGTTGGCCCGCGTACGGTGAACCACGGCTTCCAAATCCTTGACGGGGCTCACCCGCAGCCAGCCAACTTCCTGTCCTACGACCATTTGATCGGCGTCAAACAGGGCCACCACTTCGAAGCCGCGCGATCCGAACCCCGGATATCCTGCCAGCGCCTTGCCGAGGTTTCCGGCGCCTATGATGGCAACCCGCCAATTGCGCGTCAGCCCCAGCGCAGCTGAGATCTGGTCGCTCAGGTAGGAGACCTCATATCCCACGCCGCGGGTTCCGTAGGAGCCCAGGTAGGACAGGTCTTTGCGCAGTTTCGGAGAGTTGACTCCCGCCGCTGCCGCCAGTTCGTCGGACGAGACGCGCTCCACACCCTCCGCCAGCAGCGCGCCCAGCGCCCGCAGGTAAATGGTGAGCCGGGCCAGGGAGGCAGGCGGAATGTGCCGGTGGACAACTGCTCCTGCCGGTGCGGGTTCCTCAGAATTGCTCACAAAGTCTCTATCCGTCGGTGGATTTCCACTCTATGCCCGGCGGGAGTCCGGACGAAGCCCGGGCCATCCCTCTTCCAGGAGCCGGCGGATCCTCGCCTCGTCCAGCTGCCAGAAGTCCCGCTGCACGCCGTCGATCATCAGCACGGGAATCTCTTCGCCGAACCGGGACGTCAGATCCGCATCGCCTTCAATGGACTGTTCGCGCCACTCAATGGACAAATCCCTGCTGATTCGTTCCAGCACCTTGCGCGCATCGGCACACAAATGGCACCCCGGGCGGGTAAGCAGGAGCAGGTCCGGAGCAGCCGGTGAAGAAGTCATACCTCTAAATTAGCCGCTCCGTCTATTTCTCCTGCCGCTTTTAGTCACGGGCCGTTAGGACCAACTTTTTGCGTAGACTCGGGGTATGCCCAGAACCACCGCAGTACGAGCCGTCGAGCCCATGGCAGCGGCGGTCAAACCTGGCGAGGCTGCCTTCTTCGACGTCGACAACACTCTGATGCGCGGAGCAAGCCTTTTCCATGTGGGGCGCAAGATGTACCAGCGCCGGGTGTTCACGCTTCGCGAAGCGTTCGGCTTTGCCCGCAAACAGCTGCGGTTTATGCTGCAGGGCGAGAATCTCAAGGATGTTCACTCAGTGCGCGACGCCGCCCTGACGCTGGCCACCGGGCTGGCAGCCTCGGACATCCGCATTCTGGGCGAAGAAGTCTATGACGAGATGATCGAATCCAAGATTTGGCCGGGAACCCGTGCTCTCACCGAGCAGCATATGAAATCCGGCCGGCCGGTCTGGCTCGTCACCGGGACCCCCGTGGAGGTGGCCTCCGTGATTGCTGACCGGCTGCACCTGACCGGGGCGCTGGGAACGGTCAGTGAAATCGACGGCGGCCTCTACACCGGACGCCTGGTGGGCGAGTTCCTCCACGGCCCCGCCAAAGCCGAAGGCGTGCGGGTGCTCGCGGAAAAGGAAAACCTCGATCTGCAGCATTGCTGGGCGTACAGCGATTCCTATAACGACGTCCCCCTGCTGAGCATCGTGGGCCACCCCGTGGCCATCAACCCCGATGCCCGGCTGCGCCGCCATGCCCGGGACCGCAACTGGCCCATCTATGACTTCCGGTCCGGCCGGCGCGCCGCAACCCTGGGGCTAAAAGGTGCCACGGTGGCGGGCGGCGCTTACGGCCTGTGGCGCGGTTTTTCCTGGGTCCGCTCCCGCTAGTCTTCCGGCCACACCCGGGGCTTTTTTGGTTAAATGACAAACCCGCCGGCCCAAGGGGCGGCGGGTTTGTCCAGGAAAGATCCTGGTTACTTCTTGTTACGACGCTGGTGGCGGGTCTTGCGAAGCAGCTTACGATGCTTCTTCTTTGCCATACGCTTGCGGCGCTTCTTAATTACTGAACCCACAGAGTCCTCACAAACTTGAAATAGTCAGACGCCGGCTCCAACGCTTCGGCACCGTTGGCACCCGCGCGTCGACACCGGCAGTTAATTGCCACGGTGTAAAACGTTCTTTAACAGGGTACCGCCTCGCCGCGGTATCCAGTGACAGCGCTACGCGGTGTCTGTTCGGCGGTCGGAGACGGCGTTTTTAAGCACCTGCTGCACCGCGGATTCAGGCACCCGGTAGGAGCGCCCAAAACGGACGGCCGGCAGCTCGCCGGAGTGCACCAGCCGGTACACGGTCATCTTGGACACACGCATGACGTCCGCGACTTCTGACACGGTCAGAAACCGAACGTCCGAGAAATTGCCCTCGTCTGCCATATGCCTTTTGTTCCTTTGCTGATGTGCAGCCACCAAGCTGCACGGCAGGTGAGTCCTCAGACGCGGATGCCTGCCAAGGGAATGCTGCCCGGTCTTCCACTCTAGTGTCTCACGTCACCCCAGTGAAGTTGGCGGGCCATCTTAGGCCTCCAAACCATCCTTTCGGCCGGAGCCTCCGGGCTTAGATCACACCCTGGGCGAGCATGGCATCGGCCACCCGGACAAAACCGTTGATGTTCGCCCCCACCACATAGTTTCCGGGTGAGCCGTACTTTTCCGCCGTCTGCGCACAGTTGTCGTGAATGTTGACCATGATCTCGGTCAGACGGCGTTCGGTGTGCTCGAAGGACCATGAATCACGGCTGGCGTTCTGCTGCATTTCCAGCGCGGAGGTGGCTACGCCGCCGGCGTTGGCAGCCTTGCCGGGGCCAAACAGCACGCCGGCTTCCTGGAAGATTTCAATGGCCTCGGGCGTGCAGGGCATGTTGGCACCCTCTGCCACCGCCAGGACTCCGGATTTCACCAGCGTCCGGGCATCGTCGGCGTTCAACTCGTTCTGCGTGGCACAGGGCAGGGCCACTGTGGCGCCGGCGTCCCAGATGGAGCCACCGGGAACATAGGTTGCTGAGCTGCCCCGGCGCTTGGCGTAGTCGGTCATCCGGCCGCGCTCCACCTCTTTCACTTCGCGCAGCAGGGGTACATCAATGCCCGATTCATCCACTACGTAACCCTGGGAATCGGAACATGCAATGACGTTTGCGCCGAGGGACTGTGCTTTGGCGATGGCGTTGATGGCCACGTTTCCGGAGCCGGAGACAATGACGCGCTGGCCGTCCAGGCTCAGGCTGCGGGTCTTGAGCATTTCCTCGACAAACAGCACCACGCCGAAGCCGGTGGCCTCGGGCCGCACCAGCGAACCGCCCCAACTGGTGCCTTTGCCGGTCAGCACGCCGGACTCGTATCGGTTCGTGATCCGCTTGTACTGGCCAAACAGGTAACCGATTTCGCGTCCACCCACACCGATGTCCCCCGCAGGGACGTCCGTGTACTCGCCAATGTGGCGGTAGAGCTCAGTCATGAAGGACTGGCAGAAGCGCATGACTTCGGCGTCCGTTTTGCCGCGCGGGTCAAAATCGGATCCGCCTTTGCCGCCGCCGATGGGCATCCCGGTCAGGGCATTCTTGAAAATCTGCTCGAAACCGAGGAACTTCACGATGCCCAGGTAGACCGAGGGATGGAACCGCAGGCCCCCCTTGAACGGGCCGAGCGCCGAGTTGAACTCCACGCGGAAACCGCGGTTGATTTGCACCTGGCCTTTGTCATCGACCCAGGGAACACGGAAAATGATCTGGCGTTCCGGTTCACAGATGCGTTCCAGGATGGCGGCGTCGCGGAACTCGGGATGCTTCCGGAGCACCGGCTCCAAACTGTCGAAAACTTCGACTACCGCCTGATGAAATTCAGTTTCGCCCGGATTGCGGCGAAAGACTTCATCCCGGACGCTGATGAGTGTTGGGTCCATGGTGTGATGCTCCTTAGCGTATTTCCTCTTCTACGCTAGCGTTTGCGCGCCGTGCCTGCGATGTGTGACGGCGAAAGAAGGGCTAGGAGCGGCGACGCCGGAACTTCGGGAACTGCCCCAGCAGGTCTGCGGCGCGTTCAGCAGCCCTGCCCACAGTGCGGCCCAGATGGGGCGCGAGGGCCGGATCCACGCCGGCAGGTGATGCCTCTGCGCTTCCGGGCTCCAGTGCGGCCGCTGAGACCGCCGCTGCGGAACGGGGATCCGGCGCCCCTGACCGGCCGGTGAACAGCGGCCTTCCCTGACGTGAGGGCGCAACTGCCGATCCCGCGGTTACGGACGCGAGCCGGGAGTCTGCCGCGGATGCCGCCGAGAACGAGGGCAGGTCAAACGCGCGCAGCCACAGCACAATCTCCTCCAGCGGAGCTGTCTGCAGCGAGTAGTAGCGCTTTTGCCCCTCGGCCCGCATGCTGACCAGCCCAGCCTCACGGAGAACCTTCAGGTGCTTCGACACAGTGGGCTGGCTGACTTCCAGCTCCTCCACGAGTGTGCCCACGGATTTGTCTCCGCTGCGCAGCGCTCCCAGCAGTTCACGGCGGGTGCCTTCCGCAATGACCGCAAAAACATCATCGATGACCATGACACCCACTTTATCCGTTCCCCGGGGAAAGCCCGGTTTTGGCCGACTCGGGCAGGTTCCCGCCCCGTCCCGGCCGCGCGCTGCTAATCAAACCAGGGATCGAGTCCGTGCAGCGGAAAAACCTCTTTGCGGGTAGCCATCACCGTGCGGTCAATCTCGTCATTGGGGTCATAACCAACTTCCCAGGACCGCCACCAGAGTTCCACGCCGTCACCCATCATCGGCGGGGAGTCTTCTCCGTAGTGCTCCTTCACATACTTACGCCACGGTTCCGGAACGGGAGTGTTGCTGCGGATCCTGCCGTTGGCCGCCACGGACATCAGCAGGCTCCAGGAACGCGGAACCACGGACACCACGTTGTAGCCGCCCCCGCCCGTGGCGATCCATCTGCCTCCGCAGATGGTGTTGGCGAGGTCCGCAATGGTGAGGGCCGCCTGCCGCTGGGTTTCGACGCTGAGGCGGAGGTTGGTCAGCGGATCATGGAGGTGGCTGTCGCAACCGTGCTGGCTGACGATCACTTCCGGTTCAAAGGCGGCCGCGAGCTGCGGAACCACGGCGTGGAAGGCCCGCAGCCACCCGGCATCGGACGTCCGGGCCGGCAGCGCCACATTGACCGCGGTTCCTTCTGCTCCGGGGCCGCCCGTCTCGTTGGCGAAGCCCGTGCCGGGGAACAGCGTCAGGCCCGTCTCGTGCAGGGAAATGGTCATGACGCGCGGGTCATTCCAGAAGATGCTCTGGGTTCCGTCTCCGTGGTGGGCGTCGACGTCGATGTACAGGACCTTGCTGACACCGTTGTCCAGCAGGCGGGCGATGGCGGCCGCGGCGTCGTTGTAAATGCAGAAGCCGGAGGCGCGGCTGGCCGCGGCATGATGCATGCCGCCGCCAAAATTCACCGCATGCAGCACCTCTCCGGACAGGATGGCGTCCGCAGCTGCCAGGGAGCCGCCCGCCAGCCGGGCGCTGGCCTCGTGGATGCCGGCAAAAGCGGGGTTGTCCTCGGTTCCCAGCCCAAACTTCTCGCTGGTCGCCGTGGGGTCTGCGCTGACGGCACGGACGCCGGCAATGTAATCACTGCCGTGGACGGTGCCCAGCTCAGCGTCGCTGGCAACGAACGGCTCCCCCACGGACACGCCCGGCAGGTCGAAGATTCCCAGCTCGCGGGCAAGCCTGGCGGTGAGGTCCAGACGCAGCGGACTCATGGGATGGCCCGCACCGAAGTTGTAGGCCAGCATGGACTCGTGCCAGATGATGCGGGTTGGCATGACCGGAAGACTCAGTCCGCGGTTGATCATGCTGAACAGGCTACGCGATGTGCGCGATACTTGGAGTTTGTACGCAGCGGGAGCATCCCGGTCCGCTGCTTCGGCACCGCATCGGTGGTGTACTACTGTTGAGCACCGCGCGCCCAACCCGTAATCACCTGTCACCAAGGAAACAAGCACGAATATGGCAACCATCCGGCAGCACCGGGAGCCCCGGGAACGCCTGCGGCAGCTTCGGCAACTGCAGCCCTCCAAGGTGTTCTCCGGCCTGCGTGACTTTGTGGATGCAGTCGCCGCCGGCTCCCCGGCCCGGCTGGCCCTGATCGTCTTCGCCCTGGTCATCCTGGTGTTCACCGGGCTTCTGTCCCTGCCGGCTTCCTCGAGCACCGGTCAGGTCACTCCCCTGCATGATGCGCTCTTCACTGCAGTATCCGCCGTCTGCGTCACCGGACTCACCGTGGTTTCCACCGCCACGCACTGGTCCGGTTTTGGGCAGGTCCTGATCCTGATCGCCATCCAAGTGGGTGGTTTGGGCATCCTGACCATGGCCTCCCTGCTGGCTCTGGCCGTTAACCGGCGGCTCGGAGTGCGCGGAAAGCTGATTGCACAGGAAGGCATGAACACCGGCCGGCTGGGTGAAGTTGGTTCCCTGCTCCGCATCGTCGTCAGCACCACCGTGGCGATCGAGCTGATCCTGGCTGTGATTCTGGCGCCGCGGTTCATGATCCTGGGTGAATCCGCGGGCCAGGCCATCTGGCATGCGGTGTTTTATTCGGTGTCCGCCTTCAACAACGCGGGCTTCACTCCGCATTCGGACGGCCTGGTGCCCTATGACGAGGACCTCTGGATCCTGATTCCCCTGATGGTCGGGGTTTTCCTCGGCAGCCTCGGCTTCCCGGTCATCATGGTCCTGCTGCAAAGCAAGCTGCACCTTCGTCAATGGAACTTGCACACCAAGCTCACCCTGCTGGTCACCGGCATCCTGCTCGTGGGCGGCAGCATTCTGTGGGGGGCCTTCGAGTGGTTCAACACACGCACCATCGGCGACATGAACGTGGCGGACCGGATTCTGCATTCGGTCTTTGCATCCGTCATGACCCGCTCCGGCGGCTTCAGCCTGGTGAACATGTCCGATCTGGATTCCAGTACGCTGCTGATCACTGACATGCTGATGTTTGCCGGCGGCGGGTCGGCGTCCACGGCCGGCGGCATCAAGGTCACCACGTTGGCCGTCATCTTCCTCGCCATCGTGGCGGAGGCCCGGGGTGATTCTGATGTCCGGGCGTTCGGCCGCACCATTGCCTACAGCGCCATGCGGGTGGCCATCTCGGTGGTTATCCTCGGCGCCACCATGGTGGCCGTTTCCACTGTTGCGCTGCTGGCCATTACGGAGGAGACACTGCAGCCGGTGCTCTTCGAGGTAATTTCCGCCTTTGCCACCTGCGGGCTGAGTATTGGACTGAGCGAAGTGCTGCCGCCGGAAGGGAAGTACCTGCTGTCCGCCCTCATGTTCGCCGGCCGGGTGGGTACGATCACTTTGGCCGCAGCACTGGCAATCCGGCAGCGCAGCACCCTCTACCACTACCCCGAAGAAAGGCCGATCATTGGCTGACAGACCAGCTCACAATGCTCCGGTTCTGGTGATTGGACTGGGACGCTTTGGCTCCGCCACCGCCGAACAGCTGGTCAAGCAGGGCCGCGAGGTTCTGGCCATCGAGCGGGATCCCACCCTGGTCCAGAAGGCCTCGGGCATTCTCACCCATGTGGTCCAGGCCGATGCCACCAACATCGACGCCCTCAAGCAGCTGGGCGCGCAGGATTTCTCCTCCGCCGTCGTGGGCGTGGGCACCTCCATCGAATCCAGCGTGCTGATTACCGTTAACCTGGTGGACCTGGGTATCGAGCATCTCTGGGTCAAGGCCATCACCTCCGCGCACGGCAAGATCCTCACCCGGATCGGCGCCAACCACGTCATTTATCCGGAGGCCGACGCCGGCCGGCGCGCCGCTCACCTGGTGGGCGGGCGGATGCTGGACTTCATCGAGTTCGACGACGACTTCGCCATCGTGAAGATGTACCCGCCGCGCGAGACCCAGGGCTTCACCCTCGGAGAGTCCAACGTGCGTTCCAAATACGGGGTCACGGTGGTGGGGGTGAAGTCCCCGGGCGAGGACTTCACCTATGCCCGCGCGGACACCAGGGTTTCCTCCCGCGACATGCTCATCGTCTCCGGCCACGTGGACCTGCTCGAACGGTTCGCGGCCCGGCCGTAGCTCTGTGCGGTGCCGAGGCATCAATCCGCACACCGGGGAGGTCCGCCCGGGACGCTGAGGCAACCCCTGCCCGAAGTGCTACTTCTTGGCTGAAAGCTCCGCCGTGATTTCGGCTGCCCGTTCCGCTGCGGCCCGCGCTCCCCGGGCGATGACGCCGGGCAGGTCCTGCTCGTCGAAGGTCCGGATGGCTGCTTCGGTGGTGCCGTTGGGGCTGGTCACGCCGCGGCGCAGGGCGGTTGCGTCGGCGCCGGGCTCGGCGAGCATGTATCCGGCGCCGGCAACGGTGTCCCGCGCCAGGACTGTTGAAAGCTCAGGGTCCAGGCCCAGCTCTACGCCGGCGCGGGCCATGGCCTCGGCCAGGTAAAAGGCATAAGCGGGGCCCGATCCGCTGACCGCCGACACAGCGTCCACTTGGTCCTCAGGAACCTGCACCACGCGGCCGGTGGCCGACAGCAGCTCGGCGGCCAGCGCCATTGTTGCCTCGGTGGCACTGGTTCCGGCCGAGATCGACACCACGCCGCGACCCACCTTGGAGGGTGTGTTGGGCATGGACCTGATGACGGGCTGTCCGGCGGGAAGGCCCGCCTCCAGCATCTCCAGCGACACGGCGGCAGCCACGCTGATGACAACGGCGCCGCCGGGCAGAGCGGGGGAAATCTCCTCCAGCAGTGCTGCGACGCCCACGGGCTTGACCCCGATGATGACGACGTCGGCGCCGGCCACGGCGGTGCGGTTGGCCTCGGCGTCGTCATTGCCGGCGAGCACGGTGATCCCGTGGCGTTCGCGCAGCTCGGCCGCCCGTTCGGGACGGCGCACGGTGGCCGTCACCTGCGCAGCCGGCAGCCCGCCGGCGAGGATTCCGCTCAGGATGGCTTCATTCATTGAGCCGCAGCCCAGAAAGGTCAGGTGGGTTTCTCCGGTATCCATGTTTTCGATTCTGTCACGGCGCTGCGCGCTGCCATGTTCCGTGACAAGCGGCTCATAAGAAGCAGGCTATTCCGAAATCTGCCCCAGGTTCATCCGCGCGAAGTCCAGCGTCTGCTTCAGCTGGTCCTCCCGCTCCCCCGCCCCCTTGGCCTTCCGGGTGCTCACTTCAATGGCCACGACGCCGTCAAAGCCGGTTTCGCTGAGGTACTGCAGGGCTTCGGCGCAGCGCTGTGTACCTTCTCCGGGAAGCATGTGCTCGTCGCGGCCGTTGGGTGTGCCGTCGGTGAGGTGCACATGGTGCAGCCGGGGCCCGAGCTTTCGCAGTTCCTCATAGGAGTCCATGCCGGCGATGGCCGCGTGGGAGAAGTCCCAGGTGACGTGCTCATACGGTTCCGGAATGGGATTCCAGTGCGGCAGGTAGGCCTTGGCCTCGCGCCCGCGGACCCGCCACGGATACATGTTTTCCACCGCGATGGTGACGCCGTACTGCTCGGCAATGTGCCGCACGCCTTCGGCGAAGTTCTCGGCATAACCGGACTGCCAGCGGAACGGTGGATGAGCCACCACCGTGGTGGCTCCCACTTCGGCGGCCATGGCGGCGGAGAGTTCAATCTTGGTCCAGGCCTTGCCCCACACCTGCTGGGTGAGCAGCAGTGTGGGCGCATGAATAGCCAGGATGGGCTGCGAATAACGCTCGCTGAGTCCGTTTAGGATTTGCGGGTTCTGGCTGTCGCTGTTTCCCGTAACCATGATTTCCACCCCGTCATAGCCCAGGTCATGGGCAACGGCGAAGGTGTCATGCACGGACAGCGGATAGACGGAAGCGCTGGAGAGGGCCACCGGAATGACTTTGGCGCCGCTTTCCTCCGCCGGTGGAGTGTGGGGTGAAGAAGGCATTCAGTTGGACTTTCCGTAGATAAGGCTGCGTCCGGCTCCGGCGCCGGACTCCATGACTTGAGGGATGCTCTCAGTTCGCGGAGTGTCGGGCAGCGGCCCGTCGGATTCAAAGCGGAGAGTGTCAAAACGCTGCAGGATCAGTCCCTCGCGCAGGGCCCACGGGCAAATCTCCAGCACCGGCAGGTCGAAGGCCTCCATCGCGGCGTGGGCGGTCATAGCGCCGGCCAGCACCTGGGCGGCACGGATCGGAGACACTCCGCCGAGGTTGCTGCGGTCGTCAATGCTCATGGTCTCCAGCCGTTTGGTCCACAGTCCCAAGTCTGTGCGCTGCAGGCGCCGACGGACATAGGGGCCGTCCGCGGAAGGCGCGGCACCGGCAATCCGGGCCAGTGACCGAAAGGTCTTGGACGTGCCCACGGCGAGGTCAGGCCGGCCATGCCGTTCAAATTCCGCGGCAGCCTCACGGACCTCACCGCGGATGTACTTGCGCAGCTTCTTGATGCTTTTGGCCGTGGGCGGATCCCCCGTCAGCCAGTCCCGGGTCAGCCGGCCGGCGCCCAGGGGAAGCGACAGCGCCGTTTCGGGCAGCTCATCGGCCCCCTGCGCCATTTCAAAGGACCCGCCGCCAATGTCCAGGTCCAGCAGCGTTCCGGCGCCCCACCCGTACCACCGGCGGACAGCCAGGAACGTTAGGGACGCCTCCTCGGGACCGCTGAGTTCACGCAGGTGGACACCGCTTTCGGCCTCGACCCGGGCCAGCACGGCCGCACCGTTGGCCGCCTCGCGAATGGCCGAGGTACAGAATGCCAGGAGGTCCTGGGCACGGTGCCGGCGGGCAAAGTCCCCGGCTTCGGCGACGAAATTGATCAGCTCGCGCTGCCCCGCCTCGGTGATGGCGCCGTCGTCGTCCAGGTGCGCTATCAGCGACAGCGGACGCTTGTGGGAGGCAAACGGCAACGGCCGCGCACCCGGGTGCGCGTCCACCAAGAGGAGGTGGACGGTGTTGGAGCCAATGTCGAGCACGCCTAATCGCATAACCCCATTATCCGCTCAAAACACATCCGCTCTGAAACGCAGCCGCCGTACGGCGGCTGCGCTCTTCGCGGGCTACTTCTTCGCGGGTGCGCGCTTGCGGGCTGCCGGCTTGCGGGCGGCGGGCTTCTTCGCCGGACCCTTTTCGCGCTTCTCCGCCAGCAGGTCAATGGCCTGCTCGCGGGTCAGCTCTTCAATCGCCGTGGACCGCGGGACCGTGATGTTGGTGATGCCGTCGGTGATGTACGGACCAAAGCGGCCGTCCTTGACCACAATCGGCTTCTCGGAGACCGGGTCGGTGCCGAACTCGGCCAGCGGAGCCGCTGCCTGACGCCCGCCGCGCTGCTTGGGCTGGGAATAGATTTCCAGCGCCTGTTCCAGCGTGATGGTGAAGATTTCCTCTTCCGAACCGATGGAGCGGGAGTCGGTGCCCTTTTTCAGGTACGGGCCGAAGCGTCCGTTCTGCACGGTGATCTCGTTGCCCTCGGCGTCGGTGCCCAGCACGCGCGGGAGCTTCATCAGCTTGAGCGCTTCCTCGAGCGTGACGGTGTCCACGCTCATGGACTTGAACAGCGATCCGGTGCGCGGCTTCTGCTTTACGGGCTTCTTCGGCGGCTTGGGCTTGCCGTTCTTGTAATACTCCACCGGCTGGTTCGCCAGTTCCTCGGCAGTGACCTCGGGGATCAGCTCAATGACGTACGGGCCGTAGCGGCCGTTCCGGGCCACGATGGTGCGTCCGGTTTCCGGATCCTCGCCCAGGACGCGCTCTTCCGGTCCGGCCGTTTCCATCAGCTCGATCGCCTTCTCGGCGGTCAGCTCATCCGGGGCCAGGTCCTCCGGGACGTTGGCGCGCTCCGGCTCGGTGCCTTCGGGTGCGTCCGCGGGCAGCGGGCGCTCCAGGTACGGGCCGAACTTACCCACGCGCAGGGTGATGCCCGGGGCGATTTCGATCGAGTTGATGGCCTTGGCGTCGATTTCGCCGAGGTCGTTCACGATGGTGTGCAGTCCGGTGTCCACGCGGTCGCCGTAGTAGAACTGGTTCAGCCACTCCACGCGGCCGGCTTCGCCGCGGGCAATGCGGTCCAGGTCCTCTTCCAGCTCGGCCGTGAAGTCATAGTCCACGTAGTCGGTGAAGTGCTCTTCGAGCAGCCGCACCACGGAGAACGCGATCCAACTCGGCACCAGGGCCTGGCCGCGGTTGGTGACGTAGCCGCGGTCCATGATGGTGGAGATGGTGGCCGCGTAGGTGGACGGACGGCCGATGCCGAGCTCTTCGAGCACCTTCACCAGCGACGCTTCCGTGTAGCGCGGCGGCGGGGATGTTTCGTGCCCGACGGCGTTCAGCTCGGCTGCGGTCAGCGCATCGTCTGCCTTCAGGACCGGCAGGCGTGCGCCCTCGGTGCCTTCGGCGTCGTCGTCACGTGCCGCATCGCGGCCCTCCTCATAGGCGGCCATGAAGCCGCGGAAGGTGATGACAGTACCGGAGGCGGAGAACTCGGCGTCCCGGCCGTCGGAGGCCACAGCGCCGAGGCGGACGGACGCCGTGGAGCCCTTGGCATCGGCCATCTGCGATGCGACGGTGCGCTTCCAGATCAGTTCGTACAGCTTGAACTCGTCGCCGCGCAGTGATGAGGCGACCTGCGCCGGCGTGCGGAAGGAGTCACCGGCGGGGCGGATGGCCTCGTGGGCTTCCTGCGCGTTCTTGGACTTGCCCTTGTACACGCGGCGCGCTTCGGGCACGTATTCGGGGCCGTACAGTTCGGAGGCCTGGCGGCGGGCGGCGTTGATGGCCTGGTCCGACAGCGCCGGCGAATCGGTACGCATATAGGTGATGTAGCCGTTTTCATACAGCCGCTGGGCCACCTGCATGGTCACCTTGGAGGAGTAGCGCAGCTTGCGGCCGGCCTCCTGCTGCAGGGTGGAGGTGGTGAACGGAGCGGCCGGACGGCGGGTGTACGGCTTGGTGTCCACGGAGCGGACCGTGAACGACGACGATTCCAGGTTCGCTGCCAGCGAGGTGGCTGCCGCTTCGTCCAGGTGGGCCACGGACTTGGCCTTGAGCTCGCCCAGGTCGCTGAAGTCCTTGCCGGTGGCCACGCGGGCACCGTCCACGGACACCAGCTTGGCCTTGAAGGATTCGCCAGCGCCGGTGGCAAAGGTGCCCAGCAGGTCCCAGTAGGACGCCGGGCGGAAGGCCATGCGCTCACGTTCGCGCTCCACCACCAGGCGGGTGGCGACGGACTGCACGCGGCCGGCGGACAGGCCGCGGGCCACCTTGCGCCACAGCACCGGGGAAATCTCGTAGCCGTAGAGGCGGTCCAGGATGCGGCGGGTTTCCTGCGCGTCCACCATGGCAACGTCGACGTCGCGCATTTCCAGCAGCGCACGCTGGATGGCTTCCTTGGTGATTTCGGGGAAGGTCAGGCGGTGTACCGGGACCTTGGGCTTGAGCACCTGGAGCAGGTGCCAGGCAATGGCTTCGCCTTCACGGTCACCGTCAGTTGCGAGGTAGAGTTCGTCGGCGTCCTTGAGGGCAGCCTTGAGCTCGGCAACCTTCTTCTTCTTGTCCGCGGAGACCACGTAGTAGGGCTCGAAGTCTTTATCCAGGTCCACGGCAAACTTGCCGACGGCTGTCTTCTTCAACTCGGCAGGCAGGTCGGAGGGCTGCGGAAGGTCACGGATATGTCCCATGGACGCCGTCACCTCGAAACCCTCGCCGAGGTACCCGGCGATGGTTTTGCCCTTGGCCGGAGACTCGACAATTACAAGCTTCTTCTTGCCGGTCTTCTTGTCCGTCGCCTTAACTGGCACTGTTCTCCTACGTACGAAGGTGGTTCTCAAAGTATGGGTTGTTGTGGCCGGGCTCTGCTGCCTGGCCCGATTCATCCTCAGACAGTATGCGGGATGCCCCAGCACTAGGGTAGCCGCATTGAATAGGACTTATTGACGAGCCTACCGAAAAGCCGGAGGTCCTTCTGCGGACGTCAATTGGCTGCGGGAACCAGGAATCCGTCCAGGACCAGGTTGCGGACCTCGGCTTCCAGCCCGGCGGCAAACTCCGGTTCCGGGCGGTCCAGCAGCACCGCGAGCGCTCCAATGATCTGCCCCACGGACAGCTCTCCGTCGCTGGCGGAGACAAAGCCGGTCAGTTCCGTGCTCATGAGATTCGTACGCCGCAGTCCCGCTCCCTGGCGCAGCAGGATGACGCCGGGATGTTCCGCCCCCGGCCGTGAGTGGCGTTCCTCGGTCACGTCGTCGGCCACCTCCAAGTACGCCTCCGCCAGCGAGGGATGCGCCGCCAGCCAGTCAAAGCGCTCGACGGCGGCACCCAGGTGCGGCCCAACGGGCTGTTCCAGCGGGTGCGTGATCTCCTCGAAACGCCGCAGCGGAACAGCGTCCGGGGCCAAGCGGCGGCGAAGGAAGATGGATCCGAAGCCGATGGCCAGCACCCCTCGGGAGGCGAAGTCCTCGAGGTAGGCGGCGTAGGAGGCCAGGTATTCGGCGCGGTTCCGGTTCTCCGCGGCGTCCCGCAGCCACATTTCCGCGTATTCGGCGGGCTCCAGGATTTCGCGCTGGATCACCCACGCATCGGTTTCCGCCGGCAGCCAGGACTCGATCCGTTCCGACCAGTTCGGGGACCCGCTTTCCTGCGTTTCCGGAGACTCACTGTAGGGAAGATCACTGTCCTGAATCTCCCAGTTACCCAGCATTTGCGCCGTTCCGCCGGGAACCAGGGCGCCCTGCAGGCTGCGCACGAGCGTGGCGACGATTTCATCACCGGCCAAACCGCCGTCGCGGTACGTGAAGCGGTCCTCGGGATCTTCACTCCGGGGGCGGGGAGTAATCACAAACGGCGGATTGGACACCACCAGGTCAAACTGTTCTCCGGCCACCGGTTCCAGCAGGCTGCCTGCCCGCAGTTCCACCCGGTCCGCCAGGCGCTGGGGATTCAGATCCAGCGCGCCCGCGTTCAGCAGCAGGTTGAAGCGGGTGAACGCGAGCGCCCGTTCCGAAATATCCGTTGCCGTCACATGCCGGACGTGGCGGAGGAGGTGGAAAGCCTGGATCCCGCAGCCGGTGCCCAGGTCCAGGGCACGCTGAACCGGGCGGCGGATCGTCAGCTGTGCGAGGCTCAGCGAGGCCTGTCCGATGCCCAGCACGTGGTCGTGGCGGAGGACGCCCGGCCGCTGGTGAGCGCCCAAATCGCTGGCGACCCAGAGGTTGGTGCCGTCGGCGTCATCGTCGATTTCGTACGGGCGAAGGTCAACCGCGGCGCGAAGGCCTCCGTCCGGCACCGATTCGACCAGCCCCAAAGCAAGAAGCCCGCGGGTGCCGGTCCGCGGCAGGGCGGCATCCAACGGCGCCGCTTCCACTTCTTCTCCGGCAAGCCACAGCCGGATCAGGACGGAAACCGGAGCCGGGTTTTCCTTGGCCGCCTCTTCACGGCAGCGCAGGACCGCCGGTACCAGCTGGTCCCGGCCCAAGGCTGCGGCGGCAGACTCCCCCAGGAAGTCCGCCACCCCATCCACCGTGTAGCGGACAGCCGCCAAATCCGCGGCAAGGCTCTGGATCAGGGGAAGGTCGGAACTCTGGGGTGCATCCGGGACACCGGCGAAATCAGTCACCTCCCCAGTTTATGGCTGGCTTGCCGGGTGCCCGGACACAGGGTTTTTGCTACTGGGAAGAAACCTCCTGCAGCTCGCCGCGTTCATCAGCCACCGGTTCGGATTTCCGCCCGGCCGCGTGCCGTGCCGCCAGATAGCCGAAGACCGCAGCCGGGGCAATGGTGGCTCCCGCCCCGGGGTAGGTCCGGCCCATGACCGAGGCCGTGGTGTTTCCTGCCGCATACAGTCCCTGGATCACCGAACCATCTTCCCGGAGCACCCGTGCGTCCGGATCCGTGACCAGTCCGCCCTTGGTGCCCAGGTCCCCGGGATAGAGGCGGACGGCGGTGAACGGGCCCTTTTCCAGGGCGCCCAGGTTCGGGTTCGGTTTTACCCCGGGATCACCGTAGTAGTTGTCATAGGCGGTGTTGCCCCGGCCGAAATCCTCGTCCACGCCGGTCCGTGCAAATCCGTTGAACCGTTGCACCGTGGCCGCCAGGCCCGCCGCCGGAACGCCCATCTTCTCCGCCAGCTCTTCCACCGTGCCAGCCTCCAGCAGCAGCCCCTCGGCAGCCCACTTTTTCTTCCCGACCATGATGGCCGAGAACAGATAGCGCCGCCGGTGCCGCGCCTCCATCACCAGCCAGGACGGATTGGCCGTCACCGTCTCATTGCGTTCGAGCATGTGGTGCCCAAAGTCGACATAGGACTCGGACTCGTTCAGGTACCGATGCCCCGAGGCATCCACCACCAGCGAGTGCGGCATGGAACGCTCGGCGAGTGAAAACGCGACTCCGCCTCCCGGACCCACCGTGGACGGCCCCCACCATGCGTCGTCCATGAGCGCCAGGGCTCCGCCGCGCTGGGCCACCAGGTCAATGACGTCGCCCCGGTCCCCCTCCGGCGCCGAGGAATACTCCTGCTCCAGCCCGTGGTACTTTTTGCGCCATTGCGCGTTGCGGGCAAATCCGCCGGCGCCCAGCATTACGCCCTTCCGTGTCCGGATGCGGATGCTGCGCCCGCGGCGGGTGACAACGGCGCCCACCACCGCGCCGTCGTCGTCCTGGATCAGATCAGTCAGCGGCGAGGACAGCCACACCGGTGTCTGCTGCTGGCGCACGATGTGCATGAGGGAGCAGGACAGCGCTCCGCCCAGACCGTACAGCCGTTTGCCGCGGGCCAGCCCGCCCAGGGTCCGGAAAACAAAACGGGCACCGCGGATGAACCCGCCGGGCGTGGACCAGGCGCGGGAGAGCTCCCAGACATCGTCAGTCATCAGCGGCACCGGGATGCCGGATTTGGCGGCCCGGGACTGCTTGAACCAGGAACCGAGCAGTTTGGTGTCAAACGGGCGGACTTCCAGGGAACGCCCGATCATGCCGCCGGGTTTGTCCGGGTAGTAGTCGGGATAATCCTTGGACCGCATCCACTGCACGCCCAGGGTACCCAGCAGGGTGACCACGTCGGGAACGGCATTCAGGAACGCCAGCTTGCGTTCGCGGGAGGACACCGGGCCGACATCGTCGATTACCGTTTCCATGTAGGTGAGAGCCTTTTCCGTACTGTCCGGAACCCCGACCCTGCCCATCAGCGGATTGTTCGGCATCCACAGTCCCCCGCCCGAAATCGAAGTGGTGCCGCCCCACACATCGGTGCTTTCCACCACCAGGACATCCAGGCCCTCCTCCGCCGCGGTGACAGCGGCGGTGAGGGCTGCCGCTCCGGTGCCCACCACCAGGACGTCTACGATCCTGTCCCACTCTTCGCTCCCCGGCGGCGTTGTGTCCTTTGTGGTGCCCGTTCGCGTGCTCTGCTCCTGCGTCATGGCCTGCTCCCCCTATGGGTCCGCGTGTCCCGGACGTCAGCGTCCGGGGTGCGACGAATGCTACATGATGACTTTTCAGTGGAAATCAGTGGTCCGGCCGCAAAACCCAACCAAGCAAAGTGTTGCCTACATCACATTTGTGAATTAGAGTCCAGTTTCAGTTCAGGATCTGAAACATGCACCGGCCGTCTCCGTGAAGCAGCTCGGTGCGCTACGACATTGGAGTCAGCACATGGCGTTTGCCCTTACCGAAGAGCATGCGGACCTTTGCTCCGTTGCAGCCGACTTTGCGGGCCGCTTCGCCGACACACGGGTCACCCGCGAGCAGCTGGACTCTTACGGGAACGGGGAACCCGCGCCGTTTTGGGATGACCTGGTTGCCAACGGACTGCACGCCCTGCATATCGGCGAAGAGCACGGCGGACAGGGCGGAACGGTGGCTGACACGGCCATCGTGGTAGAGGAATTTGCCCGCCGGCTGGTGCCCGGCCCCTTCCTCTCAACGGTGCTCGCCAGTGCGGCCGTCGCGGCAGCCGGTGACTGCAAAGCCTCAGCCAGCGGCCTGGCCGCCTTCGCTGAAGGCGCCCGCGGCACCCTGGTTCTTTCTTCCGCGATCACCGGCACCTCCGCCGCTGAGGGCGGCTGGCTCCTGCACGGAACCGCCAACGTACTCTCACTCCAGTCAGCCGATCTTTTGGTGGTTGGCTTCAACGACGGCGGAACCACCCGGTTTGCCCTGGTCGATGCCCGCAGCGCCGGCGTCAGCCGCAGGGTCCAGGCCTGCACGGATCTGACCCGCGACGCCGGGATCCTCGAACTCTCCTCGGTGGCCGTGGGCTCCGAAGCAATCCTGGAAAACCTCGGGGCAAGCCGCGTGGAAACCCTGCAGACCTGCCTGCTCGCCGTGGAAGCAGCCGGCGTGAGCCGCTGGGCTGTGGAAGCTGCCGCTGAATACGCCAAGCTGCGCGAACAGTTCGGTTCGCCGATCGGTTCCTTCCAGGCCGTCAAGCACAAGTGTGCCAACCTGCTCATCACCGCCGAACTGGCCGCAGCGGCAGCCTGGTCCGCCGTCGTGTCCCTAGACCAGGATGAGGACCAGCAAAAACTGGCTGCCGGTGCAGCCGTTCAGGCCGCGATCGCCCCGTCGGCAGAAGCGGTCACCGAAGCAGTGACCATTTTCGGCGGAATCGGCTTCACCTGGGAACATGATGCCCATCTGTACTGGCGGCGGGCAATGACGCTGGCCGCTCTGGTGCCGGCCATGAACGACGCCTCCGCATCGTTGGGCAGGGTTGCCCTGGAGCAGGACCGCCGCATTGACATTGAACTGCCCGACGAGGATCCGGCCTTCCGCGCCCGCATCGGCGAACTGCTCGATCATGCCCGGACACTGTCCAATGAGCACGACGGCGGGCGCTGGTACTCGCGAGGATCGCAGCGGACATTCCTCGCGGAAAACGGACTCGCCGCCCCGCACTGGCCTGCCCCCTATGGGCTGGGCGCCACTCCCGCCCAGCAGGTGGTCATCTCCCAGGAATATGCCCGCCGCGGGATGACCCAGCCGTCGTCGGTGATCGGCGAATGGGCCATGCCCACCGTGCTGGCCTACGGCAGTGAAGCGGTCAAGGAACAGTTTGCGCTGCCTACCCTGCGCGGCGAGTTGATCTGGTGCCAGCTCTTCTCCGAACCCGGTGCCGGGTCCGACCTCGCCGGGCTGAGCACCCGGGCAGCCAAAGTGGACGGCGGATGGGAGCTGCGGGGACAAAAGGTTTGGACGTCCGGCGCCCATGAGGCGGACTGGGGCATCTGCCTGGCCCGCACGGACAGCGAGGTCCCTAAGCACAAGGGACTGAGTTACTTCCTCATCGACATGCGAACCGCAGGGGTGGATGTCCGTCCCCTGAAGCAGTCCACCGGAGACGCCGAATTCAATGAGGTGTTCCTGGACTCGGTCTTCGTGCCCGACGCCTACCTGCTGGGGGAACCCGGCCAGGGCTGGCGCATCACGGCCATGACGCTGCAGAACGAGCGGACCCAGATTTCCTCCGGTGTTTCGGTGGGTACGGAGGACGCACTGCGGTCCATGATCACCCAGGGCACCTACGCCGGCCGCGAGCATGACGCACTCTCGTCCCTCGGCAGGATCGCAGCCTTCAGCTCGGCCATCGGCGCCCTGAACCTGCGGGAGACCCTGCGCCAGGTCAACGGCATGGCACCGGGTGCCGGATCTTCGCTGGCCAAGGTTGCCCACGCCCGGCTAACCCGCGAGGCCGCATCTCGCGTCCTGGCGCTGGCCGGACCCGGAGCGCTCTTTGCCCAGGCTCCCGGAGACGCAGTGACCGGACAGCTTTCCGTTCCGCAGGTGCTGATCGGCGGCGGAACGGTGGAAATCCAGCTCAATGTCATTGCTGAACGCATCCTTGGACTTCCCCGCGGCTGATCCAGGACAGCAGGACCCGCCGCACCCCCGAGCGCAGTGACCCCACAACCAAGCTCCACCGGAAGGAACCGTTTCGCATGACAACGTTGACGAGCGAGACCGACAGCCCACGCACCCTGGATCCCGCCCGCCTGCGGGAACTCCTGGAGCCCAAGTCCATTGTGATCATCGGAGCAAATACCCGATCCGCCTGGTCCCACTTCACCTACAGCAACCTGGTCTCCGGCGGGTTCGAGGGCAAGCTTTACCTGGTCAACCGCCGGGGCGAGGACTGCCACGGCCAGGCATCATTTGCCACGATTGCCGATCTGCCGGAGGCGCCGGACCTGGCGATTGTCCTGACCGGAACGGATTCCCTGGCGACCATCCTGGAGGAAGCCCGGATCAAGGGCATCCGCAACCTGATCATGCTGGCTGCAGGGCTGGGCGAGGCCGGAGCCGAGGGCGCTGCCCTGCAGGCCAGTCTGGTGGAGCGGGCGCGAGCGGCGGACCAGCTGATCCTGGGACCCAACAACCTGGGATTCCTCAACACGCATTCCAGGGTTGCAGCCTTCAGCCATATGACCCAGATGCCCATGATCAGCGGCGGCGTGGGAATTGCCACCCAATCCGGCGCGCTCGCCATCTATCTGCTTCCCTACATGGCCTCGCGCGGCGTCGGCTGCTCCACGGCGGTGACCGTGGGGAACGAGGCGATGATCTCTGCCATCGATGTCATGAGCCTGCTGGTGGACGACGAGAACACCAAGGTCATCGCCGCTTACCTGGAACAGATTTCCGACCCGGCGCAGTTCCTCGACGTGGCTGCCCGCGCCCGCGCCGCAGGCAAGCCGATTGTCATTTTCAAGGCCGGACGCAGTGAAGCATCGGCCCGGGTCGCAGCAGCCCACACCGGTTCGCTGGTGGGCGACGACACCGTCATTGACGCAGCCTGCCGCCAGCACGGAGTCATCCGGGTGGAAGGCATCGAGGACCTCGTGGCCACCGCGGGCCTCATCGAGGCCTACGGCGCCCTGCCCGGCCGCCGCATGGGCGTTGTCACCGGCTCCGGTGCCATGTGCGCCCTTGTGGCCGACAAGGCCGACGCCGCAGGGCTGGACCTGCCCGCTCCGCACCCCGACACGGTGCAGGGACTGCACGATGCCGGGCTTCCCGCCTTCTCCACCGTCAACAACCCGATGGACACCACCGGGTATGTGTCAGTTGACCCGACCATCCTCACCAAGGCTGCCCAGTGCTTTATCGATGACCCGAATTATGACTTCGTAGTGGTCAACGGCTCCTGGCCCGCCAACCAAGCCGTGGCGGACATGAGCCGGGCCACGCAGGATGAGATGCTCCGGCAGTTGACATCCTCCCCCAAACCCGTCATTGCGATGAGCTTCCTGCCCACGGAGGTGACCGAGTTTGGCCGCGCGTTTGCCGCGGAACACGGCTTCCCGCATGCCTCCGATTCGTTTGACCGCGGCATTACCGCGGCCGCCCGCAGCGCCTGGTGGGGACAGCGTGCCGCTGAACTCGCAGCCGACGGCGAACCGCCGGCCGCCGCACCGATCGCCAAACCGGCCGGTGCGGATTCATGGACGGAAGTCCAGAGCGGTGAATTCCTCCGCAGCCTTGGCGTGCCGTACGTGCCTGCAGTGGTTGCTTCCTCCGCTGAGGAAGCCGTGGCCGCCGCCGAAGACCTGGGCTACCCGGTGGTACTGAAGATTGCGTCGGAGGACATCGCACATAAGACCGAGGTTGGCGGTGTCCGGCTGATGCTCTCGGATGCCGATGCGGTGGCCGAGGCGTACCGGTTCATCCGTGCTTCCGTGGCTGAACTGGCACCGGCTGCCCGGGTCCAGGGTGTTGCGGTATCTCCGATGCGTCCTGCAGGCACCGAAATGCTGGTAGGCGTTGTCCGTGACCCGCGCTGGGGGCTCGTGCTCGCCGTCGGATTCGGCGGGGTCATGGTGGAGCTGCTCAAGGATTCGGCGGTGCGCCTGCTGCCGGTGGGGCCCGCCGAGATCCGCCGCATGCTCGAATCCCTGAAGGGCATTGACCTCCTGACCGGCTTCCGTGGCGGAGAAGCCACCGACCTCGACGAGCTGGCTGAGGCCATCTTTAAGATTTCCCAGGTGGCCGTGGGACTCGGCGATGAACTCGAGGAACTCGAAATCAATCCGCTCCGGGTTTCCGGTAACCAGATCGAGGCGCTGGACGCGCTGATCCGCTGGAAGGACCAGTAGCCGGTGAGCCACATCCAAGGGCGCCGGGAGGCGGTGATAACGTTGCAATTTCTGAGGGAATTCGGCCGGGAGGCGAGTGATGGTTCGGCAACTAACGCGCGAAACAATGGACCTTCCTGCCTATCAGGTGGAGCGCCGGCAACGGATCCTGGATGCTGCGAAAAACCTGCTCCGCGCCAACGAGTACGAATCAATCCAAATCCGCGACGTCGCGTCCGAGGCGAATGTGGCGCTCGGAACGCTGTACCGGTACTTCTCCTCGAAGGAGCACCTGTATGCGAACGTCGTTTACGACTGGAGCGTTCCGTTTGGTGCAGCGGACGAGGCCGTGCCGGACAGCCTCAGCACCACCGAGCGGGTCGCCCAGCGGCTGCGGCAGGCGCTGGCCGCGTTCCAGAAAAGGCCGAATTTCTACCAGACGATCCTGATGCTGCGGACTTCCTCCGACCCGGATGTGCGCGAGCTGATGCAGCAGCTGGTCCTGTTGCTCGAGGAACCTCTCCGTGCCGATTTCTCCACCCTGTCACCGGACGAGGCTGCGGACATTACCGCCATGGTGTGGGCCATCCTCATGGACATGGTGGGGCGCCTGCTGGCCAGCAACCAGACGTTGGAGGATGCCAACCGGGTCCTGGTCCGCTTTGTGAAAATGATCGGGCTGCGGCTCGACCAGGTCGAAGCGGGAGCACTTTAACCGCTGCAGCAGGCCGGGTGTCTGAATGAGCGCCCATGAACTCGACCATGTTGCCTTTGCCGTTCCGGCCTGGGGCCGGGCCGGAACGATGCTGCACCGGGAACTCGGAGCGCGGTTTGCCAGCGGTTTCACCCTGCCGGAGTTCAACCCGTGCCAGGTTGCCCTCGCCGAAGACATGCGGCTGGAGCTGCTGGAACCCGGCAGCTCCTCCACATCCTTCATCGCACGGTTCCTCTCCGAAAACGCAGGAAACGCCGCACCGCACCACATCACCTTCAAGGTGCAGGACATCTCCGCAGCAATCGCAGGGGCACAGGCGGCCGGAATCGAGCCGATTCTGGTGAACACCGAGCATCCGCTGTGGCAGGAAGCCTTTTTGCATCCCAAGGACACCGGGCTCGGGTTCCTGACGCAGATGGTCCAGACATCTGAAGCTCTGGAGGACATCACCGCTGCCAACGAGTTCACTGCGGACTGCCCCTGGGAGGAAGACCCGTCCTCTCCGGCCCGGCTGCCGGTTGTCTTTGGGCTGGTAACTGACCTGCAGCGTGCGGAACACGTGCTCGTCAACGTTCTCGGCGCCCGCAGGCAGCAGCTGCCGGAAGTTCCCGACGGAGAACCAGCGGCCAGCATTTTCCGGTGGCCGGAAGGCGCGGATCTCATCCTGCAGGAATCGGTGCCCGGCGCCGGAGACTCAGGCCTCAAAGCCCTGGGCTTCACCGCAGCGGACGAGCCCTGGGCCGGACCGGATTCCCCCGGACTTCTGGAATTGCTCGGTGCGGGGTCTTTTTATCCCGAACTGGGCATCAGGATTTCGCCGCTGCGCATTCCCGCCCCGGCCAGATCCGGCTAGACCGTTCACGCCTACCCAACCAGCCGGCGTCGCACATCCGGCATCTGCACGGACCTTTGTGCACCACACATTTCATATACCAGCAATGAGGAGAACAAACGTATGGGACTTCGTGGAGAAGCCGCAATCCTGGGCTATTTTGAGCTGCCGCCGGAACGCAAGCTGAAGCGTGAGAAGACCTTCAACCTGGAACAGTGGGCCCGGCTCTCCAAGGCGGCGCTGGATGACGCCGGACTGGACGCCACCGACGTCAACGGCATCGTCACCCCGATGATCGGGGAAGCGGACATGTTTGTTCCCTCCACCATCACGGAATACCTCGGCATCAACGCAAATTTCGCCGAGATCGTGGACCTCGGCGGAGCAGGTTCCGCCGCCGGAGTGTGGCGGGCCGCAGCGGCCGTGGAACTGGGACTGTGCGACGCCGTACTGGTTACCTTCCCGGGCACCCACGACGTACCGGCCGACGCCCGCCGGCCGTTCGAGATGACCGACAAAATGTACTTCGGTGCCTCATCCAACGCCTACGGGTCGCCGCAGGCAGAATTTGAAATCCCGTACGGAAACCTGGGGCAGAACGGTCCCTACGGGCAAATTGCCAAGCGGTACGGCCACGAATTCGGCTACGACGAGCGCGCCATGGCAAAAATTGCCGTGGACCAGCGCACCAACGCCTGCGCCACCCCGGGCGCCGTTTTCCACGGTCAGCCCATCACCATTGAGGACGTGCTGGCATCACCCATGGTGGCGGACCCGCTGCACATGCTCGAAATCGTGATGCCGTGCCAGGGCGGTGCCGCTGTGGTGATTGGAAACAAGGACCTCGCAGCCAAATCCAAGAACCGTCCGGTGTGGATCAAGGGCTTCGGAGAACGGGTGCCCTACAAGACACCAACCTACGCACGGGATCTGATGCACTCACCCATGATCCACGCAGCCGACCAGGCGTTTGGCATGGCCGGCATCGGACGCAACGAGGTGGACATGGTCTCCATCTACGACTGCTATTCCATCACTGTGCTGATGAGCCTGGAGGATGCCGGCTTCACCGAAAAGGGCAAAGGCATGCAGTTCGTGAACGAACACGATCTCACCTTCCGCGGGGACTTCCCGATGAACACCGCCGGCGGGCAGCTTTCCTTCGGGCAGGCGGGCATTGCCGGCGGCATGCACCACGTGATCGACGGCGTGCGCCAGATCATGGGCCGTGCCGGTGAAGCGCAGGTGACCGACTGCAACCGGGCCTTCGTGACCGGCAACGGCGGCATCATGAGCGAACAAACGGCACTGATCCTCGAAGGCAACTAGGAGTACACCCCATGAGCACCTCATACACTCTTCCGGATCTGCAGCGTCCGATGCCGGTCCCGACACCCCTGACCAAGCCGTTCTGGGATGCACTGGCGGAGCACCGCATCCGCATCCAGTATTCGCCTTCACTGGGCGAATACATCTTCTACCCCCGCCCCCTGGCCCCGGGCACCCTCGCCGACGACCTGGAATGGCGGGAAATATCCGGAGCCGGAACCCTGTACACGTATACCGTCTCCACCCGGCCGGTGGCCCCGCACTTCGCGAAGGAAGGCACCTTGGTGCTCGCGGTGGTGCAGTGGGATGAAGGCCCGAAGTTTTCCACCGAACTCGTCAACGTAGCCCACGATGACATCGAGGTGGGTATGCGGGTTAAGCCCGTTTTCTGCGATTACCCCGAAGCGGGAATCACCATGCTGCGCTACGAACCGGAGAACTGAAAATGACAGTCAGCACCGATTTTGCCCTGCCACCCGTCACCCTGCGCATCGGCAGTGAAGCGCGCAGCACGGGCAGTGGAACGCACACCCATATCAACCCCGCCACCGGCGAAGCCCAGGCACAGGTCCCGCTGGCAGGTGCCGCGGACGTTGACGACGCCGTCAACGCCGCCCACGCTGCCTTCGCGCTCTGGCGGGCAACACCGGCGGGCACCCGCGCCAAGGCGCTGCTCAAGCTGGCGCAGCTGGTCGAGGACCACACCGAGGACTTCGTCAATCTCGCCATTGCCGACAACGGCATTGCCCGCTCCAATGCCTATCCCACGGTTAACGCCGCGGTGGAGTGGATCCGGTACTACGGCGGCTGGGCTGACAAACTCCCGCTGGGCCGGATCACCTCGGTGGCCGGTGCGGGAGGATCGTTCGGCCATACCCTGCGTCAGCCCTACGGCGTGATCGGTGCAATCATCACGTGGAACGCACCGCTGATGTCCCTGGCCATGAAGGTTCCCGCCGCTCTGGCCGCCGGAAACACCGTGGTGGTCAAGCCGAGCGAGCTGACTCCCTTCACCGCTATGCTCTTCGCCGATCTGGTCACCGAAGCCGGCATACCCGAGGGCGTGTTCAATGTGGTTCCGGGCGGTGCCGAGGCAGGGGCGGCCCTGGTGGAGCACAAACTGGTCAAGAAGGTGACGTTTACCGGCGGCCCCGACACCGCACGCAAGATCACCGCGGCCTGCGCGCAGACCTTCAAACCGGTGGTCCTGGAGCTGGGCGGCAAGTCCGCCAACCTCGTCTTCGCCGACGCCGACCTCGAGGCCGCTGCCATGCACTCAACCTTCATGGCTTTCGGCATCATGAGCGGACAGGCCTGCGCCCTGCCCACCCGCCTGCTGGTCCAGGACTCCATCTACGACTCCTTTGTGGCCACCATCGGTGCAATCGCGGCCTCCTTCAAGACCGGAAACCCCCAGGAACTCGACACGATCTGCGGTCCGGTCATCAACCAAGCCGCCATCGACCGGATTCATTCGATGGTCACCCAGGCCCAGGAAGACGGGGCCCGCCTGGTTACCGGCGGACAGCGGCTTGCCGAGGACCTCGCTGACGGTTTCTTCTATCCGCCCACGGTCCTGGCCGATGTGGATCCTGCCAGCGAACTGGCGCAGAAGGAAGTCTTTGGCCCAGTGCTGGCCATCACCCGCTTCAGCGACGAGGCCGAGGCAATCGCCCTGGCCAACAGCACCGACTACGGGCTCTCCGGATACGTCTGGACCGGCGACGCCCGCCGGGCCGTCCGCGTGACCGAGGCGCTCGAAACCGGTGAAGTAACCATCAACGGCGCCCCCAGCGCAGTGGCGGAACGCCCCTTCGGCGGCATCGGCCACTCCGGCACCGGCAATGAAGGCGGCCTGGAGGGACTTGAAGAGTTCTTCTGGACCAAATCCGTCGCCTACGGGAACGGCTAACACCGAGTACAGCACCACCGCACCACCTTTCTCTAAAGATCGTCTGCTCCACCGCCGCCCGATACCTGTCGGCCGGCGCCGCTGCATTCTGTTGACCTCATAGGAAAGGCAGGACACCGATGTCCTCCACCACTCGGGCGCTCAAGCGCCCAGGCTTTGCTTCAGTAGTCATAGTCCTGGTTCTGGCCGAAATCATCTCGGCCTTCGAACTGTCCATGATGTACGTCATGCTGCCGACCCTGATCGCGGATTTCCAGGTAGACGCCAACACGGTCGCCTGGGTCGTCACCGCCTATCTGCTGGTCTCCGCCTCAGCCGCTGTGCTGGGCGGACGCTTCGGCGACATGTACGGCCGGCGAAAGGTCATGGTCATTGTCCTGGCCATCGCAGCCGTCGGTTCGCTCATCTCGCTGCTCGGGGGCTCCCTGGGCATGATTATCTTCGGCCGCGCCATTCAGGGTGTTGCCGGTGCCGTCCTGGGCCTGGCCTTCGGGCTGGCCCGCGAACACCTGGATGAAAAGCGGGTGCCGGTCGGCATCTCCATGGTCGGCGCCTCGGCCCTGATCGCCGGCGCCGGCGGATCCATGATCGCCGGGTTCATGATCGATCTCTTCTCCTGGCACGGGATCTTCGTCTTCGCTGCCGTCCTGGCGGTCATTGCCGCTGTGGCCATCCAGCTGGTTATTCCGCGGGACACCAACGCAGTCACCACGGACAAACCCGACTACCTGGGTGCCATCCTGCTGCCCATCGCGGTCAGCGCCCTCCTGCTGGGACTCTCCAACAGCTCAAAGACCGGCTTCCTGTCGGTGGAGTTCCTGGGCCTGATCGGCCTGGGCCTCGCTGCTGCCGCGGTGTGGGCGTGGTGGGAACTGCGGGTTGAATCGCCGATCGTGAACCTGCGGATGTTCAAGAACAAGCAGATTGCCCTGGCCATGACCGCAACGGTGTTCGCCGCCGTCGGTCCCCTGGGCGGAGTGTCCGTTCCCTCGCAGATGATCATGCAGTCCCCCGAGTCGCTGGGGTACGGGCTGGGCTTTACGCCCACCGAATCGGGCGTCATCATCTGCCTTACCGCCCTTGTTGGCTTCGCTCTCTCGCCGGTGGGCGGGAAACTGTCCTTCCGGTACGGGGCGCGGATTGTGTTTATCGGAGGGCTCGTGCTGATGGCCCTGGTCCTGCCCCTCATCCTGCTCACCTACGGGAACGTGGCAATGTACGTAGTGGCGATGACTCTGAACGGCGTCGGCATTTCCCTCACCTACGGTGCGCTGCCGAACCTGCTCGTTGAGGTGGTCCCGGAAACCCACACCTCGGAAACAGCCGGAACCAACACCATGATCCGCAACGTCGGCCAGTCCGCGGCGATCGCCATCGGCGCGTTCATCCTCGCCAAGAACACGGACCCGGCAACCCAGGCCATTTCACAGCAGGGCATCAGCGCCGCCCTGCTCCTGGTCCTGGCCTTTGCCGTGCTCTCGGTCATCATGGGGCTGATGCTGAGCCGCAATCCCAAGCCCTGGGTTCCCGAGACGGTTGGCGAGCGCGACATTCGCCGCGGGACAACGCGCGATCCGGAAGGCATCGTTTCAGCCTCTGCCTAGTCAACAGCGAAGTTCCCGTAAGCGCTGGCATGCACCGCCTCACGCGGTGCATGCCAGCCTTTGGTTTCCACACACGAAAGGCAGGACGCGATGTCCTCCACCGCAAGGGCGCTGAAACGTCCCGGGTTTGCACCGATTGTCATAGTCCTGATTCTCGCTGAGATTGTCTCGGCCTTCGAGCTGTCCATGATGTACGTAACCCTGCCCACCCTGATGAGGGACTTCCAGGTGGACGCAAACACGGTTGCCTGGGTTGTTACGGCCTTCCTGCTGGTGTCAGCCTCCGCCGGTGTTCTGGGTGGACGCTTCGGAGATCTGTACGGCAGGCGGAAGGTCATGGTCATTGCCCTGGTCATCGCAGCCATCGGTTCGCTCATCTCGCTGCTCGGGGGCTCCCTTGGCATGATCATCTTCGGCCGCGCCATTCAGGGTGTTACCGGTGCGGTGCTGGGTCTGGCTTTCGGACTGGCCCGCGAACATCTCGACGAAAAACGTGTTCCGGTGGGCATCTCCATGGTGGGGGCCTCGGCGCTCATCGCCGGCGGGGGCGGCGCACTGATCGCCGGATTCATGATTGATGCCTTCTCCTGGCACGGCATCTTCGTCTTTGCTGCCGTCGTGTCGGTTATGGCCGCGGTGAGCATCCAATTGGTGATTCCCCGGGACACGGTGCTGCCCAGCCGGGAGAAACCGGATTACCTTGGCGCGGTACTGCTGCCCATCGCCGTGAGTGCCATTCTGCTCGCGTTTTCCGGCGCTTCGAAGACCGGTTTTGCGTCCGCCCAGTTCGTCGCCCTGATCAGCGTTGGGATCGTCGCCGCCGCCGTGTGGGCGTGGTGGGAGCTGCGGGTGGAATCCCCCATCGTGAACCTTCGGATGTTCAAGAACCGCCAAATTGCCCTGGCCATGACCGCCACCGTGCTCGCCGCCGTCGGGCCTTTGGGCGGCGGGAACGTCCCGGCGCAGCTCATCATGCAATCGCCCACCTCGTCGGGATACGGGCTTGGTTTTTCCCCCACCGGCGCCGGGGTTCTGATCAGCTCAACTCTGCTGGTGGGCTACTTATTCTCACCGCTGGGCGGAAAGCTGGCCTTCCGGTTCGGCGCCCGCACAGTCTTCATCGTTGGCCTGGCGCTGGTGGCCCTGGTCATTCCCATCATCCTGCTGACCTATGGAAGCGTGCTGATGTTCATCATTGCGATGGTCCTGAACAGCACCGGCATATCGCTTGCCTACGGCGCGCTGCCGAACCTGCTCATTGAAGTGGTCCCGGAAACCCACACTTCGGAAACTGCCGGCACCAACACCATGATCCGCAACATCGGCCAGTCCGCCGCCGTTGCCATTGGCGCGTACATCCTGGCCAGCCACACCGACCCGGCCACAACGGCCGTTGCGCAGGAAGGCATCAGCTCAGCGTTCATCTTCGTGTTGATTTTCGCTGCATTGTCAGTAGTGGTGGCACTGATGCTGCGACGCACTCCCGCACAGTGGGTTCCCGAGACTGCCGGCGAGCGCGACATTCGCCGCGGCACCAACCGAAGCCCGCAAGACACGGTCCACGCACCGCTGTAACCCTCAGCTGCGAAGTCCCCGGAGCCGCCGGGGCCCATGAAATCCGCATTTCAGTAAACGCTTGTGAAAGAGGAAAGACCATGACAATCCATCTTCAGAACATCGGGAAGGTCACGGAAGGCGCTCCCGTTTCATGGGAGTCCAAGGACGCTCTCCTGTACGCCCTAAGCGTGGGTGCCGGTGCCCGCGACCAAACAGCAAACCTTGCCTTCACCACGGAAAACTCCCGGGGGATCGATCAGAGCGTGCTGCCCACCTTCGCCGTGCTTCTGGGCGGATCCGGCGGTTCCATGGATGAGCTCGGGGACTTCAAGCTTTCCCAGATCCTGCACGGCGGACAAACGGTCACGCTGCACCGCACGCTGGCCCCGGCCGGAACCGTGATTCCGCGCAGCTTTATGAGCGGCGCCTGGGACAAAGGCAAGAATGCCGTTGTTGAGCTCACCACCCACCTGCTCGACGCCGACACCCGGGAGCTCACTGCCACCTCAGTGACCTCCATGATTATCCGCGGAGAGGGCGGCTTCGGATCCGAGCCGGCACCGCATGACGGGTGGGAGCTGCCCGACCGCCCGGCCGATCTTGTGGACGTACAAAGGACCTCTCCCGACCAGGCCCTGCTCTACCGCCTCAACGGCGACCGCAACCCGCTGCATTCAGACCCCGCGATGGCCGCCATGATCGGCTTTGAGAAGCCCATCCTGCACGGACTGTGCACTATGGGCTTCGCCGGCCGTGCCCTCCTGGAAGGCGCGTTGGGGTCCGACGTCGATGCGTTCGGCTCGCTGAGCGTCCGTTTTGCCGCACCGGTGATTCCGGGCGACGAGCTGACCACCAGCATGTGGATGACCGAAACCGGTGCCGTTTTCCAGACACGGGTTGGGGACACCGTGGTCCTGGACCGCGGCACCTGCCTCCGCCGCGATGCGCTGGCGGCCGGTGAAAGCCTGCTTTCCGAACCGGCTACGGCCTAACGTCACGGTCCGGCGGCGCGGCGGCGGCCCCACCAGGCTTCGCGCCCGGGCTGCCGCCGTCGTCATCGTTCCTATTCGATGCAGCCGTCCGGGCACCGCAGGGTGGACGGGTCCGAGGCGCACTCCGCGCAGTACAGGGTGAGCTTGCGGCAGGAGGGGTTGGAGCAGTTCTCGAACTTGCTGGTGGGAGCCTCGCAGCGCACACACTTGCCGATGGTGGCGGCGTCCTCGGTGAACTCCATGTGCATCCGCTTGTCGAAGACGTAGAGCGAGCCTTCCCACAGTCCCTTGTCACCGTAGGCTTCCCCGTAGCGGACAATCCCGCCCTGCATCTGGTAAACCTCTTTGAAGCCGCGGTTGACCATCAGCGAGGACAGGACCTCGCAGCGGATGCCGCCGGTGCAGTAGGTCACCACCGGCTTGTCCTTGAGATCGTCGTATTTGCCGGAATCCAGTTCGGCGATGAAGTCATGCGTGGTGGCAACGTCGGGCACCACGGCCCCCTTGAACTTGCCGATCTGGGCTTCAAAGGCATTCCGGCCGTCAAAAAAGACCACCTCTTCGCCGTCGGCCTTCTTCTCCTCCACCAGCTGGTGGAGTTCTTCCGGCCGCAGGTGGGTGCCTCCGCCCACTACTCCGTTCTCGTCAACCTTCAGTTCACCCGGGGCGCCGAAGCTGACGATTTCCTGGCGGACCTTGACGCTCAGCCGCGGGAAGTCCTCCGCACCGCCCTCGGAATACTTGATGTCCATCTTCTTGAAGGCCGGATATTCGCGGGTGGCCTTCACATATGCCTTCACGGCGTCAAGCTCGCCGCCCACGGTTCCGTTGATCCCGTCGGGCGAGATCAGGATCCGGCCGCGCAGTCCCAACTTCTCGCAGAGGGCGCGCTGCCAGAGGCGCACGGCCTCCGGATCGGGGAGGGGCGTAAAGGCGTAATACAGTGCAATTCGGTTCAAAGCCACACATTAAGGGTAGACCGGCGCGGGACCCCGAATTTCATCAGCGCACATACCTTTCACCTGCCGCCCCCGCTAGTGTTCATTCATGAGCCTGCTGGACGATGATTTGCTTGAGACCTGGGTGACCGGATGGGCGCAGGCCCGCGGCTATCGAACCCGACGGGAAGGCCGTTTTCCGGCGGCTTTCCTGCACGACAAAACCAACGACTGGGAGTACTTCGCCCTGGAACCCTCCCATGACGAATTCGCGGCGCTGGCTTCCTCGGCCCGGATGAGTCCCGGGCGGCTCTTCACCATCGTCACCGGACGCGTGAATGAAATCCACGGCGCCGCCTTGGTTTACGGGCTGAATGTCCGGTCCGCGGACGAGGTTTTCATGACACTGGACATGACCGGGCAGGACATTGAAGACCCGCTGCCGCTGGACGGTTTTGAAGCGGAAACGGTGCGCAACGGCAAGGTGGGCACCGTTACCGTCACAGCCGACGGCGAGCTGGCCGCGCGGGGCAGCGTGGCGATCGTGGAAGGGCATGCGGTGTACGACCGGATTGTCACCGAGCCCGGGTTCCGACGGCGCGGGCTGGGCAGCTACGTGACGCGGGCTCTCACCGCAGTGGCCATGGAACACGACGCCGATTCCGGGCTGCTGGTCGCCACCGCCGACGGGCTGGAACTGTACACCTACCTGGGCTGGGAAAACCTGGCCAGCGTGGTGATGTTCGAACCGCGGCTGTAGGCGTCTGCGGCCGGTTTGCGGCGGCTTTTGTGGTGGCTTTTGCGGTCGTGTTTGCGGCGGAAACGCAGCGGTTCAGCCCGGAGCTGAGCGGGCGCGTTTAACAGCGGCTGTCCAGACGGCCGGTGGGAGAATGGCACAGTGGCCCTACATGATTCCCTGATCCCCCTGCTCGGCTCCGGCGCCGACCCGGAACAGCTGGTCCATGTCCACGAAATCCCCGCCCGCCAGGCTGTTCCCGTTCCGTGGCCGGACTGGGCGCACCCCGACGTCGTTGCCGCCTACGCCACGGTGGGTGTCCACGAACCCTGGCGCCACCAGATTGAAGCCGCAGAGTCCGCGCACTCGGGGCAGCACACGATTATTTCCACCGGCACCGCCTCCGGAAAATCCCTGGCCTACCTGCTGCCTGCCCTGGACGAGATCCACCGCACGGCACTGGATGACCGGGTCACGCTGGAGCCAACCGGGTCGGTGGCCCTCTATCTGGCCCCCACCAAGGCATTGGCCGCTGACCAGCTTTCCGCCGTGAACGCCCTGCAGCTTCCCACCGTGCGCGCTGAAACATACGACGGCGATACAGACACCGGTGCCCGGCGCTGGATCCGGGACCACGCCAACCTGGTGCTGGCCAACCCCGACATGCTGCACTTCGGGGTACTGCCCAACCATGCCTGGTGGGCCAGGTTCTTCCGCCGGCTGAAGTACGTCATCATTGACGAGGCCCACAGCTACCGCGGTGTCTTCGGTTCCAACGTTGCCAACCTCATGCGCCGGCTGCGCCGGATCTGCCGCTACTACGGCGCCGACCCGGTGTTCATCGGAGCGTCCGCCACCTCGGCGGACCCGGCCTCCTCCTTCGGCAGGTTGATCGGCGGCGAGGTCACCGCCGTCACCCGCGACGCCTCTCCGCACGGAGCCACCACCGTGGCGCTCTGGGAGCCGCAGCTCACCGAGCTCAAGGGCGAAAACGGGGTGCGCTCCCGGCGGACCGTCATTGCCGAAACCTCCGACCTGCTGGCCAACCTGGTGGCGGCACAGGTCCGCACCATTGCCTTCATCAAGTCCCGCCGCGGCGCCGAAACCATTGCCACCATCACCCGCCGGCTGCTGGATGAGGTGCATCCCTCGCTGCCGGACCGGGTGGCCGCGTACCGCTCCGGATACCTCCCGGAGGAACGCCGCGAGCTGGAACGCCGGCTGCGCAGCGGCGAGCTGCTGGGCATTTCCAGCACCTCCGCCCTGGAGCTCGGTATCGATGTTTCCGGGCTCGACGCCGTGCTGGTGGCCGGCTGGCCCGGCACCCGGGCTTCCCTCTTCCAGCAGATCGGGCGGGCCGGCCGCTCCGGCCAGGACGCGCTGGCCGCCTTCGTGGCCAGTGACGATCCCCTCGATACGTACCTGGTGCACCATCCGGAGGCGATCTTCGACATTTCGGTGGAAGCAACTGTCTTTGACCCGTCCAACCCCTATGTGCTCGGCCCGCACCTCTGTGCCGCCGCCGCCGAAATCCCGCTGACCCCCGACGAGCGGGAGCTCTTTGGTCCCACCGCTGCCGGACTGCTGGATCAACTGGTGGACCAGGGCTACCTGCGGCGCCGGCCCTCGGGGTGGTTCTGGACGCATGCGGAAAGTGCAGCCGCCCTGGTGAACCTGCGGGCGGACGGCGGCGGGCCGATCAACATTGTGGAATCCGACACCGGAATGCTGCTGGGCACCATGGATTCGCCGCAGAGCCAGTACCAGGCCCACACCGGCGCGGTCTACGTGCATCAGGGCCAGACGTTCCTGGTGGACGAGCTTAATGAAGCGGACCACTGCGCGATGGTCACCCGCGGCAACCCGGAGTTCTACACCCAGGCCCGGGACGTCACCCAGATTGAAGTGATCGAGACGGAACGGACCTCGCATTGGGGCGAGATTCAGGTCTGTTTCGGCACCGTGAAGGTCACCACCCAGGTGGTCTCTTTTCAGCGCAAGGCCCTGATTTCCAACGAGATCCTGGGCGAGGAGCCGCTGGAACTTGAGGCCAAGGAACTGTTCACCAAAGCGGTGTGGTTTGTCATTGACGAGCACCTGCTCACCGGGGCGGGCCTGATTCCGGCCGATTTTCCCGGCGCCCTGCACGCTGCCGAGCATGCCTCCATCGGGATGCTGCCGCTGATCGCCACCTCCGACCGCTGGGACATCGGCGGCGTTTCCACCGCCCTGCACGCCGACACCGAGAAGCCCACCATCTTCGTGTACGACGGACATCCCGGCGGTGCAGGCTTTGCGGAACGGGCCTATGAAGCCGCCGAGCTGTGGCTGACCGCCACCCGCGACGCCATCCGTGCCTGCGAGTGCGAGCGCGGCTGCCCCTCCTGCGTGCAGTCCCCCAAGTGCGGCAACAAGAACAATCCGCTGTCCAAGGCCGGTGCGGTGACCCTGCTGCAGGTGCTGCTGGACAACGCCCGCAGCAGGGAAACCGAACCCGGCTCCGGCGCTGCTCCCGCTGCGGCTGCAGCAGCGCCGGTCCGGCAAGCGGGCTAAGACCAGACTCACGGCGGAGGTCCGGCGCGGGCATGCCCGGTGGCAGGCTGCGGCAGCAGCGGGACGGGCACCCGGGTTTCCACCTGGACGGTCCGCTCTCCGGTGTCCACCGTGCATGCTGCCAGTACGGCGCCGTTGCGGCCGGCCACCTCTGCAGCCACCACGCACGGCTCTCCGCTCCGAAGTTCACGAACCGTGTCAGCGGCCGCGAGTGCTGCCAGATCGGCCGCGGTGGCCGCCCTGCTTGCGGCCACCGCGGTTTGCAGCAGCATCAGAACGGCTGCGCACAGGATCAGCAGCAATAGTCCGGAACCCAGCACCATGACCGTGCCCGCGCCCTCCTCGGTTTTATCTCCTTTCCCGGCCGCAGCGGCCGCTCGCGCTTCTCCCACGTTGGTTCGTCCTTTCGGCTGGTCGTGGTCCGATCTGTCCGGTTGCCCGGCGGCACGCTTCCTCTGGCTTGTTTAGTTTCCGGGTGGCAGGGATTCCGGAAGCGCCGCGGCAGATCCGGTCAGCTCAAGCGGCAGCCGGTCCAGCAGCGGAGCCGAGACGGAGGTCCCTACTTCCACCAGCATCCATTCCCCGTCCGCGGTGACGGTCACCCGTGCACCGGGTCCTGCGATCCGGCGGGCCGCGTCCTCCGCTTCGGCGGTGCCTCCGCGCATGATTTCCCGTGCCGCCGCCCGCGCGGCTTCTTCCACCCGCAGTTGGGTGGCTCCCGCTGCCACTCCCGTCAGGACGGCGGCCAGGAGCAGCACGACGGCGGGCAGGCCCACGGCCAGTTCAGCGGTCACCGCTCCGCGTGAGGACTCTGCCGGTGGATTCTCCCGCTGTACGCTACCCAAGGGTGAGGGCACTGCGGATCAATCCCATGAGCAGGGACCGCACCTCGCCGCTGCCCAGGACCGCTACCAGAAGGGCGG
This sequence comes from Arthrobacter sunyaminii, assembly GCF_018866305.1. NCBI lineage: Bacteria > Bacillati > Actinomycetota > Actinomycetes > Micrococcales > Micrococcaceae > Arthrobacter > Arthrobacter sunyaminii. The sequence goes on from NZ_CP076456.1 coordinate 3,468,160, forward strand.
CAAAGGCAACGGCCGCCAAGGTGGCAATCGCATATTCTGCCGTTGCCATTCCTGCTTCGCTGTCGCGGAAGCTTCTCCGGCGGCGCTCCCCTCTGTTGAGGGGAATCGGCAACACGTTCTCCGTTGCCCGGGGGTAGAGCACGGTCACTGTGCCGAATCCCGAGCCGCAGGGTTGGCTCCCGGAAGCCGGCGCCCCGGGACTGTGCTCCGTTGAAAAAACGGGCGCGTCCGGCTCGCAGTTCGACTCACCGGTGCTGCCCCGGCCGCGCTGGACGGTGGTAACGGATCTGCTTAAACCTGGCATGGTTCCTCCTGATGTGATTGCTGTGAGCTGTAACTGCACCGCTGTTGAGGCGGTGATCCGATCCTTCATCGGCCGGCCCCTCGGAACCAGTGAGGATGTTGCCGTTCCGGACAACGCCCGCGGGCAAGACGGTTGTGGAGGATGCGCAGCACCCGCGCAGATGTGTCTTAGGGAAGCGACGGCAGCAGGGACATCAGCAGCGGCACCACTGTCAGGGCCACGAATGCCGGGAGCGCACACAGCCCCAGGGGAACCACGAGCCGGACCCCCAGAGCCGCGGCACGGCGTTCCGCTTCGCGGGCCCGGCGGCGGCGTATCTGCGCCGCCTCCGCCACCAGGACCGCAGCTGACGGCGCCCCGGTGGTGGCTGCGAATCTCAGTGCTTCGCGGAGGTGTGCTGCGGGCTCGGGGAGCCGGCTGCGCTCCGGTGCCGCCAGATCCCACGCTGCCGCCCAGGGGGCACCCAGCTCCAGGGCAGCCTGCACCCGGCAAAGACACACTGAGGTGTCCGGTTCCACTACCTCTGCCAAGACGGAAAGCGCCTGGAGGAGCGGCTGCCCGGCCTCCAGCATGGCTGCCGTCAGATCCAGCATCAGGGCAGGATCCTCTATGCCTGCCCCGGGAACGGCGTTGTGTCCCGGTGTCCTCTGCGCACCGTCCCCGTTTGGAGAGACAGTGAGCGGCGCGGTATTCCATCCCGGCAGCAGGAGCAGCGCAACGGCGGCAGCAAGAAATACCGCCACCAGGGCTCCGGTCATCAGATGCCTGCTGCCTGACGCACGAGCGCACGCGACCAGAACCTTCCAGCCAGGGACAAGGCAACTCCTGCCGTCCCTGCCAACCAGCCAAGGGGACTGCCCAGCAGCACGCCCACGGGATCTGCCCCCAGCAAATAACCAAGGCCCAGCCCTCCCACCGGTAACCAGGTCAGCAGGCGGACGGTTGCCTGGGGTCCGGCCATTGCGGTCTCCCGCGCCGCCTGGCTGTCCAAACCGCTCTCCAGCTGCGCGGCATACCGTCCGAGGACACCGGCCAGAGGTGCACCGCTGCGCTCCGTCACGCTCACGCACGCCGCAAGTCCGGTCCACAACCCGGCCAGGGATGCTGCGTCACGGCTCCGGCCCGACCGCCGCGTCTTCCGAGCTGTTCCAGTCTGTTCCTGCGCAGCGGCACGGAAAACCGGTACAGGGCTGATGCCCAGGGATGCGGACTGCGCGGCGGCCTCCAGCACCGGCAGCAGCCGCGCGGGCAGGGACCCAGCGGATTCCTTCCCGGCCGCTGCCTGCAGGGTTGCTGCGTCAGCCCAGAGCTGGTGCGGGGCGCGGCCGGCCGCCAGCAGACCAGTGAGCTGATGGATCAGAAGTGGCAGCTCCTGCAGTGCCGGCTCAGAACGGGACCGTCGAAAGTCCGAAGATAGCCGATGCAAAAGCGAGGGCCGCAGGAACCGGTCCTCTGGCCGGCCGGGACCCGACAGGCGGCGGCCCAGGCCCGGACTCAATTGCCCCGGGTTTCGGGAAGGCGACAGCAGCAGAACCGCCGACAGCCCGAGCAGCCCGGTAATCCAAAGACCGGTCATGAAACGGAGGTCTCCAAGGCCCCGGCGATTCCGCAGGAGGGCTGTTGCCCGTCTGGGCGGGACGGTGCCGCTTCCTCCCCGGAACCGCCGATCCGCCCCTGAAGCGCAGCCCACCCCTCGCCGTGCCGATCTGCAGCATCCGTTGGCAGCAGCGGCCGCAACGCCGGCACCGCCAGCAGCCGGCCGTCAGCCGATGCCGTGATCACGGCTATTTCGGCAACCCGGCGGCCGGCGGCGCTGCGGGCCAGATGCACCACCACGTCCAGGGCGCTTGCAGCCTGCAGAGTAACCGCGGTGCTGCTCATGCCGGCGAGCGCCCCGAGAGCTGCCAGCCGGGCGGGAACATTGGCAGCCGAGTTGGCATGGATTGTGCCACCGGCGCCGTCGTGACCGGTGTTCATGGCGGCCAGGAGTTCACGGACCTCGGCGCCGCGGCACTCCCCCACGATCAGCCGGTCCGGCCGCATCCGCAGAGCCTGGCGCACCAGTTCGGCCTGATCCACTGACCCGGCTCCTTCGACGTTGCCATGCCGGCTTTGCAGGCCCACAACATGCGGGTGGCGGGGATCCAGCTCTGCGGCGTCCTCCACGAGCACCAGCCGTTCGTGCGGTTTACTCAATGACAGCAAGGTGGAGAGCAGTGTGGTCTTTCCCGTGCCGGTGGCTCCGCTGATCAGGAAGTTCAGGCGGGACGCGATGATGCGCCGAAGCACTGCGGCGCACTCAGGATCCATAGTTCCACCGGCCTGCAGTTCCTCCATGGTGAAGGTCAGCGTGCGCCGGATGCGGATGGAGAGCAGCGTGGAACCGGTGGATACCGGACGCAGCACCGCATGGACCCGGTAGCCGCGCAGCTGAACATCCACGCACGGATTGGAGTCATCCAGCCGCCTTCCCCCGGCGGCAATCAACCGGGCGGCAAGTCCCTGAACCTCCGCGTCGGAACCGAACCGCAGCCCGGTCAGTTCCAGCCCGTGCCCGCTGTCCACCCATACCCGGTCCGGCCCGTTCACGAGGATGTCACTGATCCCCGGGAGTAACGCCAGTTCCTGCAGCGGGCCGAGCCCCTGCAGTTCCGCCTGCACCCGGTCAACGGCGCGCAGGGCCCCCTGGGTGCCGAGCAGCCGCCCGCTGGAGTGCACTGCAGCTGCCAACCGGGCCGCGGTGACGGGCTCGCCGTCGTCCAGCATCCTGCGGCGAACCTCCCGCACCATGGTCGAATCACCGGCGCGGGGTGCCTGGTCATCTGCGGGCAAGGAAGATGCTGCCCGGCGGCCCTTTGCCCCGCTCATGACAGCGGCCTTTGCCTCGGGTCAGCGGGCTGGGGCACCTCGGCGGCAAACCGTTCCACCAGCTGTCCGGTTACCCGCCGGATGCTGCGGCTGCGGCCACGCTGCAGCAACAGTCCGCGTGCCTCGGCGTGTTCGAGGCGGCGCGTCGCGGGCAGGTAGCCGGCCAGGGGCAGCCCGGCGGCGTCAGCTGCACGGGCGTCGTCCAGTCCGTCGCCCAGCGGTCCACGGACCACTGCTGCTTTGGGTACGGTGCCTCCCAGGCTTCGACTCAATGATCTGGCTGCGAGCACGGGCCGCAGCCGTCCCGGAACCACCACCAGCAATGCGTCGCAGGAGAGCAGCAGCTGACCGGGCAGGTGCCGTGCGCAGTCCACAATGGTGAGGGCAAAGGCCGCACGGGCTGCGTCCATGACTGCCCGGATGCTTTCTTCCGCAGGAGCTTCAACCAAGGACTGTGTTCCCGAATACCCGGGTCCCGCCTCGCCGTCGTCGGCATCGGAATCCGCGGAACCACCGGCGAGCAGCGCAAAACCCGACACCCGAGGCAGCGCAGAAGTGAGCTGCACCGGGTTCAACGCCCCGCGGACCTCCGTCAAGTCGGGCCAGCGCACTCCGGGGACTTCACCGCTTCCCAGGCTGGCGTCCAGTCCACCGCCGAGGGGGTCGCCGTCCACCAACAGCGTTTCCATCCGGTGTTCGGCAGCTTCCTGGGCCAGCCAGCACGAAAGGGTGGAGGCCCCGGCTCCCCCGCTTCCGCCCACGACTCCCAGCACAAAGCCCGAATTGTGTTCTCGCCGGCGACCAAGGTATTCCGCCAACCAGCCCGAAGCCGCCGGAAGCACGGCTACGCGCGCGGCTTCGAGCCGGGCTGCCTGCTTCCACAAATCCGTGTCCTGCTCGAAGCCCACCAGGATGGTTTCCGCCCGTCGACGCCGGTTCCTGTCCGGTGACATACGGTGTCCAGGTCCCACACCCGCCAGGTCGCTGCCCAAGAGCATCACTTCTGGGTTGCGCTGGAATGCGGCTGCTGCGTCCGGCATCACTTCCAACTCCACGCCCGCTGCCGCAGCAATTCTGGCCACCTCATCCTGGATCCGCTGGGATGCACTGATCAGGATGACCGGCGCCGAGGTGCTTGGACCGCGGGCCGTTGAATGGGACGGGGCACTCTCCGTGCGCAGGTTAAACCGAGCCGGTGCCCGTGTGTGTTCCGCCGGGAACTGCGCCCGCAGCGCGCGTGCCTTCCGGTGCCCGGAGGACGGCACCCACAGTTGTTCTTCGCTCATGCTCCCAGAGTTGCCCAGCCGCAGCAGCAGTACAGCGGACCACTGCAGCGCTGGGGACAAGCCGAGGTTGCCCGTACGGTGTGGAGGACGGGCGTGAAGGAACACAGCGCCGGCAGCCCGCGTGGGAGGATGGAGGGGCTACATCCGCGGTGAAAACAGAAGTGGAACAGGAAGGTATGCCGGACGCATGACGTACCTGCAGATCAACGGCATGGACCTTTATGCAGAGGTTGCCGGCGACGGCGCCCCTGTTCTCCTGCTCCACGGCGGCTTCTGCTCCCTGGAAGCGATGCGGGAGCTCTCCGATTCCCTGGTCCCGCACTATCGGGTGCATGCCTTCGAGCGTCCCGGCCACGGCCGCTCCGCCGACATCGACGGCGAATACAGCTACGCCCGCGGACTGGCTGACACGCTGGCCTACCTCGACAGCCAGAACCTCGAAGCTGTCCATGTCATCGGTTACAGCGACGGCGCCATCCTTGGGTTGCTGCTCGCACTAGAGCATCCGGGGCGTGTCCGCTCCCTCACGGCCATCAGCGCCAACCTGGATCCCTCTGCCTTCAGCACCGACGAAGAGCACCAATCGCTGGTGCTCACACCGGCGCGGCAGAGTCCTGTCCACACCGCTGGCGGACCCGACGGCGACGGCGCATCCGCTTCGGCCGCCAAACCCGACGTCGAACGCCTGCACTACGAACGGCTGTCACCCGACGGCCCGGAGCACGCCGACGTCGTCCTCAATAAGCTGTTCCGGCTCTGGACCACGGAACCGAACATCCCGGCAGCGGACCTTACCCGCATCACCGCTCCCGTCCTGATCATGGCCGCGGACCGCGACTCGATTCGGCCGGACCACACCCTCCTGATGGCAGCCTCCATTCCCGGCGCCCGGCTGTGCATAGTGCCGGGCGCATCGCACGGATTGGTGGCCGAGCACCCGAAGCTGATCAGCACCGTGATCCGCGGCTTCCTGCCCTAGTCAGCTGGTCAGCAGCCGGCACCGCCTAGCGTGAGCGGCGCAGCAGCCAGACGAAGTACGGCGCGCCGATTAGCGCAATCATCAGCCCCGCGGGAATAGAGGCGGGGGCGATGAGCGTGCGGCCCAGCGTATCCGCAACGCAGACGAGCAGTGCTCCGACCATCATGGACACGGGGATGAGGCGCCCGTGCCGCGCTCCGACCAAAGCCCGGGCAAGATGCGGAGCCACCAGGCCCACAAAGCCCACTGCTCCGACGGCGACCACACTGAGTGAAGCGAGGACGGCCGCGACGGACAGCACCCCGAGCCGGGTCCGTTCCAGCTGCACGCCGAGGATGCGCGGAGTGTCCTCATCCACCGCGAGGAGATCGAGCTGCCGCCGCATGCCAAACAGCAGCGGAACCGCGACAACGAGCGCGGCCGCGACCGGAACGACGTCGGGCAGCGTCCTTCCATATGTTGTGCCGGACAGCCAGGTGAGGATGCGCGGCGTATTCCATGGATCGGCGCGGAGCAGGAAAAAGGTCGTCAGGGCGCTCAGCCCGTAGCCGCAGCCGATGCCGATCAGCACGAAACGGTCCGGCAGGAACCCGCCGCGCCAGGTCAGGAGGGCAATCAGGCCGAACGTGGCCAGTCCCGTCGCCACCGCGGTGAGGATCAGGAGGGACCGCCCGCCGCCGAGCATGGTGACGACTATGACGGCGCCGAGGCCCGCGCCGGCGGTGATGCCGAGGATGCCGGGTTCGGCGAGCGGATTGCGCACCGTGCTCTGCACCACGCAGCCGGCCAGCGCCAGTGCGGCACCGGCCAGCAATGCTGCGGCCACACGCGGCATCCGGTCATCCAGCGCCCGCCCAATCAGGTCCGGTGCCGTGCCGTTCAGCCACAGGGCAACGTCGCCGGTGCGCAGCCACAGGCTGCCGGCGAGCAGGCCCGCCACAGCGGCGGCCGCGAGCAGGACGCCGGCACCGGCCAGCACCAGCACGAAGCGGCGACGGGTGCGCAGCCCGCCGCGTGCCTGCGGGGGCTGGCGGACCGGGCCGGAGTCCCGCAGCCGCAGCGCGAGCAGAACAATGACCACGGCCCCGAGCAGGGCGGTGGGGATCCCGGTGGGAATGGACGAAGCACCTTCAGCCCCGAGGAGAGCCCGCAGGGTCGCGTCTGCCAGCAGGATCAGGAGTGAACCGAGGAGGCCGGACACGGGAATCAGGAAAACGTGGCGGTTCAGCACCGGGATCCGGCTGGCAAGCAGCCGCGCGAGTACCGGTGCCCCGAGACCGACAAAGGCGATCGGCCCTGCAAGCGTCACGGAGACGGCCGTGAGCACGACGGCGGCAACAACTGCGGCGATGCGGGTTGAACGGAGCGGCACGCCGAGCGAAAACGCGGTGTCATCGCCGAGGCCGAGCACGTCCAGGCGCCTGGCAAGCAGCAGGGCACCCGCGAGCGCGACAATGATGACCGGCGCTGCACGTACGGACGCGTCGAGGTTCAGCTGCGCCAGGGATCCGCTGCCCCAGGCAAAGAGACCTGTCGTGTTCTCCTTGAAGAGGATCAGGAGCATCGCGGTGGCCGCATCCAGGGCCATGGCGGTCGCGGACCCGGCAAGGATGAGCCGTGTGGTTCCCGAGCCGGCGGAAGTTCCGGCGAGACCCAGCACGAGTGCGGCAGCGGCCAGCCCGCCCACAAACGCGACGCCGCTGGATGCCCAGAGCGGAACGGCCAAGCCAAAGGCGGCGACAATGGTGAGCGCGAAGTAGGAACCGGCGGTGACCGCGAGCGTGTCCGGCGACGCGAGGGTGTTCCGGGAGATCGACTGCAGCAGCGCTCCGGCAACCCCAAGCGCGAAACCGACCCCCACTCCGGCGAACAGACGCGGCAGGCGGGAACCGGTCAAAATGTCGCTGACCGGCACGCCGCCAATGTCCTCCCGGGCACCGCCGGCCAGGCGCACCAGATCCAGCATGCCAACACCGGACGTGCCCTGGGTCAGGTGCCACATGCCCACCAAAACGACGGCGGCGAGCAGGGCGGCCAATACGGCCGCCCCGCTCATCCCGGCGCGAAGACCGGCGTCCGGCACCGGAGCATGTCCGGTGCCGGACGGTGCTGTTCGGGCGGAGTTGCTCAACCCTGCTCGGTAATGATGTTGACGTACGCGTCGATTGCCTGCTGGTTGGACAGCGGACCGCCGGCACCCCAGACTCCTGCCGGGAACTCGTGCGCACGGCCTTCCTTCACGGCAGGAAGAGCGGTCCAGATCGGGCTCTTCTCGAACTCGCTGACATACCCGTCGGCACCCTCGTCGGCAGAGTAGAAGAAGGTGGCGTTGCCGACGGCGGTGAGGCCCTCGATATCCGTCTGGCCCAGACCGTACGAGGGATCGACGCCGCCGCTGCCGTAGGAGGCATCAATCTCGTCGGTCCAGGCAGCGGTGAGGCCAAGCTCCTCGCCCAGCGCGGTGAAGAGAGCACCCTCGCCGTACGGGCGGATCACCACGTTGCCGCCTTCCATCCATCCGTCGAAGAAGAGGAAGTCGGTGGTCGGCAGGTCAACGGCCTGGACCTTGTCCTTGGCAGCAGCCAGATGTGCGTCGAAGTCCCCCAGTACTTCGGCGGCACGATCGGTGCGGCCGGTCGCCTCGGCGATCATGTTGAACACGTTCTTCATGTTGCCGATCGGGTCCGCGCCGTCCGCGCCGACAGTGGCAAGCACGGGAACGCCGCGTTCCTCGAGCTGGGCGATGAGTTCATCGTCGGCGCTGTAGGCCTCGATGATGATCAGGTCAGGGTCCGCTGCGTAGAGTGCGTCCATGTCGGGTTCGCCGCGGGTGCCGATGTCGGCAACGCCCTCCGGGATGGTTTCGGCGCTTACGTACGTTCCGTAGCCCTCGGCGTCGGAGACAGCCACAGGTGTTACGCACAGTGTGAGAGCGTCCTCGATCTGCTGCCACTCAAGCACCGCGATGCGCTCGGCGGGCTTGTCGAGCTCCACCGTGCGGCCCACGCCGTCGGTCATTGAGACCGCATCGGTGGAGGTGGTCGTCGTGTCTGCCGCGCAGCTCTCGGACGTTGCGGCGGCGACATCGGCAGCTTCGCTGACCTCGGTGGTGCCGCAGGCGCTGAGGGCGAGGGCGGCGACGGCAAGTGTCGCGGCCGTGCTCGCAAAAGAACGGGAACGGATCATCGGTGGTCCTCTCGGGTGGCGCTCCGGGGCGGAGCAGGAACTTGGGTTGCGGTGCGGTTGGCATGGCGTCCAACGGGATCGATGCGCAGATGGTTAGTGCGCGGGTCGAGGGCGACCTCGACGGAGAGCTCGTACACTTCGCTGATGTTCGCGGCGGTCAGTACCTCGAGCGGGCTGCCGGAGGCGTGGATCCGGCCGTCCGACAGCAGGAGCAGGTGATCGGCGATCCGGGCAGCGTGGTCGAGATCGTGCAGCACGATGCCGACAGCAACGCCGTGGTCATCCACGAGGTCGCGGACCAGATCGAGGGTCTCGATCTGGTAGCGGAGGTCAAGATGATTGGTTGGCTCATCCAGCAGGACGACGCCGGTCTCCTGCGCTACGCACGCGGCGAGCCAGACGCGCTGCACTTCGCCGCCGGAGAGTTCCCCGACCGGCCGCTGCGCCATGTCCATGACTCCGGTGGCGCGCAGGGCACGGTTCACGGCGCTGCGGTCCGCGGCGGAGAGGCCGGCAAATCGCCGCCGGTACGGGTGGCGGCCGAAGGCAACCACCTCACTCACCGTCAAGCCCTGGGGAGCCGGCCGCGACTGGGCAAACAACGTGACCTCACGCGCGAACTCGCGCGCACTGAGCAGGGAAGCCTCGCATTCGGGCCGGTCGATTCCGCCGCCCAGCTTTACGGTCCCCCCGTCGACGCGGTGCAGACGTGCCAGGGAGCGCAGCAAGGTCGACTTCCCGCTGCCGTTTGGGCCGACAAGCGCGGTGACCCGGCCGGGTTCCAGCGTCAGCGAAACACCCTGGACCACGAGCGTGCTGCCGTAGCGGAGTACCAGATTCTCTCCGCGCATCGCCTGGAGCCGCGAGCATTGGTCTTGCACTGTGGACATAAGGAACCTGAATCGTCGCGGGCCTGAGGCGGGAGGGCGGCGTACCAATGGCGTTTACGGACCACGCGAGTTAGGGTTGCCAAACCTAATATAAACGATACTGGTGTGACCTATGTAATGAGGAGTGACGCACGTTTTTATTCGTCATGTTGGGTCGGCTGAAGCACCGCCGGCAGGCAGGGACAATGGAACCATGTACGTTGTCCTCTCCGCCGCCGGGCCGGCCTCCCCCGCCGGGTCCCTTTTGCTGCAGGAAATGGACGACGCCGGGCAGCCCGGCGCAGCACCCGCCGTCGTCGCCCCCGGGCACTTGGCCGCCGCGGTGCGGCATTACGAGGAACGGCCGCAGAACGTCCGCTGGGTTTTCGGCAGCACACGGGACATCTATCCCCGTCTGCTGGACGCCGGGGTCACCGTGGAACGCAGCCATGATCTGGCCCTGGTCCGCGGGATCCTGCGTTTTTCCGAAGCCGTGCCGGCGTCCCCTTATATCGACAAACTGCGTGCCGAGACGCCGGGCGAGGATGCGGACCTGCTCCCGCGCCAGCTGCTGCCGGTCCAGCCGGCACCGAACCAGAGCTCGCTTTTTGAGGACCTCGAGGGTTTCGACGCCCTGGCCGGCAGGCGCGGTCCGTCGCCGGAGGACCAGGCGGCCGAGCTGCAGGACCAACTGGCGGCCGTCGCGGCTTCCTCCGCCCCAGGCCGGCTGGCACTGCTGCTGGCCGCCGAATCCGCCGGCGGCCTGATTGCCGTGGAAATGGAACACGCCGGCCTGCCCTGGCGCCGCGATATTCACGAAGCCATGCTGGAGGCCGAGCTGGGGCCGCGCCCGCCCGAGGGGCAGCATCCGGTGCGGCTGGAACAGCTCGCAGCAGAGCTGCGGGACAAACTGGGGAACCCGGGGTTCAATCCGGATTCGCCGCAGGAACTGCTGCGCGCCCTGCACCGGGCCGGCATCGAGGTGAAATCCACCCGCTCCTGGGAGCTGCAGCAGCATGAACACCCCGCCATTGCTCCGCTGCTGGAATACAAGCGGCTCTCGCGGCTGCTGAACGCCAACGGCTGGACCTGGCTGGATGCCTGGGTGGACGGCGGCAGGTTCCGGCCCGAATACGTGGTGGGCGGGGTGGTCTCCGGCCGGTGGGCCTCCCGCGGCGGCGGTGCCCTGCAGATTCCCAAGTACGTGCGTGATGCGGTGCGCCCGGATCCGGGTTACCGGTTGATTGTCGCCGATGCCGCGCAGCTGGAACCCCGGGTGCTGGCCGCTCTGGGCCGAGACAATGCCCTGGCTGCCGCGGCCCGCGGAAAGGACCTGTACCAGGGCATCGCGGACCAGAACTTCAACGGCGACCGGGCGCTGGCCAAAATGGCCATGCTCGGTGCCATGTACGGTGCCACTTCGGGTGAAGCCGGCCGGCTGATGCCCGCCCTGACCCGGTCCTACCCGCAGGCAATTGGAGTGGTGGAGCGCGGTGCCCGGGCAGGGGAAGCCGGAAAGACGGTCAGCAGCCATTTGGGCCGCACCTCGCCGCCGGTCTCCGAACGCTGGCTGCGTGCCCAGCAGACCGCGTCCGCCGAGGAACAGCGCCGCGCCGATTCCCTCGCCCGCTCCCAGGGCCGGTTCACCCGCAACTTTGTAGTGCAGTCCACAGCGGCGGAATGGGCGCTGTGCTGGCTGGCGGAAATACGACGGCGGCTGCGGGCGGCGTCGTCCTCCTCCCCGGCGGGGCAGCTGGTCTTTTTCCTGCATGACGAAGTGATGCTTCATGTGCCCGCTGACCGGGCAGATGAGGTCAGCGCCCTGGTCACCGAGGCCGCTGCGGCAGCCACCCGCCTGCTGTTCGGCCGGATCCCGCTGGAATTCCCGGTGGTGGCCGTAACCGTGGATTCCTACGCCGAAGCCAAGTAACGCTCCGCCGCACGCGACGGCACAGGAGCCGGGAACCAACGGATGACGATCAGGGAGTAGGCCAACAGGAAGGCCAGCGAGAAGGGCAGGGCGGCCCACGGCAGGTCGGTGGCATTGAGGTCCCCGAAGCCCGCCGCGCCCAGGCCGAACGCTCCCAGGTTGTTGATGACGTGCAGCGCGATCGCTGCTTCCAGCCCGCCGGTGCGCCAGGTGATCCAGCCGGCCGCGACGGCAAAGGCAGCCACGTCAATCTGCCCCGCCGGTCCGTAGCCGTGGCCAAGGACAAAGAGGGGAACCGGCAGCAGAATGGCGAAGGCCGGATGGCGCAGCCAGGAACCGATGCCCTGCATCAGCAGACCGCGGAACACATACTCCTCAGCAGTTGCCTGCACTGGCACCAGCGCCAGGACCACCAGCAGCAGAAGCCAGACATCACCGGGGTTTGGTCTCCCGTCCGGGACTCCGCCGCTTCCTCGCAAGGACTCCGGCACCAGCAGGCTCAGGGCGTTCAAAGCCGCGAACAGGCCGGCCGCGAGGACGAGCGGCTTGGGAAACAACCGCCAGCGCAGCCGGCCGGTGACCGAAGAGAGAGTTCCGGCGGAACGCCTGCCGCCCCACCGCACGCCCAGTGCCGCCGCGGGCCAGAGCAGGCAGACGGTTCCGAGCAGAAAGGCGAGCTGCACCGGGTCCCCGAGGTCTGATTGCGCTGACAATGCCCGGTCAACCATGGCGGAAACCTCCGGCACAAAGATCCCCACCACCGCTGTTATCCCCATCGACAGCATGCTCAGGACAAAGAACAGGACAACCATGACCAACACCGTGGTCAGCGGATGCCACCAGCGGTAGCCGGGCAGGGAGCGGGGCAGGCGGTGAAAGGGATAGGCGGGAGCGGCGGCAGGATGATCAGCAGAGAAAGTCATGCTCCCAGCCTGCCCGCCCGGCGCCGCGTTCCGCTTCGGCCCATCGGCTCCCGCCACCAGCCACATGACGGAAAAGACTTCATGCTTTTGGCTAATTGTTCTCCGGCAGACCGCTCACTAGGATTTCTAGAATGCCGCTCCCGACTCAACGCCCCAGCCCCTGGAAGACGGCCGGCATCACCGCCGCCGCCGCGGCAGTCGGGGTCCTGGTTTTCCTGATCGTCCGCGGCTCCATGCTGCCGCCGGACGACTCCGATCCGCTGCCTTTCATAGGGCTGATGTTCCTGGACTTCATCCTGGGTCTGACCGCCGTCGGCCTCCTCCCCATCGCCCTGCGCCGGTCACCGGTGGGCGCCGGACTTGCCATCATTGCCCTCAGCGGACTCTCCACCCTGGCCCTTCCCGCCGCCTGCCTGTGCATCGTCCGCCTCGCGGCCCTGCGGCGACCTCGTCTTCTGGCCGCCACTGCGCTTGTCTTTCTTGCAGCCGTGTTGGTCGACTTGGCGGTCAACCCGGTTGATGGCGCCGAAGACTACGGGTGGGTGCTGTTGATCGCTTTGGGCATGCTGGGAGTTCTGGTGCTGATCGGGCTGAACCGCGGCGCCAAAAGAGCATTGATCGTCTCCCTCCGGCAGGAAGCGGACAGCGCCCGCCGGGAACAGGATGCGCGGGCGGATCAGGCACGGCTGGCCGAGCGCACCCGGATCGCCCGGGAAATGCACGACACCCTGGCGCACCGCCTGAGCCTGATCAGCATGCATGCCGGCGCCCTGGAATACCGCACCGATCTGGAGCCGGAGACCATCCGTTCCACGGCCGGGGTCCTCCGGGAGACCGCTGCCAAAGCTGCGTCGGAGCTGCGCCAGGTACTGGCCGTTCTTCGTGAAGAGCCGGAGGCCACGGCGCCCCAGCCCAATATCTCCGCCATTCCGGCACTCGTGGAATCAGCCCGGGCGGCCGGCACCGACATCACGCTGAGCATCGAACCGGCGCTGCTGGCAGCCGGAGCGGATGGTCCCGCCGATGCCACCTCCCGCCATCTGTACCGGGTGGCGCAGGAGGGCATCACCAACGCCCAAAAACATGCTCCCGGCCATCCCGTGGCTGTGTCCCTCACAGGTGCACCCGGGGAGGGCATCACGGTGACGGTCAGTAATCCGGTTTCCCGCTCCACGTCCCCTGCACCGGACGGGCTCGGCCTGATTGGGCTGGCCGAGCGGGCCAGGCTCTCCGGCGGCTCCTTTGAATCGGGTGCTAAGCGCGGGGTCTACACCACCGCAGTGCAGGTTCCCTGGTGAGCACCGCGTCAATCAAGGTCCTGCTCGCGGACGATGAACCCCTCATCCGTGCAGGGCTCCGGCTCATTCTCGACGGGGCGCCGGATATTGCCATCATCGGTGAAGCTGACGACGGCGACACCGCCGTTCGGCTTGCCGCCGAGCTAGCGCCCGACGTCGTCCTCATGGACATCCGGATGCCTCGCCTGAGCGGCATCGCCGCCACGGAGCGCATCACGGCGGCGCCGGAGCCGCCCCGGGTGATCGTCCTGACGTCCTTCGACACCGATGATTTCATTCTGTCCGCGCTGCGTGCCGGTGCGAGTGGATTCCTGCTCAAGGACACGCCGCCGGCAGACATGGTCTCTGCCGTCCGGGCGGCAGCTGCCGACAACCTGCGCTTCTCCCCCGGTGTCCTCAAGCGCATCGTGGCGGCCGCGGCGGCCGCATCCGCAGAATTCTCGGAGCCCGCGTCACAGCACAACCCGCTGGCGGTCCTCAGTGAACGCGAGCACGTCATTGCCCGGGCCGTTGCCCGCGGGCTGACCAACGCTGAAATCAGCGCCGAACTCTACGTCAGCATTGCCACCGTCAAAACCCACATCGCCAACGCCTTCACGAAGCTGAACGTCACCAACCGTGTCCAGCTGGCCGTGACCGTCCTGCAGGCCCAACCAGCGTCTACAGATCGGGAACGATTTCCCGGTTTTCATCCCAGGGCAGAGTCCAGCCCAGCTCCTCAAGCACCCCGCTGAGGATGATTCCCGTGAAACCCCACACCAGCACCCCGTTCACGAGGAAGGCGGGCGAGCGGTGCTTGTTCCGGCCGTGGCTCATCACCGCGGTGCGACGGTTTTCGGGGTTCAGCAGGTCCGCCACCGGGACCCGGAACACGGACGCCGACTCGCCGTAATCCACCACATCCACCGGGGTGGGCCGGTCCCACCAGCCCAGCACCGGAGTCACCAGGAAGTTGCTGACCGGCAGGCCAACCTCGGGCAGCGTGCCCAGAACGACGACGCCGTCCGGGTCCAGCCCCGTTTCCTCCTGCGCTTCGCGCAGGGCGGCGGCCTCCGGGCCGGAATCCACCGCGTCCACGGAGCCGCCGGGAAAGGCCACCTGCCCGGGATGGTCGTTCAGGGTGGCGGCCCGCTCCACCAGCAGGACATCCAATTCCTCGGGAACACCGGCGGTACGGAAGTCAGCGGGCTTGTCATCCAGGTTGCCGAAGAGGATCAGCACCGCGGCACGGCGGGCAGTGGCCGGGTCCACGCTGCGGCGCAGCAGCTCCAGATTCGCGTCGAAGCTGGTGCTGCGGGCCGAGGCTGAAACACCCAGCTCCCTCAGATCGGCGTAGGCGCTCATGCTTCCAGCCCGTAGCCCGCGGCACGCAGCTGGGCACGGGTCTCAGCGGCCATCATCCGGGCGTGCAGTTCTTCGCGGCCCGGAGCCAGCTCATACTTCAGCAGTTTTTTCGCCTTTTCCGGATCTGTTTCGCCCTCGCCGTAGGACGGGCACAGCGCGGCCACCGCGCAGGCGCCGCAGGCCGGGTTCTTGGCGTGGCAGACCCGCCGGCCGTGGAAAACCACCCGATTGGACAGGGGCGTCCAGTCCTTGGGTTCAAACAACTCGGCGACGTCCTCCTCCACCTTCACGGGGTCCTTGGCAGTCGTCCAGCCGAACCGGCGTGACAGCCGGCCAAAGTGCGTGTCGACCGTGATCCCGGGGATGCCGAAGGCGTTGCCGAGCACCACGTTGGCCGTCTTCCGGCCCACTCCCGGCAGCGTGACGAGCTCTTCCAGCTTGTCCGGCACCTCGCCGTCGTACTCATCCACCAGCCGGGTGGACAACGCCTTGATGCTGGCGGCCTTGGCCCGGAAGAAACCGGTGGGCCGGATCAGCTCCTGCAGCTCCGTCTCGTCCGCCTCGGCCAGTGCCTTGGCGTCCGGATAACGGGCAAACAGCGCGGGAGTGACGGCGTTGACCCGGATGTCGGTGGTCTGCGCCGACAAGACGGTGGCCACCAGCAGCTCAAACGCGTTGGTGAAATCCAATTCAGCCACAGCGTAGGGGTACAGCTCCCCCAGCATCCGGTTGATCTTCCGGGCCCTGCGTTTCAGGGCCAGCAGGGAGGGATCACTCCCGGTTGCCTTTGCCACTTGGTTGGTGTCCTTCTGTTGCGCCGCTGCGGTGGTGGGGGTTTCCGGACTACTCGCCGGAATCCTCACCAACGCGCTCGATGTTGCTCAAGTCCCGCAGCACGCCGATGCGGCCGGTGCGCTTGTCCTGGACCAGGAATTCGGTGCCGCGGTCTTCCAGGCCCAGCTCCCAGTCTCCCGGGTGGAACATGAACAGCGGCAGTCCGGTGCGTTCATCCACGATCTGGCGCGGGGTTCCCACCGCAAACCAGAATGCTTCCACCACGTTTTCGGACTCTTCACGGGTGGCGCTGATGGATTCATTGCCCGACGACGGCACCTGGGCCGAGGCCTGCGTGGCCGGTTCCGCCTCGGCGGACTTTGCCCGAACCACCGGGTTGACCGTGGTGGCCGCGAGGGCATCCTCGCTGTCCGGCGCCGCTGCGGGAGCCTGAGACCCTGCGGGAGCCTGAGTCGAAGCGGAACCCTGGGATGCGGCGGGTACCTGAGTCGAAGCGGAACCCTGGGATGCGGCGTTCTGGTCAGCTGTGGATTCTGCCCGGGCTGAGTCGGCAGGAACAGCTTCCGTGCGGGCAGGTTCCGTGCGGCCCGCTCCGGAGCCGGCTTCCGCGGCATCTGCCGGGATGCCGTTAACGGCGGGGGCATCGGCGCCGGGGGTCACGCCGTCGTTAGCCTTGCGGCCAAACAATCCGGTCGGGGCCAGCTTGCCCATACCCTTGCCCATCCCTGCGAAGCGCGATTCTGCAGGCTCGGCGCTGTTGCCGGCGTTCTCACCGGTGCCGTGCTCCGCACCGGCGGCCGTGGCTCCCTGTGGTGCGGGCTTGGCCGGACGGCGGCGCAAACGGACAGCGTCGCGGGCCATGACGTGGGCCGGTGCCGCGGGGCGCTCGTCGAACTCGCGGGAGAAGGGCGGGATGTGCGGTGCGAGCGTGGTGGAGGCCACCAGGCCCAGGGCTCCGATGAGGGTGACCAGGGCGCCAATCGTGAAGTCGTTGACCATCTGCAGGAAGAAGAAGGCCACCGCCAAAACAGCTACAACGGAACCAAACTGGTCCACGGAGAGCGAGCCAACGCGGTATTTCAGTTCGGGAGCCATCCGGCGGGCGGCAAAGAGCCCGGCGACGAGCAGCGGCAGGATGATGCCGATTCCGAGGAAGAACAACGGCGTCAGCGGGGACCAGAAGGTGGCTTCCAGGCCGAACGCAAAGCTCCACGGCAGCAGGGAACCAATCAGCATGAGGAGGACGGAGCCACCGACCACGGTGTCCCGCAGGCCAAACGGACCCAGGACTGCCGTCCGGGCGTTGTCCTCGCCGGCGGAATGAATCTCCGACGGTGCCGGAGTCTCCGTCGCCGTTCGGGCGTCGTTCTCAACGGGGGGCTGGTTCATTCGTTTCTCCATTCGCGGCCGCCGCCTGCAGGCCGGCAGAACATCTGCGGTCCGCGGCAGGGCGAGCCGCCTGCACTGGTAAAAAGCGGTTGCTTCCCTGCACAGCCTAGTCAACGCCGGCACCGCAGACTAGCCGAACTGCCGCTGCGACACGGGCCGTGATCTACCGCTCACCGCACAAATACCCCCGTTACCGGGCCTGAATGTGACGGTTAACACACTGGCGGCCGATCGGCGTTAGGGTAATTGCAACGCTACGGCAGCCCCTCGATCCGGGCTGGACCGTGGGCGACAGCTAAGCGAAAGGGTTCATGATGTCTGAACAGTCCCCCGTCAAGCAGCAAGGCGACGCACTGGAGAACCTGCTCCACGAGCGCCGCAGTTTTCCGCCCAGCGCGGATTTCGCCGCCGGCGCGGTTGCCCAGCAGTCGGTCTATGACGAAGCAGCGGCCGAAGGTCCGGAGTTCTGGGCCCGCCAGGCCCGCAGTCTGCTGACCTGGGACGAAGACTTCACCGAGACCCTGGACTGGTCCGACGCGCCCTTTGCCAAGTGGTTTGGCGGCGGAAAACTCAACGCGGCCTACAATGCCCTGGACCGCCATGTTGAAGCCGGCCGCGGCGACCGTGTGGCCATCTACTTCGAGGGCGAGCCCGGTGACACCCGCACCTACACTTATGCCCAGCTCACTGAAGAGGTCAAGAAGGCCGCCAACGCCTTCGAATCCCTGGGCGTATCCAAGGGCGACCGGGTAGCCGTGTACCTGCCCATGATCCCCGAAGCCGTGATCACCATGCTCGCGTGCGCCCGCATCGGAGCGGTCCACTCGGTGGTGTTCGGCGGGTTCTCCGCTGATGCACTGCGCAACCGCATTGACGATGCCGAAGCCAAGCTGGTGGTGACCGCCGACGGCTCCTACCGCCGCGGAAAGCCCACCGCCCTGAAGCCCGCCGTGGATGAATCACTGGCGAAGGAAGGCCATACCGTCACCAGCGTCCTGGTCGTTCGCCGCAACGGCGAACCCGTCGAGTGGACCGAGGGCCGGGACATCTGGTGGGAGGACGCCGTCGGTTCCGCGAGCGCCGAGCACACCGCGGTGGGCCACGACTCCGAGCATCCGCTGTTCATCCTCTACACCTCCGGCACCACGGGAAAGCCCAAGGGCATCCTGCACACCACCGGCGGCTACCTGGCGCAGACGGCGTTCACCCACCTCAACACCTTTGACCTGAAACCGGAAACCGACGTGTACTGGTGCACCGCGGACATCGGCTGGGTCACCGGGCACAGCTACGTCACCTACGCCCCGCTGGTCAACGGTGCCACCCAGCTCATCTACGAGGGCACCCCTGACACTCCGCACCAGGGACGCTGGTGGGAACTGGTGGAGAAATACAAGGTCTCCATCCTTTACACCGCGCCAACCGCCATCCGCACCTGCATGAAGTGGGGCCGGGACATTCCCGGAAAGTTCAATCTGGACTCCATCCGCGTGCTGGGCTCCGTGGGCGAGCCCATCAACCCGGAGGCGTGGATGTGGTACCGCACCGTCATCGGCGCCAACGGCAACCAGAAGGAAATCCCGGCACCCATCGTGGACACCTGGTGGCAGACGGAGACCGGCGCGCACATGATTGCCCCCATGCCGGGCGTCACGGCCACCAAACCCGGTTCCGCACAGGTTGCCGTTCCCGGCATCTCGATTGACGTGGTGGACGAGATGGGAGAATCCGTGCCCAACGGATCCGGCGGTTTCCTGGTCATCAAGGAACCGTGGCCGGCCATGCTGCGCGGCATCTGGGGCGACCCTGAGCGCTTCAAGGCAACCTACTGGTCCCGGTTCGACAACATGTACTTCGCGGGCGACGGCGCCAAGAAGGACGAGGACGGCGACATCTGGCTGCTGGGCCGCGTCGATGACGTGATGAACGTGTCCGGACACCGGCTCTCCACCACCGAAATCGAGTCCGCACTGGTAAGCCACCCCTCGGTGGCGGAAGCCGCCGTCGTGGGCGCCGCGGATGAGACAACCGGCGAGGCCGTGGTGGCCTTTGTGATCCTGCGCGGCAGCGCCAAGGACGACGACGACATTGTCGCCACGCTGCGCAACCACGTGGGCAGGGAAATCGGTCCGATCGCCAAGCCGCGGCACATTCTGGTGGTGCCGGAGCTGCCCAAGACCCGTTCCGGCAAGATCATGCGGCGCCTGCTCAAAGACGTCGCCGAAGGCCGCGAGGCCGGGGATTCCAGCACGCTGGCGGACAACACCGTCATGCAGCAGATCGCGGAGTCGATGCGGAGCTAACGTCCCGCGCTGAGCCAACAAACGCTGAGCCAACAAAAGGTGCACGCCCCCGGACCGGGGCGTGCACCTTTTGTGTTTTGTGTTCTGTGTTTTCCGGGGTTGTCCCGCGGAGAGGCTGTTAGGCCGTGGTGACGTCCAGTTCCACGTCAATGTTGCCGCGGGTCGCGTTGGAGTACGGGCAGACCTGGTGGGCGGCGTCCACCAGCTTCTCGGCCGTGGCCTGGTCCACGCCGGACATTTCCACATGCAGGGCCACGCCCAGCTTGAAGCCGACGTCCTGCTTGTGGATGCTGACATCGGCCGTAATGGCTGCGTCGGCGATCGGAGCCTTTTCGGCGCGCGCAATCATCTTCAGGGCGGACAGGAAGCAGGCCGCGTAGCCGGCGGCGAAGAGCTGCTCCGGGTTGGTGCCGTCGCCTGAGCCGCCCATCTCCGTGGGAGTGGCCAGGTTGACCTTCAGCTGTCCGTCGCTCGTCTGGGCTTCTCCGTTGCGGCCGTCTCCGGACGCGGTGGCAACTGCAGTGTACAAAGCGCTCATGGCAACTCCTCTAAGTCGGGGGGCATCAGGTAGACTAACTAGTACGTCTACTTGGACCCAGTAAACGCGCCTTCACCGCAAACCGCAACCCCGGGAGGACCCATGGCCGCCAGTCCGCCGGTGCGCACCCGCATCTTGGATGCCGCCGCTCTGCTCTTCTATACCGAAGGCATCCGTGCCGTGAGTGCAGACCGGATCATCGCTGCGGCGGAAACCACCAAGGTGACGTTCTACCGCTACTTCCGAACCAAAGAGGAGCTGGTGGTGGCCTATCTGCAGGCACAGTCGGAACGGATCCGGGAGGCAGCGGGACACCTGAGCCCCGATCCCTGCACCGGGCTGCTGGAACTGGCCGAGGCCATGGGGGCGCAGGCCTGCGTCCCCGGGTTCCGCGGCTGCCCGTTCATCAACGCGGCAGCCGAGTATCCGGACCCCGCCTCGCCGGTCCGTGCCGTGGTCCTTGAGCACAGGCAGTGGCTGCACGCAGAGGTCAGCGGCAGGCTGGCGCAGCTGGGGGCAGCAGATCCGGATTCCCTGGCAGATCAGCTGCTGATGCTGCGGGACGGCGCCATGGTCCACGGCTATGTGGCGGATCCCGCGGGTGTTGCGGGGGCACTGGTCAGCGGCGGACGGGCCATTCTCGGCAGCCTCGCGGCCTGACCGGTTTTCCGCACCGGCCCGGCACCCAACACGTCCGTTGGTGAGATGGAAACTCATGGAGTTGGCACCACAGCGTCCGGGGTAGCAGAATCAGTGCTCGTGTCCACTTCCAGCACTTCCTCCCCGCTGTCCGCTTCCGCACCCTCCGCACCACAGGACCCGCCGGTCCACTCCCGACGCATGGCGCGCAAGGTCGCCGGAGCGTCATTCGTCGGAACAGCCCTGGAGTCCTACGACTTCTATGTTTTTGGAACGGCAGCTGCCCTGATCCTGAACCGGATCTTCTTCCCGGAGGTCGATCCGCTGATCGGCACCCTGCTGTCCTTCCTGTCCCTGGGCATCGGGTTCATTGCCCGCCCCCTTGGAGCCGTCATCTTTGGCCATCTCGGCGACCGCATCGGCCGGAAGAAGTCGCTCATCTGGACCATCGTCCTGATGGGCACGGCCACCGGGATCATCGGCCTGCTGCCGGACTACAACACCATCGGCATCTGGGCCCCGGCCCTGCTCGTGATGCTGCGGCTGCTGCAGGGCCTGGCAGTGGGCGGTGAATGGGGCGGAGCCGTCCTGATCGCCACCGAGCATGCAGAACCCCGCAAACGCGCCCTGTATGCCGCGATCCCGCAAATCGGTTCCCCCGTCGGAACCATCATGGTCACCGGGATCTTCCTGCTGCTGACCAGCGTCCCGCAGGAAACCATGGAGGCCGGCCTGTGGCGGGTTCCGTTCCTGCTGGCCTTCCCGTTCATGGCCATTGCCCTGTACCTGCGGTTTGCCATCGAAGAAACCCCCGTCTTCAAGGATGTTGCCGGACACCAGGCCCTTCCCCGCGTTCCCGTCCTGGAGGTTCTGAAGACCCAGCGGCTGGCCGTCCTGGTTGCCACGTCCGCGTCCCTGCTCGGCATCGGGTCCTACTTCCTGATGACCACCTATACCCAGGCCTACGGAACCGAACAGCTGGGCCTGTCCGGCACCACCGTGCTCAATGCGGCGCTGGTGGGCTCGGTCCTGCAGCTGGCCACCATTCCGGCATTCGGCTGGCTGGCCACCAAGATCGGCTCGGCCCGCATGGTCGCCGCCGGCGCCTTCGCCACCTTGCTCATTTCGTTTCCCCTGTACTGGCTCATCAGCACCGCGGACCAGACGACCTACATCCTCACCATCCTCATCGGCGGCATTGCCCCAACCGCCGCGTGGGCGGCCCTGGGCGGACTGATGGCTGATCTCTTCCCGGCCCGCACCAGTTTCACCGCCCTGTCCCTGGCCTACAGCTTTGCGGGCATCCTCGCCGGCTTCGCCCCGGCCGCAACGCAGGCGTTCGCCAAGGCAACGGACAGCGCGTGGTGGCATCCCGGCGTCGTGCTGGCGCTGATGTCGGTGGTGACCATCGCCGGCGCCCTGGCGGCGGGACGCATGACGCGCCGCCGGGATGAGGCAGCAGCACCGGCGCAGGTTGGCGCATAGTTAAGCCATGACTGCCTCCCGCACCCGCAACCTGCTGATCCTCAACGGCCCCAACCTGAACCTCCTGGGCACCCGCGAGCCCGGAATCTACGGCACCGAAACGCTCGACGACGTCGAGGCACTGGCGCTGGACGCCGCGGAATCCCACGGCTGGACCGTGGACTGCATCCAGTCCAACCATGAGGGTGACCTGATCGATGCGATCCACGGGGCTCCGGGGCTGGCTGACGCGATCATCATCAACCCGGCGGCCTACAGCCACACGTCAGTCGCCATCCCGGATGCGCTTTCCGGCGTCGGTTTGCCGGTGGTTGAGGTGCACCTGAGCAACATTCACCGGCGCGAGGAATTCCGGCACCACTCCTACGTATCAGCGGTGGCGGACGCCGTCATCTGCGGGGCCGGAATCGCCGGCTACAAGATGGCCGTGGACTACCTCGCCGCGCGGCTGGACGGAGAAGCGCAGGCGGAAGCCCGCGCCTGATCCGCTACTCGCCGGAGATGCACTGCCCGGGCGAGACAGGATCGGAATATCCGGCGGCGGCTTCCGCCACCGGTCCAACCTCGCTCAGGGACAGCGCATAGCCGATCGGCTGATCGCCGGTGGTCTTGGCAAAGATGACACCGGCCAGCTGGCCGTCGATGTCCAGCAGCGGCCCGCCCGAGTTGCCCTGCTGCACGTTCGCGGCGAGGGTGTAGACCTCCAGCACTTCCGGGGCGGACCCGTAGATGTTACGCACCGAGACCTCGGAGAGCTTTTCAACGTTGGCCGCCTGCAGCTGGAACGGACCGCCGGCCGGGTACCCGGCAAACGCCGCAGTGGTGCCGTCCGGAAGGACATCGCCCAGCGGGATCGGTTCGGCGTCGAGGCTGTCCACTGCCAGCACGGCCAGGTCACGGGCGCTGTCGAAATAGACCACCTCGCCCGGAAGCGCCCCGCCGCCGGGGACCTGCACCACGGGCCGGGAAACTCCGGCCACCACGTGGGCATTGGTGATCACGCGGTCATCGGAGACGACGAAGCCCGAGCCCGTCTGGTTCTGCCCGCACTGATAAGCCGTTCCGGTGATCTTCACGACCGAATCCGACGACGCCTGCAAAGCTGCGGATGAGAGCGCCTCATTGGGGGCAACCACCTTGTCCGGGGCGGCGCTGTCCAGGATGGTGGGCAGGCCCTCTGCGAGAGTAAAGGAACGCACTTCCGCCGTCCAGGTTTTCACCCGGTCAGGAGTGGCTTCCTCGATGCCGTTCAGCACTTTCGAGGACGTGATCTGCTGCGAAAGGAACGGAACCCCGAGGGTGTTGACACTGAAAGCGAGCACGGACATCACCAGGGCGGAAACGGCCAGGTTCACGACCCCGCCCAGCAACCGGTCCAGAAAACGCAGCGGCGGGAAGTTCATCCAGCGCCGGATGGATCCGCCCAGCGCAGCGCCGAGAGCATGCCCGCCCAGGACAAGCACCACAATGGTGGCGATGACAGCGGTCAGGCGCCAGCCGTCGTCGGGCACCCATTCGGTGACCAGGGGGATCGCGAAGAACGCCGCCACAGCCCCGGCCACAAAGCCCACAATGCCGCCCAGCGTCACCACAAGACCGTTCCGCAGCCCGGCGATGAGGTAGAACAGCAGCGCCAACAGCAGAATGATGTCTAGCAGTGAAAATCCGAGCACAAACAGCTCCAAGCGCGGTCTAGGGGGTGTTGCGGGGACTCTTCGAGACTGTCCCTGCCTCCCGAGTTTAGCGGCCCAAACTGGAGACTTCGTCCGCGCCGGACCGCAGAGGGCAGTACGCAGGGGCGTCCTTTTTATCATCCGTGGGCGAACAAAGCTATTACAGGTGTCACATGGGGCCGTAGTGCGAGAAGATAATGGAAGGGACAACTATTTACAGGAGATTTCATGGATATCGAGGTACTGCGCCGTGCGCCACTGTTCGCCTCATTGGGAGACGACGTCTTCGCAGCTCTGACCGACGAGTTGACTGAGGTCGACCTTTCGCGCGGCGCATCAGTTTTCCGCGAGGGTGACCAGGGCGACCAGCTGTATTTCATCGTGTCCGGAAAGATCAAGCTGGGACGTTCGGCACCGGACGGCCGCGAGAACCTGCTGGCCATCCTTGGCCCGGGCGAGCTCTTCGGCGAAATGGCGCTGTTTGATCCGAGCCCGCGCAACGCCACCGCCACCGCGGTGTCCGAAACGCGACTGGCCGGACTGCGGCACGACAACCTGAAGGCACTGCTGGAAACGCGCCCGGAGGTGTCGGTCCAGCTGCTGCAGGCCCTGGCCCGCCGGCTGCGCCGCACCAACGAGTCCCTTGCGGACCTCGTCTTCTCGGACGTTCCCGGCCGCGTTGCCAAGGCACTGCTGGATCTGGCGGACCGCTTCGGCCGCCCCGCCACTGACGGCATCCTGGTGGCTCACGAGCTGACGCAGGAAGAACTGGCCCAGCTGGTCGGCGCTTCCCGCGAAACGGTGAACAAGGCCCTGGCCGAGTTCGTTCAGCGCGGCTGGCTGCGCCTGGAAGCCCGCGCCGTCGTCATTTTGGACGTGCAGCGGCTGCGCCAGCGCTCACGCTAGGTCTTTTCCGACCGTCTTACAGCGAACGACGGCGCCGCTCCCCTTTACCGGGGGCGGCGCCGTCGTTTGCGTTTAAGGTGTGCGGGAATCGGTCTCGGTGCAGGAATCAGCGCCCGTGCTGGGCCGAACCCTCCCCGGCGCCGCTGAGTGAAACGGACAGCCAGTAACTGCCGTCGGCCTCCACCAGCTCGGGCCGGAAGACGGCCGCCGGACGGCGGGATGCAAGGTAGGCAATGCAGCCACGGGCACCGGCCAGTTTCTCCAGCACCAGTTCCACCGGCGGCACGGTCAGTTCAGACAGCGTGAGCCCGGTGGTGTCCGGGAGCCCGATCTCATCGCCCAGGGCGGTGGTGTTCCGGGCCGCGATCTCCTCCGCTGCGGACCGCCACTGCCCCCAGCTCCCCTTGCCCTCCAGCAGGGAGGCTTCCTGCCCCATCGGCTGGACAACCGCGAAGTACCGGGTGTCGAACCGGCGCAGCGCAAAATCAGCCGTCTGCCAGTTGGCCAGCGGCCGGAGCAGGTCGGTGCGCAGGCCCAGTCCCCGGCGTTTGAGAAGCTCCGGAAAGGACTTGTCTCCGGCTGCCAGCGCCACCCGGGCGGCCATCCAGTCCGGGCCCCGGTTGCCCTCCAGCAGCGTCGATTCGTCCGGTCCGGCCAGCAGAATGCCGGTTTCTTCAAACAGTTCACGGATGGCCGCCACCACGTGTCGGCGGGCCAGCCGGGGATCGTCGATGCCCAGTGCCTTGGCCCAGGCTGCCGGGGCCGGACCGAACCAGGCCACGGCGTCGTCGTCCTCCGGGTTGATGCTGCCGCCGGGAAACGCCACCCGGCCCAGCGGCGATTCGCCCCGGCGGTAAGCCAGATAGGTCTCGGCGCCGCGCGGCGCGTCCCGCACCAGCACCACGGAGGACGCCAGGCGGGGTTTGCGCGGTGCACGGTCACCGTGTTCAAACCAGCTTTCCGCGGCTCCCCGAAGATACGGGGGAACCGGGAAAAGCCGTACTGATGAATTAGGCAAATTCAGCGATCACTTCTACTTCGACGGGGGAATCCAGCGGCAGCACGGCCACCCCGACGGCGGAGCGGGCATGCGCGCCCGCCTCACCGAAGACCTTCCCCAGCAGTTCTGATGCACCGTTGATGACGGCCGGCTGCCCGGTAAAGGACGGGTCCGATGCCACGAAGCCCACCACCTTGACGATGCGGCTGATGCGGTCCAGATCTCCGATCTGGGCCTTGATGGCAGCCAGCGCGTTAACAGCGCAGGTTGCGGCGTATCCTGCGGCGTCCTCGGCCGGTACCCCGGCGCCAACTTTGCCGGCCGCAGGCAACACGCCCGAGACGAAGGGCAGCTGCCCGGAGGTGTAGACGTAGTTCCCCGTGACAACGGCGGGTACATAGGCGGCCACCGGTGCTGCGACGTCCGGCAGCTCAATACCCAGTTCCGCCAGCCTGCGTTCCACGGCGGAAACCGCCCCGTTCACCTCAGTCACTGCGACTTCTCGCGTTTCATGTACGCCACGGCACCCGTTCCGTTGGGGGCGGGCGTGATCTGGACGAGTTCCCAACCTTCTTCGCCGTGCATGTTAAGGACAGCTCCCGGTGTGTGAAGAGGAAGCGGCGTGATGAAATATTCCCATTTGCTCATAATCCAAAGACTAACGCGTGCTTGTAGACTGATGCGCATGGCAGCTCGCAAATCTCCGCTCTTTGATACGGCTACCACCCTTGGCCAGATTGTCGCCTTCTTCGGCGTCAGCGCGCTTTGTGGTGTTTTGGCCGCGGGTCTTCTGGTTCCCGCCGCCGCCGCCGCGGGCACAGCCGCGTCCGGATCAATCCAGTTCTTCGATGACCTCCCGTCGGAACTGCAGGCCGGCGCGCTGGCCGAGCCGTCAAAAATTTACGCCAATGACGGCTCTCTCATCGCAACCCTGTATGAGGAGAACCGCCAGCCGATCAAGCTGGACCAGGTTTCCCCCACCATGATCGACGCGATGCTGGCCATTGAGGATGACCGCTTTTACGAGCACGGCGGCGTGGACGTCCAGGGTGTCATCGGAGCCCTGGCCTCCAACCTCACCTCCGGCACCAACCGCGGCGCGTCCACCATTACGCAGCAGTATGTGAACAGCGTCATCATCGACACCAACCTGCAGAACAAGCAGGAGGTGGTGCTCTCCGGCAACAAGGACTACGGCGACAAGCTGCGGGAGATGAAGCTGGCCATTGCCGTGGAAAAGCAGCTCTCCAAGGATGAAATCCTCGAGGGCTACTTCAACATCGTTCCCTTCAGCGGCACCACCTTCGGTGTCCAGGCCGCGTCCAAGTTCTTCTTCAATGTGGACGCCTCGCAGCTGAACATTCCGCAGGCAGCCCTGCTGGCCGGCGTCGTCAACGGCCCGTCCGTCTACAGCCCCACGGGTAATCCGGAACTGGCCCTCCAACGGCGCAACATTGTTATCCGCGCCATGCTTGACAAGGGGCGCATCACGCAGGAGGAGCACGACGCCGCCGTCGCCACGGAGCTGGGCCTGAACATCACACCGGTTCCCAGCAACTGCACCGGCGCCGTCCAGGCACCGTACTTCTGCGACTACGTCATGCACCTGATCCTCAACGATGAGAGATACGGTGCCACTACGGAGGACCGGCAGAAGCTGCTCTACCGGGGCGGCCTGAGCATCAACACCACCCTGGATCCGGAGATCCAGAACGCCGCGCAGACGGCCATCAACGAAACCGCTAACCCGGACACCACGGACCCCGAGATCGGCCACTCCATGGTGTCGATGGAACCTCGAAGCGGAAAAATTCTCTCCATGGCGCAGAACACGCGCTACACGCCCGAAGAAGGCGCCGGCAACTCGGTCATCAATTTCAACGTTGACCTGAACCAGGACGGCGACCCCAACAAGCCGCTGGGCGGCATGGGCGGTTTCCAGCCCGGATCAACGTACAAGCCGTTCACC
Organism: Arthrobacter sunyaminii; assembly: GCF_018866305.1. Lineage (NCBI taxonomy): Bacteria > Bacillati > Actinomycetota > Actinomycetes > Micrococcales > Micrococcaceae > Arthrobacter > Arthrobacter sunyaminii. The sequence goes on from NZ_CP076456.1 coordinate 3,495,844, forward strand.
GTGGCAGCCTGGCTGGACGCAGGCAAAACCCTGAACACCACCCTGAACGGCAGCAAGCGCACCTACCCTGCAGGCCACAGCTGGAACGCCAGCTGCCTGCCGGGCGGACGCTATGGCATTCCGGAGCCTTGGACGCCCATCAACTACGGGGATACCAACTACAAGACCACCACCGTCATCGACGGTCTGGCGAACTCCCTGAACACCATCACCATGGCCGAGATCAACCAGCTTGATCTCTGCAAGTTCCAGGAAATGGCGTTTGCCTCAGGCATCCACAACGGCAAGAGCGCCAGCGGCGAGAACGAACCGCTTGAGGTCAACCCGCCGTCGTCCTTCGGCGGCGGCGGCGACGCCTCCCCGCTGGCCATGGCCACCGGCTTTGCCACGTTTGCAGCAGAAGGCCTGAAATGCGAACCGCGCGCCCTGGAGTCGGTAACGGCCGCCGATGGACGGTCCTTCGAGGTACCGGCCCAGGAGTGCACGCAGGTCATGAAGAAGGAAGTTGCCCAGGGCGTCAACGCGGCAACGCAGCAGGTGATGACCAAGGGCTCCGGCTACTACCTGCAGAACGGCAGGCCGGTGGCCGGCAAGACCGGAACCAATGACTTCCGGTCCCAGACCTGGTTCATGGGTTACACCACGGGCATGGTCACCGCCTCCTGGCTGGGCAACCACGTCTGGGGCAACGAGCGGGGCTCGATGGAGGGCAAGCAGATTGGCGGGCAGGTCTACCCCGAGATCGACGGCTCGAAGATTGCCGGCCCGTCCTGGAAGAACTTCATTGACCGGATCCCGGACCAGTACCAGGCCAATCCGTTCACCCCGCCGCCGGCATCCGTCATGGGCACCGTGGCGGCGCCGCCCCGGCCTGCACCGGCTCCGTCCAATGATCAGAACAAGAACAACAACAACAACGGCGGCGGCAACCAGGGCGAAAACAAGAACGACGGCGACGACTAACGGTGGCTGCTCCTTCCCTTAGCTCTGCCCTGCGTTCGGCCGCCTGGGTTGCCGGCGGCACTGCCGGAGCCGGTGCGGCAGCGCTGGCATACGCGTCGCTGATTGAACGGAATCTCTTTGGAGTCCGCGAAGAGACCGTGGCCATCCTGCCGCCGGGGAGCGCCCCGCTGCGGGTACTGCACCTCTCGGACATCCATATTGTGCCCAACCAGAACATCAAGGTTCGCTGGCTGCAGTCCCTCGCCGAGCTCGAACCGGACCTGGTGGTCAACACGGGCGACAACCTGAGCCATCTGGAAGCCGTTCCGCCCCTGCTGGAAGCGCTCAAGCCGCTCCTGCGTTTTCCCGGCGTGTACGTTCCCGGCTCCAATGACTACTACGGTCCCCGGGCCAAGAACCCGCTGACGTATTTCACCGGTCCCTCGAAGATCACCAAGGATCCGCCGGCGCTGCCCTTCGGCGAACTCTTTGGAGCGTTCGAGGACGCGGGCTGGAGGGGCCTGACCAACCGCAGGGACTCCATGGAGCTGGGAGGCGTCCGCCTTGATTTCTCCGGGGTGGATGACCCGCATCTGGACCGGGACGTTTACCCCGGATTTCCCGAGACAGGTTCCAGCACCGGGCTTCCGGTTGTCCGGGTGGGGGTTGCCCATGCTCCCTACCAGCGGGTGCTCAACTACTTCACCGACGGCGGCGCTGAGCTGATCCTGGCCGGCCACACCCACGGCGGACAGGTGTGCATCCCGTTCTACGGCGCACTGGTCAGCAACTGCGACCTGCCTACGCGGCTGGCCAAGGGCCTGGCCGTTTGGGAGCACAACGGGCGGAAAGTTCCGATGAATGTTTCGGCCGGCATCGGAACCTCCCGTTTTGCCCCGGTCCGGTTCGCCTGCCGCCCCGAGGCTGTCCTGCTGACTCTGACGGCGCGGTCTTAGACCGTTTCCCTCCCGCGGGGTCACAGGGTTGCCCACCATGGACGACCAAACTCCGGACGCCCATCGATTCTCCCCCGTAAGCGGGCTTAGGATTGAGCCCTCAAAGGGGCACTCTGCTTGTTGCAGCACCCTCCACCCGCTCGAGAAGGTTCCATGCCTGCGCAGACAACCCTGTGGCAATCCCTTGCACGGCTCTATCCGCATCTGCGGCCCATCCTCCCCCGCTTAATCTGCGGGTTGTTCTGTGCCCTCGGAGCCAGCCTCATGGCTTTGGCGATCCCCCAGGTGTTCCGGGTCCTGATCAACACCTCCCTGGCCCCCGGCGGAGCCACGGCGGCTGTCTGGGGAGCGGCCGGCGTCGTCCTGGGTCTGGGCATCCTTGAAGCAACCTTCATCGCCCTGCGCCGCCAGTTCGTGATTGCACCGGCCACCACCGTGGAAACCCGGATGCGCACCTCGTTCTACCGGCATCTGCAGGACCTCTCCGTCTCGTTCCATGACCGCTGGGGCAGCGGGCAGCTGCTCTCGCGGGCCATGAGCGACTTGAACCTGGTCCGCCGCTGGATGGCGTTCGGTGCCATCATGCTGGTGGTCACGGCGCTGACCGTGGTGGTTGGCTTCACTATCATGCTGTTCACGAGCTGGGTGCTGGCGCTGATCTTCATCGCTGCAGCCGTTCCGATCGTGGTTTACGGCTACCGCTTCAACCGTTTTTACCGGCAGGTTTCCCGCCAGAGTCAGGACCAAACCGGAGACCTGGCCACCACGGTGGAGGAATCCGTCCACGGCATCCGCGTCCTGAAGGCCTTCGGCCGCAGCCGTGAGGCCCTGGACTCGTTTGAGGAGCAGGCCCAGGAACTGCGTGAAACCGAAGTGTCGAAGGCAAACTCGCTGGCCAAGTTCTCCCTCGTGGTGACGCTGCTGCCTGAAGCTGCCCTCGCCGTTGCCCTCGTGGTGGGAATCATTGCGGTGGCGGACGGCAACCTCAGCATCGGATCATTGGTTGCCTTCTTTGCCACTGCCGCCGTAGTCGCCGGTCCGGTGGAAGCCGTGGGTCCGCTGCTGTCCATGACCCTGACAGCGAAAACGGCGATCGACCGGCATTACGAAGTAATGGACGCGCAGTCCTCCATTCAAAGCCCGCAGCACCCGGTGCACCTCAACGATGTCCGCGGAGAGCTGGTGTTCGACGACGTCCATTTTGCCTATCCAGACACCAAGGACGGCACGCGCAACCTGATCGACGGCGTGACCCTGTGCCTGCGTCCCGGCGAGACCATGGCGCTGGTGGGCGTGACCGGCAGCGGAAAATCCACCCTGCTGCAGCTGGTCCCCCGGTTGTTCGACGTCACCGGCGGCTCCATCCGGATCGACGGCACTGATCTTCGCCAGCTGGATCTGGAAGAACTGCGCACCATTGTGGCTGTGGCCTTCGAAGACACCACACTGTTCTCCAGCTCCGTCCGCGACAACGTGCTGCTCGGCGCCGAACCGGCAAGCTCCGCAGAAGCGGACCAGCTCCTGGCCCAGGCCCTGGACGTGGCGCAGGCCGACTTTGTGTACTCGCTGCCCGAGGGCACGGACACCCTCATCGGCGAGGAAGGATTGAGCCTTTCCGGCGGGCAGCGCCAGCGCGTGGCCCTGGCCCGGGCCATCGCCGCGCGGCCCACGGTGCTGATCATGGACGATCCGCTCTCGGCCCTGGATGTACGCACCGAGGAACTGGTGGAAGGCCGGCTCCGCGAAGTGTTGGCGGACACCACCACGCTGGTGGTTGCGCACCGCCCGTCCACCGTTTCCCTCGCCGACCGCGTGGCCCTGATGGAAGACGGACGCATCAGCGCCGTCGGCACGCACGCCGAACTCCTGGCCGGCAACGACCACTACCGGTATGTGATTGCCAGCCTGCCCACGGATCCCGAAGACCTGGACAGCCCCCTGGAGGACGGTCCGCGGCCCGCGGAGGAAGCCGACGACGCCGCAGGAGCCCTTGAAGCACCGAGCCTGGACGATGAGGAGATTATCCGATGAGCCGCTTCACCGTCCGCCGCGGCAAGGGTGCCGACCCGGCCTATGATGCCACCGCCAGGCTGGGCACCGCCGGCGAGGACGCCGTCCATCTGGGCAAGGAAGAAAACCTCGCTGTCCGCCGCCGCTCGCTGGCGCTGCTGGGCTCCCTGATCCGCCCCAACCGCGGACGGTTCATCGGCACGGTGCTGCTGGTGGTCTTCTCCCAGGCCGCCCGCGTGGCCGGGCCCGCCATCATCGCCTACGGCATCGACCACGCCCTGCCATACCTGCAGGCCGGCAACAGCCTGCCCCTGATCCTTTCCGGCGTGGCTTACCTGCTGGCTGCCCTCCTGGCTGCCGGCCTGACGGCGGGCTATGTCCGCGCCACTGCCCTGCTGAGCCAGGCCATGCTGCTGGACCTGCGGCTGCGGGTCTTCCGGCACACCCAGCGCCTGAGCCTGGAATTCCATGAGAAGTACACCTCCGGACGGATCATTTCGCGGCAGACCTCCGATCTTGAAGCACTGCGCGAACTGCTGGACTCCGGCGTCAGCTCCCTGGCCTCCGGCGCCATGTACATGCTGTTCACCGCCGTGAGCATCTTCCTGCTGGACTGGCGCACCGGGCTGCTGATGCTGGTGGCCTTCGTTCCGATGTACCTGTTGACCCGCTGGTACCAGAAACGCTCCCAGCTGGCCTACCGCGCCTCCCGGGTCACCTCCGCGAAGCTGATTGTGCACTTCATCGAAACCATGACCGGAATCCGGGCCGTGAAGGCTTTCCGCCGCGAAAAGGTCAACGCCGAGAAGTACGACGATCTGGCCGAGGACTACCGCGTGGCCACCGTCCGCTCCATCAACCTCAATGGAGTCTTCCAGCCCGGGCTGGTGCTCATCGGCAACGCCACGGTGGCCGTGGTCCTGCTGGCGGGCGGCTTCCGGGTACTCGACGGCGGCCTGGAGGTGGGCGCCCTGCTGGCCCTGCTGCTGTACTCCAAGCGCTTCTTCCAGCCGGTGGACCAGATGGCCATGTTCTACAACTCCTTCCAGTCCGCTTCCGCGGCGCTGGAAAAGGTCTCCGGCCTGCTGGAGGAAGTGCCCACCGTCCGCCCGCCCAAGCATCCGGTGGAATTGAAGCATGCCACGGGCGACATCCGGTTTGACGGCGTGGAGTTCCGCTACGGCGACGGACCGGTGATCCTGCCGCAAATGGACCTGCACATTCCCGCCGGCCAGACCGTTGCCCTGGTGGGACAGACCGGCGCCGGCAAGTCCACCCTCGCCAAACTGATCGCCCGCTTCTACGACCCCTCCCAGGGCTCCGTACTGCTGGACGGCGTGGATCTGCGGAACCTGACCCAGCGGGACCTGCGCCGCGCCGTCGTCATGGTGACACAGGAAGCGTTCCTGTTCAGCGGCTCGGTGGCGGACAACATAGCCCTGGGCAAGCCCGAAGCCACCCGCGCGGAGATCATTGCCTCGGCCAAGGCGGTGGGTGCGCATGAGTTCATCGAGGCGCTGCCGGAGGGATATGACACCGACGTGAACAAGCGCGGCGGCCGGGTTTCCGCCGGCCAGCGGCAGCTGATCAGCTTCGCACGGGCCTTCCTGGCCGATCCGGCGGTGCTGATCCTGGACGAGGCCACTTCCTCGCTGGACATCCCCAGCGAACGGCTGGTCCAGCACGGCCTCAAGACCCTGCTCGGCAACCGGACGGCGCTGATCATTGCGCACCGGCTGTCCACTGTGGAGATCGCCGACCGGGTGCTGGTCATGCACGCCGGTGAAGTGGTGGAGGACGGGACCCCCGCGGAGCTCACGGGCGGCACCGGCCGGTTTGCCAAGCTGCAGGCCGCCTGGCAGGAATCCCTCGTGTAGGACGACGACGGCGAAAGCTCGCCGCCGGGCGATGTTACCGTCCGGCGGCGAGCCCGGTTTCGCGGAATCCACGGTGATCGTCTACACTTGTAAAGTTGCTTCAGCGGCGGGGAAACCCGGCGAAAAGCAATGGTTACGGGGTGTGGCGCAGCTTGGTAGCGCGCGTCGTTCGGGACGACGAGGTCGCAGGTTCAAATCCTGTCACCCCGACCAAACAAAGAGAGTCTGTCATTCGACAGGCTCTTTTTTGTTGCCCTTCTCCTCCGGGCACCGAGTACGCTTCAATCCGACCCTTTCAGGCCGCACGCTGCTCACCACGGAGGAAACAACCATGGGCATTACCCCTCAGATGATTCGACAGCTCGTTCCGTTTGCCGAATTCCTGGAGATCGATTTTCCCGAACTGTCGCCGCACCTCGTGGTGGCGCAGCTTGCCGACCGGCCGGAATACGGCACCATCGGAGGCGGAGTGCACGGCGGCGCGGTCATGGCCCTGGCGGACATCGCCGCTGCAGTCATGGCGGTCATGGCCTCCGGTGACCCCTCAGCCGCGCCGGCAACAATGCAATCCTCCACAAACTTCCTGCGGCCGGCACGCGGTATCCTTCGGGCCGAGGCCGAGGTAACGCGGACGGGCCGCACCACCGTCGTGGACGTCCGGGTTACGGACAGCTCCGGCGAGGCCTGTGCGGTGGTGCGCCAAATCGTGTCCGTCAAGCCCGCAGCCCAGCCTGCCTCCATCTGAGCCGGCAAGCGGTGCGTCCCGTTCCCGCACCCTTGATCTGTGAATTCCCGGCGGTAAGCTCGTGGCGACAGCACACGCCGCCAGGAGCTCCCCATGGTTGTCCGCGTTGATTTGAATATTTCCCTGGACGGGTTCGCCACCACCACCGACCAAACTCCGGAAAACCCGTTTGGTGAAGACTGGTCGCGGCTGGTGGGTCCGTACACCGCTACCCGGACGTTCCGGGAGCGTGTCCTGCATGAGTCCGGCGGAGGCAGCACCGGCGTGGACGACAAATACGCAGCCGAGTACTTCGACGGCATCGGCGCTGAAATCATGGGAGCGGGAATGTTCGGGCTGCACAACTTCCCCGACGACCCGTCCTGGCAGGGCTGGTGGGGCGACGAAACCCCGTTCCGCTACCCGGTCTTCATCCTTACCCACACCACCCGTGCACCCATCGACATGCCGGACGGAACAAGATTTGAGTTCCTGGCCGCGTCACCGGAAGAGGCGCTGGAACGGGCGGTTGATGCGGCCGGCGGCGAGGACGTGCGGATTGGCGGCGGTCCCACCGTGGTCAAAGCGTTCCTGGAAGCCGGGCTGGTGGACCGGATCCATGTAGGCATCACTCCGATCCTGCTGGGCCGCGGCATCAACCTCTGGGACGGCCTGCGCGGCCTGGAGGACGGCTACCAAGCCAGCGCCGAAGCAGCCGACGACGGCGTCACCCACCTGACCTTCCGGCGCTGAGTCCGCACGCCTTACACATCAAGTAAAAGTCCGCCCGGTCAGCCGCTCGTACGCCTCGACGTAGCGGGAGCGGGTGCGCTCGACGACGTCGGCGGGCAGGGCCGGCGGCGGAGTGTCCGACGCCTTGTCCCAGCCGGATTCAGGGGAGGTCAGCCAGTCCCGGACGTACTGCTTGTCGAAGGACGGCTGGGCCTTGCCCGGCTCGTACAGGGACGCGTCCCAGAACCGCGAGGAATCCGGGGTCAGCACCTCGTCTCCCAATGTCACCAGGCCGGTGGCGGGGTCCAGCCCAAACTCCACCTTGGTGTCCGCCAGGATGATCCCGCGGCTCCGGGCAATGGCCTCGGCCGCAGTGTAGATGTCCAGCGTCAGGTCGCGGATCTTCGCAGCCGTTTCGGCACCGACAGCCGCCACAACGGCGTCGTAATTGATGTTCTCGTCATGCTCGCCCACCTCGGCCTTCGCAGACGGGGTAAAGATCGCGGGGTCGATCCGTGAGCCGTCAACCAGTCCCGCGGGCAGGGGCACATCGCATACCGTCTGCGACCGGCGGTACTCGGCCAGCCCGGACCCGGTCAGGTAGCCGCGGGCAATGGCTTCCACGGGGTACATGTCCAGTTTTTTGCAGATCATGGCCCGGCCGGCCACTTCGGCAGGAACACCCTCATCAGCGGAAATGACGTGGTTGGGGACGTTGCCGAGCTGGTCGAACCACCACAGGCTCAGCTGGGTGAGGATCCGGCCCTTGTCCGGAATGATGCTGGACAGCACATGGTCATAGGCGCTGATCCGGTCGCTGGCCACCACCAGGACCTTCTCCCCCGCCCCCGGTGCGGACAGATCAGCAGGAACGTACAGGTCGCGGACTTTTCCGGAATAGACGTGGGTCCAACCGGCCAGTTCGGGGGCGCTCATGCCAGCTCTCCTTCCACATCACGGCCCGCGGGGGACTGGGAGCCCGCGGGCACCGTGACCTCACCCCGCAGTGCTTTCAGGGCGATGTCGCTGCGGTGCTGCGAGCCGTCCAGCCGGATCTCCTGCACCCCCGCATAGGCGAGCGCGCGTGCTGCCTCCAGATCGGTGCCCAGCCCGACGACGGCGAGCACCCGCCCGCCCGCGGACACCACTTTCCCGTCATCATTGAGGGCGGTGCCTGCATGCAGCACGTGCACGCCGTCGAGCCTTTCGGCCTTTTTTAATCCGCGGATCCGGTCACCGGTGCGCGGCGTGTCCGGGTAATTGGCGGCGGCAACCACCACGGCAACCGCCGTCCGGGGATCCCATTTGAGCTGTTCCATGGCATCCAACTCGCCCTTCGCGGCGGCCATCAGCAACCCGCCCAGCGGAGTCTTCAACCGGGCCAGCACGGCCTGGGTTTCCGGATCGCCGAACCGCGCGTTGAACTCAATGACCCGCATCCCGCGTGACGTCAGTGCAAGGCCGCAGTACAGAACTCCAACGAACGGAGTGCCCCGCGCCGCCATCTCATCGATCGTAGGCTGGGCCACGCGGCGGACAACGTCCTCAACAAGGTCCGCCGGCACCCAGGCCAGCGGTGAGTAGGCGCCCATTCCGCCGGTGTTGGGGCCGCCGTCGCCGTCAAAAATGCGCTTGAAATCCTGTGCCGGTGTCAGCGGCACCACGTTGCGGCCGTCGGAGAGGACAAAGAGGGACACCTCGGGGCCGTCCAGGAACTCTTCGATCACCACGGTGCCGCCAACATCGAAGCAGGCGCGGGCGTGGGCCAGAGCCTCGTCGCAGTCAGAGGTGACCACCACTCCCTTGCCGGCGGCGAGCCCGTCATCCTTGACAACGTAGGGGGCGCCGAAAGTGTCCAGGGCGTCGGCGGCCTCTTCCGGGTTGGATGCCATCCGGGCCATGGCGGTGGGAACGCCCGCCGCTGCCATCACCTGCTTGGCGAAAGCCTTGGACGCCTCCAGCTGGGCGGCCGCCTTCGAGGGGCCGAAAACGGGGATGCCTGCTTCGCGGAGGGCATCGGCCACGCCGGCGGCGAGCGGAGCTTCAGGGCCGATCACCACCAGGTCCGAGTCGAGGCTGCGGGCCAGCGCCGTCACCTCCTCCGGGCTGGACGCGTTGACCGGGTGCACCGGAACTATCTGCGCGATGCCCGCGTTTCCGGGGGCTGCGTGCACCTCGCGGACGTACGGATCTGCCAGCAGGGATCGGACAAGGGCGTGTTCGCGGCCGCCGGGGCCAACAACTAGAACCTTCACAGTAGTTCAGCGTACTGGGTGCGCTTCGGCAGCAGAAAGAACGGCGACCTTGTGACGAAGCAGCGCCGGCACAGTGGCCGCACCCATACAAACGCCCTCCCGCCGCGAATAGGAGCCATGACCGCTTCCCCGAAGTACCCAAGCCGCCGGCCCCGGAACCTTCCAGCCCTGCTCTACGCCGCGCTGGCGGGCATCCTCGCCGCCGGAACCGTCCTGGCTGCAGCGGAACTGGCGGGGTCCTTCTTCACCGCCCGCGCCCGCCCGCTGATTGCCTTGGGATCCGCCTTCATTGACTTCACCCCCCTGTGGTTGAAGAACTTCGCGGTGGAAACCTTCGGTACCAATGACAAGGCAGCTCTGTTCGCGGGCATGGCCCTGACCATCGCGGTACTCGCGGCCTGCGCAGGGATACTGGCGCACCGCCGCTGGGGGCTCGGCGTAGCCGCCGTCCTCATCATGGGTGCGGTGATTGTGGCCTGCGTGGTGACCAGGGCCGGCGCCTCCCCGGTGGACGCCATCCCCACGGTGCTGGGCACCGCAGTGGGGATCGGCGTCCTGCGCGGATTGATCCGCCGCACTCCTGCCGCCGAGTCCGGTGAATCCGGTGGCGGCCGGCCCCCCGCTCCGCTCCGGAACCGCCCCACCCGGCGGGGCTTTTTCACTGCCGCCGGGCTGACCGTCATCGCGGGAACTGCCGCCGCGGCCGGCGGCCGGGCCATCGCCGCAGCCCGGAACACCACTGCTTCCTTCCGTGCGGCCCTGAAGCTGCCGGCCGCCGCTGACCCGGCACGTGCCCTGCCGGCCGGGCTGCAGTCACCCGTGGCGGGAGTGACCCCGTGGCTGACGTCCAACGCGGATTTTTACCGGATTGACACCGCCCTGAGCTTGCCGGAAATCGATGCGGAAACCTGGGAGCTGCGCATTCACGGGATGGTGGAGGAGGAAGTGCGGATCAATTTTGCCGAGCTGCTCGACTCGCCGCTGGTTGAGCGTCACCTCACGCTGACCTGCGTCTCTAATCCACTGGGCGGAGATCTGGCCGGCACCGCCAAGTGGCTGGGACTTCCGGTGCGCGAACTGCTGGCACGGGCACGGCCTGCCGCGGACGCGGATATGGTGCTCTCCACCAGCGTTGACGGCTTCAGCGCCTCCACTCCGCTGGAAGTGCTCCAGGATGACCGTGACGCCCTGCTGGCAGTGGGAATGAACGGTGAACCGCTGCCCCCGGTGCACGGTTATCCCGTGCGGATGGTGGTGCCCGGGCTCTACGGATTTGTCTCCGCCACCAAGTGGATCGTGGACATGGAAGTGACCCGTTTCGACGCGCAGACCGCCTACTGGACGGACCGCGGATGGGCCCAGAAGGCACCGGTGAAGACCATGGCCCGGGTGGAGGTCCCGGCGTCGTTTGCCCGCGTGCCTGCGGGTCCCGTGGACGTGGGCGGCACCGCCTGGTCCCAGCAGCGCGGCATCACCGGCGTGGAAGTTTCCATCGACAACGGCGACTGGCAGCCCGCCGTTCTGGCAGCCGAGGCATCGGTGGATACCTGGCGCCAGTGGTCCTTCCGCACCGATGACCTTTCCAGCGGCAACCACACGGTCCGGGCCCGCGCCACGGACCCGCAGGACGGTGTGCAGACCGGCGCCCGGGCCGACACGGTTCCGGACGGCGCCTCCGGCTGGCAGTCCGTTCAGTTCATGGTGGAATAGAAACATGCCTGCCACTTTTACTGCGTCCGATGCCGTTGAACTTGCCGTTGTTGAACGCAGCGGTTTCATCGAGTCCCGCCATATCGGGTCCGCCGTGGTCATGGCCGCCGACGGAACCGTTGTCACCGCCCTTGGCGACATCACCACCCCCATCTTTCCTCGGTCTACCCTGAAGCCCTTCCAGGCCGTGGCCGCCATGCAGGCCGGGGTCCCCCTGCGCGGGCCGCAGGTGGCGCTGGCCGCCGCCAGCCACACCGGTTCCAAGGAGCACACGGACGTAGTCAAGACGATGCTGGCCGCCGCCGGCGTCACCGAGGACCATCTGCAGTGCCCCGAAGACTGGCCGCAGGATGAGGCCGCCCGCCATGAGCTGATCCGTGCCGGCAAGGGCAAAAACAAGCTGGCCTTCAACTGCTCCGGCAAGCACGCCGCCTTCCTCTGGGCCTGCACCGAAAACAACTGGGACCACGCCACCTACCTGGACCCGCAGCATCCCCTCCAGCAGAGCATCGCCGGCGTCATCGAAGAATTCACCGGCGAAAGCGTCAGCCACTGGGGAACCGACGGCTGCGGTGCGCCCCTGGCCGCTGTTTCGCTCACCGGACTGGCCCGCGGCATCGGCCGCCTGGCCAAGGCCCCGTCCGGGAAACACGGCAATGCCCGCGCCGCAACGGTGGCCACCGCCATGCTGGACTACCCCTGGGCCGTTCACGGCCACGGCCGTGAAAACACGGTGGTGATGGAGGACCTTGGCATCATTTCCAAGAACGGCGCCGAAGGCGTCCTGGTCCTGGGCACCGACACCGGTGTGTCAGTGGCGCTGAAGATGCTCGACGGCGACACCCGGGCCGCGTCCCTGGTGGGCCTGACCCTGCTGGCCGCCAGCGGTGCGGTGGATCCCGGCAAAATCAGCGCGGTGCTGGACAAGATTGTCCGTCCCGTTCTGGGCGGCGGCGCACCCGTGGGCAGCATCCGCCTGGGCGCACCCGTGACGGCGCTGCTGGATTCCGCACTCCTGGATTCCTGAGCGGACCGGCTGAGCAACTCATGGCACGACGACGGGTCCCCGCCACCGACGGCGAAGCTGCGCTGCGCGCTGCCCTCGCTGCCACTGCTGCAGGGACGAAACCGGACCGGAACACCCTGGCCACGGCCGTCCGCTATTCGCTGGAAGAGCTGGCGGAGCGCGCGCCGGGCAACAGCGTAGAGGTTCGGGTGCCGCCGTTCGGCGTCACCCAGTGCGTCGCCGGCCCCCGGCATACCCGCGGCACCCCGCCCAACGTGATCGAAACCGACGCGGCCACCTGGCTGGGTCTGGTCTCCGGGCAGCAGTCCTGGAATGAGTCCGTTCAGGCCGGAAAAGTGGCTGCGTCAGGGCTGCGGGCCAACCTGTCTGAGTGGCTGCCGCTCTTCCGTGCAGGCCAATAACCTCTACTGCCGGTAGAATTTTCGTATGGATTCCCAGCAGCACAGTCCCGAACGCCGCGAAATTACCGTCCGGCGTGCCCCCCGTTTCGTCCCCTTCCTCCTGTTGGGCGTGATCGCCGGCTTCATCGCGGCGCTGCTGGTCGCCTATATCGGCCCGGAAAATCCCACGTACACGCGGGAAGCCACCTTGGGCTTCTTCACCATCATGTTCGCGATTCCGGGTGTGTGCCTCGGCGCCCTGGTTGCCCTGCTCCTGGACTGGAACAGTGTCCGCAAAACCCGCCGTGCCGTCGTCGAACGGGACGAAGAGTAGTCCTGCTCCCAGCGGCCGTAATGGTTGCGCATGAAGGTCTGGCTTTGCCCGCGGCGTGAGAGACTAATCTCATGGCACGCGGTGATGGAAAGCTTTCCCACGATCTCATGCCCGGCGAAAAAGGTCCGCAGGATGCCTGCGGAGTTTTCGGCGTCTGGGCCCCCGGCGAAGAGGTAGCAAAACTTACCTATTACGGGCTCTACGCACTGCAGCACCGCGGACAGGAGTCCGCCGGCATAGCCACCAGTGACGGCTCAAGAATCAGCGTTTACAAGGACATGGGTTTGGTGTCCCAGGTCTTTGACGAGACGACTCTGAACACCCTGGGCGGTCACATCGCGGTGGGACACTGCCGCTACTCAACCACCGGTGCCTCGCACTGGGCCAACGCACAGCCCACTCTCGGCGCAACCGCCAGCGGCACAGTGGCGCTGGCCCACAACGGGAACCTGACGAACTCTGCTGAACTCTACGAAATGATCGTTGAGCGCGAGGGACGGCCCCGTTCCGGCGAGATCGCCCAGGGCAACACCTCGGACACGGCACTGGTCACGGCCCTGCTCAACGGTTCCGACGGCCGCTCGCTCGAGGAAACGGCCCTGGAGCTGCTGCCCAAACTGCGCGGCGCGTTCTCCTTCGTGTTCATGGATGAAGGCACCCTTTATGCCGCCCGTGACACCTACGGGGTGCGCCCCCTGGTCCTCGGACGGCTGGACCGCGGCTGGGTCGTAGCCTCGGAAGGTTCCGCCCTGGCCACCGTGGGCGCCAGCTTCATCCGCGAAATCAAACCCGGTGAGTTCATTGCCATTGATGAGAACGGGATCCGCAGCAGCAGTTTCGGCGAGCCCACTCCTGCCGGCTGTGTCTTTGAATACGTCTATCTGGCCAGGCCCGACGCCGTCATCAACGGGCGCTCCGTGTATGAAAGCCGGGTGGAAATGGGCCGCCAGCTCGCCCGCGAGTACGCGGTCGAAGCGGATATTGTCATTCCCGTGCCTGAGTCCGGAACTCCCGCCGCCGTGGGTTATGCCGAAGAGTCCGGCATTCCGTTCGCCCATGGATTCGTCAAGAACTCCTATGTGGGACGCACTTTCATCCAGCCCAGCCAGACGCTGCGTCAGCTGGGCATCAAACTCAAGCTCAACGCGCTGGAATCGGTGATCCGGGGCAAGCGCGTGGTGGTGGTCGATGACAGCATTGTGCGCGGCAACACCCAGCGGGCCATTGTGCGGATGCTGCGCGAAGTCGGCGCCAAAGAGGTGCACGTCAAGATTTCCTCGCCGCCCGTCCAGTGGCCCTGTTTCTACGGGATCGACTTCGCCTCCCGTGCAGAACTGATTGCCAACGGTGCGGCCGTGGAGGAAATCTGCACGTCCATCGGGGCCGACAGCCTGGCGTACATCTCCGAGGACGGCATGATCGGAGCCACCCAGCAGCCCCGCCAACGCTTGTGCACTGCCTGCTTCACCGGCGTGTATCCGATTGAGCTGCCGGCAGCGGACAAACTGGGCAAGTCCCTGCTGGAGTCCGAGGCGCCGGCCAACCCTGCGGACGCAGACAGCGCCAACGGCTGTGATCCCGGACCAGATTCAGACTTTGAGAACCTCCTCACCGAATCCGATAAGAAGGAAGCCGTATGAGCTCGTCCGACACCGCCATCACCTATGCCTCTGCGGGCGTGGACGTTGAAGCCGGAGACAAAGCCGTTGAACTGATGAAGGCAGCCGTGAAGGCTACCCACAATTCCTCCGTTCTGGGCGGGGTGGGCGGTTTTGCCGGGCTCTACGACGTGTCCCGGCTCCTGACCTACAAGAAGCCCCTGCTGGCAACGTCCACCGACGGCGTGGGCACCAAGGTTGCCATTGCCCAGGCCATGGACATCCACGACACCATCGGTTTTGACCTGGTGGGCATGGTGGTTGATGACATTGTGGTGGTGGGCGCCGAACCGCTGTTCATGACCGATTACATTGCCTGCGGCAAGGTGGTTCCGGAACGTATCGCGGACATTGTCCGCGGCATTGCTGCGGCGTGCGAGGTGGCCGGCACCGCGCTGGTGGGCGGCGAAACCGCCGAGCACCCCGGGCTGCTGGGCGAACACGAGTACGACGTCGCCGGCGCAGCCACCGGTGTTGTGGAGGCCGCCAACCTGCTGGGCCCCGAACGCGTCCGCGACGGCGACGTGGTGATCGGCATGGCGTCCTCCGGGCTGCACTCCAACGGTTACTCGCTGGTCCGCAGTGTCATCAACCGTGCCGGCTGGCAGCTGGAGCGCCAGGTCAGCGAGTTCGGTCGGACACTGGGTGAAGAGCTCCTGGAACCCACCCGCGTCTATGCCGCTGACTGCTTGGATCTGGCCCGGCTGGAAACCGCAGGCGTCCATGGGTTCAGCCATGTCACCGGCGGCGGCCTCGCCGCCAACCTGGCACGCGTGCTGCCCAAGGGCCTCGAAGCGACGGTGGACCGCTCCACCTGGGAGCTGCCGCCCATCTTCAAGCTCGTGGGTGAGCTGGGCAATGTGCCGCAGTCCGATCTGGAACGCACCCTGAACCTCGGAGTGGGCATGGTGGCCATCGTGGACGCGGCAGGCGCGGATGCGGCTCTGGCCCGGCTGGCGGAGCGCGGCGTCCCCGCATGGGTCATGGGTACAGTAGGTGCCGCAGGCCCGGCGCAGGCAGGCCCGGACTACGTCCAGGGAGCCAAGGGCGTCGACGGCGGTGCCGTCCGGCTGGTGGGGAACTACGCAGGCTAACGGGCCAAGCCCCCACCAGGACCCCAACACAAAGGGCGCTCATCGGCTTCGATGGGCGCCCTTTGTTGTGCCCCGTCCCGGGAGAGGAAAGGTCCTGCTGCGGACGGCAACGCGTCTTAACGGCCTTCAGCGGATCCACCCGAGGGTGATCCGCTGAAGGATAGCAATTGGCCGACGCTTTGAAGTGCCGCTTTAGCCGATGCGGCGGGAAGTACCTTCATCGTCGTCATCGTCGCCAAATTGATCCGCGTACTTGTCTTCGTACGCCGAGTAATCCGGCTCGGCCGGTTCCTCGGGATATCGACTCGATGGACGGCTCGTTGGTCCCGCAAGCTCACGCTGCAGTGCCGAGTAGTCCGTGGCCGGGGTGAAGTACTTCATTTCCCGGGCCTGCTTGGTTGCTTTTGCCTTTTGACGGCCGCGCCCCATGGCGTGACCCCCTTTTTGCGTCGATCCGGAGGTGGTCGCTCTGAGCAAGATGAGCGAGGCCCCGGAATATTTGGTCAATTTGTCGTAAGTACAGGTTACATGTTTTCGGGCCGCCTTGTGCCCCGCCTCGCCCGATGTGGCGCTCCAAGACCCCGGATTGTTCACGGCGCCCAGCACCCCTCATCCTGCACGACCGCACCCACACTGGGTAAAGTCAGGGGTAGAGACAGATTTGGGGCCCTTTTCGGGCCGCCTACAGGGAGGACTGACGTTCACCATGAGCGATAAAAACAGCACGCCGGGGACAGATTCCCCTCCCGCTTCGGGAGCGTCCCCGATAAAGCCAACAGCGGAAGAGGCCGGGGCAGCGACCGCTGCATCACCCGGGCTGCCGGACCTTGAAGCCCATGCCGAGCCACCGCAGTGGCTGTCAGGGGACATCGGACACGACACCCGCGTTTGGTCCGCCGCGTTCGAAGGCACCGAAGCCGGACAGGACGACGGCGGCAGTACAGCCGCTGAACCCGCTGACGCGGAGCCTGACGCAATGATGAGTGAGGAACCGGAACTGACCAACCCGGACGATGTCACGCTGGAAGAGCCGTCCCTGGGCAGCCCGGACATCAGCTCCGATGCAGCCGACGCCGCCTCGCTCAACGATGCAACTGCAGAAGTTAAGGCAGTGGAGGCTGAAGCGGCGGATGCGGCTGTCCTCACCGATCCGGCTGCCAATCATCCTGCGGCGGTCAGCCACACCGCGGGAATAACGGCAGCGGCTCCCATGACTGGCACGGGGACCGCGGATGACACAGGGACCGCGGATGACGAATCCCCGAAGGAGGAGACTCCCCGCTCCGATGGCAACATGGATGGGACCTCCGGCAACGGCGAAGCTGCGGAGCCGCAGGCCGCTGCAGAACCTGCGGACTCCCGGCGTTCCCGCCGCGGCGCTGAGCCACGCGGCACCGCAGCACCATCCGAATCATCCGGGGAACCTTCCGGCAACGGAACAACCAAGCGCACCCTGCTCATCATTGGTGTGCTGGGGGTGCTCGCCGTCCTCGTGGTGCTGTTCTTCACCGTGATCCTGGGTTCGGAAAAGGAACCGGGGGTGCTGGAAGAGAACGTTGCGCCCATAGAACTGGATGCCGGAGCCTGCCTTGCCAATTTCGCCGGAGTCAACGAGCCCGTCACGGTGGTCACCTGCGAGACTCCGCACAATGCCCAGCTGGTCGCCGCAGCCACCTATCCGGACGGCGACGAGTTCCCCGGCACCGAGGCACTGTCGGAACGGGCCACTGAGATCTGCGCCCAGGTCCGCTATTCCGAGGCGTTGACCGACTCCCCTGACCTGGAGCTTCAGGAGAACAAGGTCATCCCCACCCGCGAGTCGTGGGAGGACGGCGACCGCCGCATCGACTGCTTTGTGGTTTCCAGCGGAGAAGCGGACCTGACTGCCTCACTGCTCGCCGACTAGCTGCCCGAGGGCAGCCAGGCCGGCCGCTTAGGCGGCTTCCACCGTCAGACCCACCGGTTCCGTCACCAGCTCCTCGCCGTCCATGCTCACGTTTCCCTCCGGGCGGTCCACCAGCACGGTGTCTCCGTCACTGATCCTGCCGGCGAGGATGCCCCGCGCCAGCTTGTCGCCGATTTCGCGCTGCACCAGCCGGCGCAGCGGGCGGGCGCCGTAGGCCGGGTCATACCCGGTCAGCGCCAGCCATTCGCGGGCCGCGTCGGTGACGTCCAGAACCAGACGGCGTTCATGCAGCCGCTTAGCCAGCGCCTGCACCTGGATGTCTACGATCTTGGACAGATCCTCCAGGCTCAGCGGATCGAACAGGATGACGTCGTCCAGCCGGTTCAGGAACTCCGGCTTGAAGTTGGCGTTGACCATGGACATAACCGACTCCCGCTTCTGATCTTCCGTCAGACCGGGATCCACCAGGAACTGGGACCCGAGGTTGGACGTCAGAATCAGAATGACGTTGCGGAAGTCCACGGTGCGGCCCTGACCGTCGGTGAGCCGGCCGTCGTCGAGCACCTGGAGCAGAATGTCAAAGACTTCCGGATGGGCCTTTTCCACCTCATCCAGCAGGATGACGGAGTACGGCCGGCGGCGCACCGCCTCAGTCAACTGGCCGCCCTCCTCGTACCCCACATATCCGGGAGGCGCTCCCACCAGGCGGGAAACCGCGTGCTTCTCCGAGTATTCGCTCATGTCAATGCGCACCATGGCACGCTCATCGTCGAAGAGGAACTCGGCGAGCGCTTTGGCGAGCTCGGTCTTGCCCACGCCGGTGGGTCCCAGGAAGAGGAAGGAACCGGTGGGCCGGTCCGGGTCGCTGACACCGGCGCGGGAACGGCGGACTGCGTCCGAGACGGCGCTCACTGCCTTGGTTTGGCCAATCAGGCGCGAACCGATGTTGGCCTCCATGTCCAAGAGCTTTTGTGATTCGCCCTGAAGCATCCGGCCGGCCGGAACACCGGTCCAAGCGGAGACAACCTCGGCGATGTCGTCCGCCGTGACTTCCTCCGAGACCATCAGTTCATGGGTTTCCTCGCCGAATTTGCTTTCTTCCGCCTGCTGGGCAGCTTCCAGCTCCTTTTGCAGCGCGGGAATTTCACCGTAAAGAATCCTCGAAGCTTCCGTGAGGTCGCCGTCGCGCTGGAACTTCTCCGCCTCGCTGCGCAGTTCATCGATCTGGGCCTTCAGATCACCCACGCGGTTCAGGCCCGCTTTCTCCGCTTCCCAACGGGCGTTCAGGGCAGCCAGCTCTTCCTTCTTATTGGCCATGTCTTCGCGCAGGACAGCCAGCCGTTCCACCGAGGCTTCGTCCGTCTCGTTTGCCAGCGCCAGTTC
The DNA here is from genome assembly GCF_018866305.1 of Arthrobacter sunyaminii. NCBI lineage: Bacteria > Bacillati > Actinomycetota > Actinomycetes > Micrococcales > Micrococcaceae > Arthrobacter > Arthrobacter sunyaminii. The sequence continues at coordinate 3,514,832 of NZ_CP076456.1, forward strand.
CTCCATGGTCAACCGGTCCACAGCGCGGCGGAGTTCGTCGATTTCCTCCGGCGCGGAGTCAATCTCCATCCGCAGCCGGGAAGCGGCCTCGTCCACCAGATCGATAGCCTTGTCCGGAAGCTGGCGGCCCGTAATGTACCGGTTGGACAGCGTAGCCGCGGCCACCAGGGCAGCATCGGCGATGGCCACCTTATGATGCGCCTCGTAGCGTTCCTTCAGGCCGCGCAAAATCCCGATGGTGTCCGGAACACTGGGCTCCCCCACGTAAACCTGCTGGAAGCGCCGCTCCAGCGCGGCGTCCTTTTCGATGTTTTCGCGGTATTCATCCAGTGTGGTGGCGCCAATCAGGCGCAGTTCCCCCCGCGCCAGCATGGGCTTGAGCATATTCCCGGCGTCCATGGAGCCTTCAGCGGCCCCGGCGCCCACCACGGTGTGCAGCTCGTCGATGAAGGTGACAATCTGGCCTTCGGCGTTGGAGATCTCCTCCAGCACGGCCTTAAAGCGCTCCTCGAACTCGCCGCGGTATTTGGCGCCGGCCACCATGGACCCCAGGTCCAGGGACAGGAGGGTTTTGCCGTTGAGGCTCTCCGGAACATCGCCTGCCACAATCCGCTGGGCAAGCCCCTCGACGACGGCGGTCTTACCCACGCCCGGTTCGCCGATCAGCACAGGGTTGTTCTTGGTGCGGCGGCTCAGCACCTGGATAACGCGGCGGATTTCTGAATCCCGCCCGATGACCGGATCAAGTTTGCCGCTGCGGGCCATCTCGGTGAGGTCGGTGCTGAACTTCTCCAGCGCCTGGAAGGTGTTTTCCGGATCAGCATTGGTCACTTTTCGGTCTCCTCGTACAGATGGAAGGGCTGCCTTCAAAGCGTCGTGGCCGGCTCCGTTGTCCCGCAGTGCCTTGCCGGCCGCGCCGCTGTCCAGGGACAGTCCGAGCAGCAGATGCTCGGTGGACACGTACGCGTCGCCCAGCTGTTCGGCTTCCTGCTGAGCCGCAGTGATCACCTGCAGCATGGAGCGCGAGAACTGCGGCTGTGCCACGGAGGAGCCCGAAGATGACGGCAGGGAGTGGATCGCGTTGGACGCTGCGGCGCTGACCGTATCAGCGCTCACGCCCGCTGCCTTCAGCAGGGCCACCGCAACCCCCTGACGCTGGTCCATCAGTGCTTTCAGGAGATGGGCAGGCTCGATTTGCGGGTTGCCCGCTGTGGCAGCGTTCATGGCAGCTGCCTGGAGCGCTTCTTGGCTCTTGTTGGTGAATTTGGTGTCCACTACGGGTTCCTTCCAAGCTCAAACTGGATTCCAGCTTCCGGAGCGAGTCCTAGAAAAGATCATCCCACCGGACGCAACAAAGTTGAGTCAATTCGACTCAACTTGAATTGTATAGGTTATCCACGGCGTTTGCACGACAATGAGGCACGGTTTGCGCGCACTTGGACCCAAAAATATCGAAGGCAGTTTCCGGACTGCGCGAGCCCGTTCTAGGAGAGGCCGGGCACGGCTTCGTGCTCGTGGTCCCAGTCCTCTTTGGCCCGCTCCCACTGGGCGTTTCGCGCCTCGTACAGCCGCAGTTGCTCCCCCTCCAGCGAGGCCCAGCCAATCACTCCCATAGTTTCCTGGAATTCCTCCCCGCCGAGATGGCCGGTGAGGTGGTCCAGGAAGAATTCCCATCCCGGGCCCGCTGCCCATTCCCCGGAATCCGAGTTAATGAGGAAGAAGCCGCTGCGTACCGAGGCGTACTTCAGCTCCACATGCGTATATGAATCCTCTGCAGCCAAATGCACTTCCAGTTCGGCCGTTTGGCCGCCCGGACGGGTAAAGGAGACGGTCAGCAACCGGGGCGGATCGCACCGCAGGATAGCGCCCCTGGTCCCGTCGGGGAGCTCGTAGCTGCCTCCCCGCCGTAAATCTCCCTCGGGCCGTCCCACGTATTTCTCCAGGGCATCGGGGTCCGTCAGGGCCGCCCACACTTCCCCAATGGGATAGGGAATGATCCTGCCGACGACCATCATGAGCGCGTGGCCGGCTTGGATTTGCCGCTTGCCAAAAGTGCGTTCGGTGGGTGCAGCCGAGGCATACGGTTCAGGCATAGCTTCCACTCCTCTGTAGAACAACCGGCTGGGAACTCCGGCTCTTCCAGCGGCCGGCGGCGCCCGGGGTGCCACTGGGAGGAATCGCTGAAGCGGGTATGCGACAGGGCCGCGGAGGGCCGGTTTTCCACGACGGTAGCAGGGAAAATCTACGCTGCACAGGGTTCGCGGCTTCATTGAATGACAGTACGCCTGTGACTAAAACCATAGAAATGGAGGCCCGCAGCAGGCATTTGATAGGTTCGGATTGTCCCCCCTTGCCGCACCGAAGCCCAGCTGCCGTACGCCCTTTCCGAGGAAAATGCCGGAGGCTGCACTGCCGGGCTGTGCAGGATGGTTGGCTGCCGGAGCATGCCAAAACTCCATTGAAACCCGAAGGATTTGCCCCCATGAGCAAACTTGCGGAACCGGAGACAGCGGACACCGCTGCGCCGGGAACCCGAGTCAATAAAACGGTCTTCATCGGTTCAGCTACCGGAATCCTGGCCATTGCCCTGTGGGCCATGCTTGCCACTGACAACGCCGAGACGGTCATCGGGTCCATGGTCGGCTGGGTTTCAACGAACATGGGCTGGTACTACTTCCTGGTCGTCACCCTCGTGGTGGTTTTTGTGCTGGTCACGGCACTGACCCGGGTGGGCAAGACCAAGTTGGGTCCGGACCACTCCAAACCGCAGTTTGGACTCTTCACCTGGGCCTCCATGCTCTTTGCAGCGGGTATCGGGATCGACCTGATGTTCTTCTCCGTCTCAGAACCGGTCACCCAGTACCTGGCTCCGCCGACGGGAGACGGCGCCACCGCCGAAGCGGCCCGTCAGGCTCTGGTGCTGACGCTGTTCCACTACGGGATAACGGGATGGGCGCTGTACGCACTGATGGGCCTGGCGCTGGGTTACTTCGCCTACCGGCACAACCTTCCCCTGAGCATCCGGTCCGCCCTGTATCCGATCTTCGGAAAGAAAATCGACGGCCCGCTGGGCCACGGCGTGGATATTGCCGCCCTGCTCGGCACCATCTTCGGTATCGCCACTTCCCTCGGCATCGGCGTCGTCCAGCTGAACTACGGTTTGAGCTTTATGTTCGGGCTGCCCGAGAACCTGACGGTGCAAATCGCGCTGATTGCGCTCTCCGTCATCATGGCCACAGTGTCAGTGGTTTCCGGCGTGGAGAAGGGCATCCGCCGGCTGTCCGAACTCAACGTCATCCTCGCCGTTTGCCTGATGCTGTTTGTGCTCATTGCGGGCAAAACCAACTTCCTGCTGGACGGAATCGTCCAGAACATCGGCGATGTCCTGAGCCGTTTCCCCGCCATGACCATGGACACCATGGCCTACGACCGCCCCGATGTGTGGCTGAGTTCCTGGACGTTGTTCTTCTGGGCCTGGTGGATTGCCTGGGCTCCGTTTGTTGGCCTGTTCCTGGCCCGGATTTCGCGCGGCCGCACCATCCGCCAGTTTGTGCTGGGCACCATGGTTGTACCGTTCGCTTTCATCCTGCTGTGGATCTCCATCTTCGGCAATTCCGCCCTGGAGCTGGTGATGGGCGGCAACGCGGCCTTCGGCGAGGTGGCCATGAACCAGCCCGAACGTGCCTTTTACGGCCTTCTGGAGCAGTACCCGTGGGCACCGGCGACTGCGGCTATCGCCACGTTCACCGGCCTGCTGTTCTATGTCACGTCCGCTGACTCCGGTGCCCTGGTGATGGCCAACTTCACCTCCCACCTGAAGGATGCGAATTCGGACGGCCCCAAGTGGCTGCGTATCTTCTGGGCCGTTGTCACCGGCCTGCTCACCCTGGCCATGCTGATGGTCGGCGGGGTAACCACGCTGCAGAACGCCACCATCATCATGGGCCTGCCGCTGTCCATCCTGCTGCTGTTCATCATGCTCGGCGTCTACAAGGCGCTGCGGGTGGAGAACTCCCTGACGGACAGTTACCGGGCCTCGCTGCCCAACATCATTGCCGGCCGCAGCCTGGACGCACGCAGCGGCCGCAGCTGGCGCCAACGGCTGTCCCGGGTCATGACCTACCCCGGTCCGCGGCAGGCCGAACGCTTTATCCAGGCCGTGGCGCGGCCCGCCCTGCAGGAAGTCCATGACGAACTCAAGGAGCGCGGCGCCGACGTCGTGCTCGGTGAAGGCGAGGCCGCACCGCACGGCATCCATCACCTGGACCTGCATGTGGGGATGGCCGAGGAACGCGTCTTCAAATACCAGATCTACCCCGTGCAGTACGACACGCCGTCCTTCGCCACCAACGCGTCGACGGACAGCAAGTACTTCCGCATGGAGGTGTTCTCCCTGGAGGGCAGCCACGGCTACGACCTCATGGGGTACACGAAGGAGCAGGTCATCACCGATGTCCTGGACCACTACGAGACCCACCTGGAGTTCCTGCACCTCAACCGTGAAGTGCCGGGCAATACCTCCATCACGGAGGACCAGGTTCCGAAAGACAACTGGGAAGCTGATTTCATCAGCGAGGAGGAACGAGCATGACAACCGCCACTTTGTTCATCGACGGCCAGTGGGTGCCCGCATCCGACGGCGGCATTCGTGAGATCCACAACCCGGCCGACGGCGAGTTCGTCGCCGCGGTATCCGAGGCGACCCGGGAGGATACCGAAAAGGCCATTGCCGCAGCCAAGGCCGCCTGGGAACGCGGGGAGTGGGCTTCAGTCCCAGCCCCGGAGCGCGGGGACTTCCTGCTCAAGGTTGCAGCCCGGCTGCGCGAACGCAAGGACGAATTTGCCCGCGCGGAAACGCTGGACACCGGCAAGCGGCTGGTGGAAAGCGAAATCGACATGGACGACATCGCCGCCTGCTTCGCCTACTTCGGCAAGATTGCCGCCCTCAATGCGGGACGGATTGTCGACGCCGGCAACAACGACGTCGTCAGCCGGATCGAATACGAGCCGGTGGGCGTGTGCGGGCTGATCGCCCCGTGGAACTACCCGCTGTTGCAGGCCGCCTGGAAGATCGCCCCCGCGCTGGCCGCGGGCTGCACCTTCATCCTCAAGCCCTCCGAGCTGACCCCGCACACCTCCATCCTGATGATGCAGGTGCTTGAAGAACTCGGGCTGCCCCGCGGTGTCGCCAACCTGGTGCTCGGTGCCGGGGCCGTGGCGGGCGCGCCCCTCTCCGAGTCCCCCGATGTGGACCTGGTCTCCTTCACCGGCGGCGTGGCCACCGGCAAGGTGATTGCCGGTGCAGCAGCGAAGACGGTGAAGAAGGTCGCCCTGGAACTGGGCGGCAAGAACCCCAACGTCATCTTCGCCGACGCGGACTTCGACGCCGCACTGGACAACGCCCTGAACGCCGCGTTTGTCCACTCCGGCCAGGTCTGCTCCGCCGGCGCCCGCCTGCTCGTGGAAGAACCGATCGCCGAACGGTTCGTGGACGAACTGGTGCGCCGCGCCAAGATGATCCGCATGGGCGGGCCCTTCGACGAGAACGCCGAAACCGGTCCGCTGATCTCCGCCGCCCACCGCGACAAGGTCACCGCCTACGTCAACAAGGCCGTGGAAGAAGGCGCCCGGATCCGCTGCGGCGGCACCTGGGGCACCGGCGAGCTGGAAAAGGGCTTCTACTATGCGCCCACTGTGCTGGACAACGTGAAGCGCGGCAGCTCCGCCCTCCTCGATGAGGCCTTCGGCCCGGTGGTGACCGTGGAAACGTTCAACGGCGAGGAAGAAGCCGTGGAACTGGCCAATGACACCGACTACGGTCTGGCCGGTGCGGTGTGGACGCAGGACGCCGGCAAGAGCCAGCGCGTTGCCCGGCGGATGCGTGCCGGCACCGTCTGGATCAACGACTTCCATCCGTACCTGCCGCAGGCTGAGTGGGGCGGCTACGGCCAGTCCGGCGTCGGCCGCGAACTGGGCCCGACCGGCCTGGGCGAATACCAGGAAGCCAAGCACATCTACCACAACATCAACCCGCAGGTGACCGGCTGGTTCACCGATCACGGAAAGGGCTAACACTGAATGGCTGACAAGACGGACTTCGACTACATCGTGGTTGGCGGCGGGTCCGCCGGTGCGGCTGTAGCGGCCCGCCTGAGCGAAGATCCCGACGTCGAGGTGGCACTGGTCGAGGCCGGCCCCGATGACCGCGGGCTGGAGGAGATCCTGCAGCTGGACCGGTGGATGGAACTTCTGGAATCCGGTTATGACTGGGATTACCAGATTGAACCGCAGGAAAACGGCAACTCCTTTATGCGCCACGCCCGCGCCAAGGTGATGGGCGGCTGCTCCAGCCACAACTCCTGCATTGCCTTCTGGGCTCCCCGCGAAGACATTGACGAGTGGGAAACCAAGTTCGGCGCCGAGGGCTGGAATGCCAAGATGGCCTGGGAGCTTTACCGGAAGCTCGAGACCAATGAGGACGCCGGCCCGGATGCACCCCATCACGGCGACTCCGGCCCGGTTCACCTGATGAACATCCCCGCCAATGATCCCTGCGGCGTCGCCCTCCTGGATGCCTGCGAGCAGTCCGGCATCCCGCGGGTGAAGTTCAATACCGGGGAAACGGTGATCAACGGCGCCAACTTCTTCCAGATCAACCGCCGTGCCGATGGAACCCGTTCCTCCTCCTCCGTTTCCTACATCCACCCGATCATGGAGCGGAAGAATTTCACCCTGCTTACCGGGTACCTCGCCAAGGAACTCACGTTCGACGACGCGAACCGCTGCACCGGCGTCGACGTCGTCGACAATCCGTTTGGCCGCGCCAGGCACCTGGGCGTCCGTCGGGAAGTCATCCTCTCCGCCGGAGCCATCGATTCCCCGAAACTGCTGATGCTCTCCGGCATCGGCCCGAAGGAGCACTTGGAGGAGCGCGGCGTTTCGGTCCGGGTGGATTCCCCCGGCGTCGGCGAAAACCTGCAGGACCACCCCGAGGGCGTGATCCAGTGGGAGGCCAGGAAACCCATGCCGGAAACCTCCACCCAGTGGTGGGAGATTGGCGTCTTCACGCCCACCGAAGACGGATTGGACCGTCCGGACCTGATGTTCCATTACGGCTCGGTTCCGTTCGACATGCACACCCTGCGCCACGGCTACCCCACCACGGAGAACGGTTTCTGCCTGACCCCGAACGTCACCCACGCCCGCTCACGCGGCACGGTGCGGCTGCGGAGCCGGGATTTCCGGGACAAGCCGATGGTGGATCCGCGCTACTTCACCGATCCGCACGATATGCGGGTCATGGTGGCGGGCATCAAGAAGGCCCGCGAGATCGTTGCCCAGCCTGCCATGGCGGAATGGGCCGGCGAGGAACTGTATCCGGGCAAGGACGTGCAGACGGACGAGCAGATCACCGAATACATCAAAAAAACCCACAACACCGTCTACCATCCGGCCGGCACCGTACGCATGGGCGCCGCCGATGATCCGATGGCCCCGCTGGATCCCCAGCTCCGGGTCAAGGGGGTAACCGGCCTGCGGGTCGCCGATGCATCGGCGATGCCGGAACTGGTCACCGTCAACCCGAACATCACCACCATGATGATCGGTGAGCGCTGTGCTGAACTGGTCAAGGCTGCCCGTACGGCCTAGCACTCCCCCGCAGCACGCATACCCCCGCAGCACCGAGGGCGGCCGGATATCCGGCCGCCCTCGGCGTGTGTCTTATGTCTTTGACCGGCCCCGGGCACGGGTACCCTGACCGGATGGGGAAAAACCGCGCACTCACAACCGTCCTGGCTGTTTCGGCTCTCACGCTGACGCTGATGTCCTGCTCCAGCGAGAAGCCGTCGCCCGATGATGCCGCCGCAGCGCTGGCGGAAGGCCTCAGCAACGCTGATGTGTCGGCGTCCTCCTTCACCGCGGGTACGCCGGCCCAGGTGAACACCGAACTGGAGACGCTGCTGGCCGGCATGGGCCCGGTCCGTCCCGCCGTCACCGTGGCCGGGATCGATGAAGACGCGGAGAACGACGACGCCGCCGCCGTCCGCCTGGCCTACGCCTGGGATGTGAACATGGACTCGGCTCCGGACTGGTCCTATGAAAGCACCGCCCAGCTGCGACGCGGCGAAGATGACGCCTGGCAGGTCCAGTGGGCCCCCTCCGTGCTCTTCGAGTCCCTCGCCGACGGCGACCGGCTGGTCCGCACCACATCTCCCGGACTGCGCGCCGACGTTCTGGACCGCAACGGCCAGCCCCTGATGGGCTCCCGCCCCGTGCTCCGGATCGGGATCAACAAGCCGGACATTCCGGAGGACCGGCAGGCGGCCTCCGCCACTGCGCTGGCCGAACTCGCAGGTTTGGATCCGGCAGGCTACGCGGCCCAGGTGGCGGCGTCCGGCCCCGAGGCCTTTGTCGAAGCCATCGTGCAGCGCCAAGAGGCGGACGGCCCCGTAACTCCGGAAGCCCTCGCCGGCATTCCGGGCGCGCTGTCAATTCCCGATTCCCGGGTGCTTGCCCCCACTAGGACCTTTGCCCGCGCACTGCTCGGCACGGTGGGCGAGGCCACTGCAGAGCTGATCGAGGAATCCGAGGGCCGTCTTTCCGCCGGCAACCAGACCGGACTCTCCGGACTGCAGCAGCAATATGACGAGCAGCTGCAGGGCACCCCCGGCGTCGCGGTCACCCTTGAGAACACGTCAGGCAACAACATCGTCTTCAGCATCAATTCCGAGGACGGCACGGCTCTGCAAACCACCCTCGATCCCCGGCTGCAGTCCCTCGCTGAGGGGATTCTGGAAGACGAGCCGTCGGCGTCGGCCATTGTCGCCATCCAGCCCTCAACCGGAGACGTCCTCACCGTGGCCAACGGGCCCGGCAGCGAGGGACAGCAGACTGCGCTTCTGGGCCAGTATCCGCCCGGCTCAACGTTCAAGATTGCCACCTCGCTGGCCCTGCTGCGGCAGGGAGTCACGCCCGACAGTTCGCTCTCCTGCCCGGCGGAACTCAGCGTTGACGGCCGCAAATTCAACAATGCAGGCAGCTATCCGGCCGCCTTTGTCGGGGAGATTCCCCTGCGGGATGCTTTTGCGCAGTCCTGCAACACCGCCTTCATCAATACCCGGGACACGGTGCCGCAGGACGCGCTGGCCTCCGCCGCACAGGATCTGGGCATCGGGGTTTCTGCTTCCATGGGCGTACCCGCGTTCTTCGGCTCCGTCCCGGAAGAAGCCGATGGAACGGCACACGCAGCGTCCATGATCGGTCAAGGCGAAGTCCTCGTCTCTCCGCTGGCTTTGGCCGTTGCCGCCGCATCCGTGGGCAAGGGCGAACGGGTGACTCCGCTGCTGGTTACCCCCGGTCCCGAGGCAGAAACAGCGGGCGCAGAGTCAGGATCGTCGTCAGCACCGGCTTCACTGTCCCCTTCCCCGGCGCCCACAGGCGCCGGCGGCGCCGGAGCATTCACTGCGGCAGAGGCCACTTCGCTGCGCGACATGATGCGCGGCGTTGTCACCGACGGCGGCGCCAACATGCTGGTGGACGTCCCGGGAGAACCGGTGCTGGCCAAGACCGGTACGGCGGAATTCGGCAGCGAGACCCCGCCGCGCACGCATGCCTGGGTGGTGGCCGTGCAGGGTGACCTGGCTGTGGCGGTGTTTGTGGCCGAAGGCGAACTGGGCTCCACCTCGGGCGGCCCGCTGATGAAGGCTTTCCTGGACGGTGCCGCCGGCCAGCCTTAGCCCCGGTACTGCCCTCCGCGGGGAGGTCCGTACTGCCCTCCGGGTCCGTAGCCTCCGCCGGGCCCGTAAGCGCCGTACGGTTCAGCCGAGCCATACGGCATGATGCCGGGACGCCCGGTGGGAACAATGACTTTCCCCAGCGGCATCAGCGAGATCGGCACCATCTTCAGGTTCGCAATGCCCAGCGGAATGCCGATGATGCTGATGAACATCGGTATGGCCGTCATGATGTGCCCGGCGGCGATCCACACCCCTGCCACCACCAGCCAAATGACGTTGCCCGCCGTGGACAGCAGCCCGGGTGCGCCGCCGCGGTCCACTATGGTGCGGCCAAAGGGCCAGAAGGCGTAAGACGCGATCCGGAAAGACGCGATGCCGAACGGGATGGTCACGATCAGCAGGCAGCACACGATACCGGCCAGCACATATCCCAGCGCCAGCCAGATGCCGCCGAACAGGAGCCAGATGAGGTTCAGGATGAGGTTCATCGTCTCATTGTGGTGCACCGTGGCCTGCAGCACCATGTCCCGGACGCCCGTTCATTGTGGTCGGTGCCCGTACAACTAGACTGGAGGAATGTTGCCAATCAAAGATGATGCCGGGACACCTGCTGACAAGCCCGTGGAACTGACCGCCAACCAGTGCTGGGATTACATCCGCCAGGCTCCGATCGGCCGGCTGGCCGTCATTGCCGACGAGCACCCCGAGATTTTCCCGATCAACTTCGTCGTGGACCGGGGATCCGTTGTCTTCCGGACCGCCGAAGGCACCAAGCTTCGGGCAGCCCTGGAAGGCGCTGCAGTGGCTTTCGAGGTTGACGGTTACGATGACCGGCTTGGTTTCGCCTGGAGCGTTGTCCTGAAGGGCTCGGCAGCCCAGCTGGAGTCCATCGAGGAGGTCCTCGCCTCAGAGGAGCTTCCCCTGTTCCCCTGGCAGGCCGGGGAGAAGAACCACTTCATGCGGATTGAGCCGGCGGAGACCAGCGGCCGCAGTTTCCAAATCAACAGCGCAGCCCGCAGGCATTACCTGCGCGGCGCCAAGCCGCAGCCTTCCGTCGAGTAAAAGAGCCGAGTAAGGAAACCGTGACCAGCACAGTGAATGCTGCCTCCCCGATCATCCGGTTCCCGGAACTTCCCTCGGTTCCCTGGGGAAAGAACAACGGCCGGGTCAAGGAAATCGCATCAGGAACAGGATGGCGCCTCAGCGTTGCCTCCATCGACAAGCCCGGTGCTTTCACGGCCTTTCCGGGAATGGACCGGATTACGGTTCCGGTGGAGGGTGAACTGCTGGTCCTCACCGTGGACGGCGCCGAACACGGGATGGAGAAGTTCCGCCCGTTCCGCTATTCCGGAGACTCCGCAGTGGAGGCTGCCCTGCCCACCGGGCCTGTCACGGTGCTCAACACGCTTGCGGACCGCACCACCACCGGCGCCGCGGTGATGGTGGCCGAATTGTCCAAGAAGAATCCGCAGACGCTTGGATCCGGCCAGTTCCTGGTCCTGCTGCACGGCAGCGCCACGGTTACCGCGGACGGTGGTACAGCAACAGCACTTGAGCCGCTGGACACCGTGGTCGGTGCCGATGAACGCCCGTCAGTGCTGGGACGCGGATTCGCCGCCGTCGTGTCCTTCTACGATTTGGACTAACCCGGAACGCACCAGCGAACACAGAAAAGGCGCCTGCCCCCAAAGGGAACAGGCGCCTTTTGCGCTTTAGTGCTGAACCTTAGCGGGAACGGCGCTCATTCGACGCCGGAGCCGTGGCGCGGCGGGGACCGCCGCCTCGTGCGGGACGGCCGGCACCGGAGGGTGCCTGCGCACGCGATCCGGAAGCCGAACGGCCTGCGCCTGCCGGAGCAACATCACCGGCGCGCTGGCCGGTGGCCGGACGGCGGTTGCGGCCCTGCGCGGTGGACGCAGCAGCAGCGCCGCGGCGTCCGTCCTGCGACCGCTGGGCACGGGGAGCATCGGGAGTGAAATCGTTGCGGTCACGCTCGCTGCGTTCACTGCGCTCAGCCGAGACACGTCCGCGTCCGCCGGATCCGCCCCGGCCGCCGGCACGGGGTGCGGTGGTGGAACGGGCGGCGCGCTTGCGCTGGGCATTGGCGCCGGTGGACCGGCCGCCGCCCTGCTGCGGAGACTTCGATGCCAGTTGGGCGGCGCGCACATGCGGCTCCACAACAGCGGCTCGGTCACCGATCAGCTTGGCGATGGACGGAGAATTGTGCGAAACCTTTTCGATGGAGACGTCAACGCCCGCAGCCTTCATCAGCTTGGACACTTCACTCTTCTGTTCCGGCAGCGTCAGCGTGACAACGGTTCCGGACGAACCGGCGCGTGCCGTACGGCCTGAACGGTGCAGGTACGCCTTGTGCTCCGTGGGGGGATCAATGTGGACGACCAGTTCCACGTCATCCACGTGGACGCCGCGGGCTGCGACGTCGGTGGCAACCAGCACGCGCACGTCACCGGAGGAGAATTCCGCCAGGTTCCGGTCGCGGGCATTCTGGGACAGGTTGCCGTGCAGGTCAACGGTGGGAATTCCGCTGTCCGTCAGGAACTTGGCCATCTTCCGGGCGTGATGCTTGGTGCGCATGAACATGATGCGGCGGCCCGAGCCGGAAGCCAGTTCCTTGACGAGCAGCTTCTTGGCCGTCTGGTCCTGAACCAGCAGCACGTGGTGCTCCATGGTGGACACCGCTGCCTGCGGCTCGTCCACCGAGTGGGTCAGCGGGTTGGACAGGTAACGGCGGACGAGCTTGTCCACGCCGTTGTCCAGCGTGGCGGAGAACAGCATCCGCTGCCCCTTTTCGGGGGTGCGGTCCAGCAGCCGCTGGACTACCGGCAGGAATCCGAGATCAGCCATGTGGTCGGCTTCATCGAGCACAGTGATTTCAATGGATTCCAGGCTGATGACCTTCTGCTTCATGAGGTCTTCGAGCCGGCCGGGGCAGGCAATGACAATGTCAACGCCAGCCTTGAGTGCCTTTTCCTGGCGCTGCTGGGAAACGCCGCCGTAAATAACGGTGGTGGTCAGGCCCAGTTCCTTGGCGAGCGGCTCAATCACGTTGTTGATCTGCGTGGCCAGTTCGCGGGTGGGTGCCAGGACCAGGCCCAGCGGGCGGTTCGGCTTGCGGCGGTAGGCCGCTTCAGCCTCAGCCAGCCGGGTGACCAGCGGAAGTGAGAAAGCGAGGGTCTTACCGGAGCCGGTGCGGCCCCGGCCGAGCACGTCGCGGCCCTTGAGGGTATCGGGAAGGGTTTCAACCTGAATCGGGAATGCTTCGTCAATTCCTGAAGCGGAGAGGGAGGAAACCAGAGCCTTGGGTACACCAAGGGCAGCAAAAGTAGTCATTAAAAGACAAGCAACTTTCGGTAAGTGGCCCCAACGCCGTATGGCACCGGGGTTCGCCGAAGAAAAGTCAGACAGTGTCCAGTGGCTCGGCCTTATGTGACCGGCGGGACAAAAGAAAGCGTTCATCGACGCAGGTTGCGCTGCTTACACACGCGGCTTTTAGGCGCGGCAGTCACAACAACTTCGTCCAGTTTACCGGTTTGTGCCCAGTTTCCTAATCGCCGCCCGCACGGAGGGTCCTGGAACTGTCCGGGGAGAGGCATTTGTGGACAGTTTCATGCCTGCAAACACGCCGCGGCGCAGCCGATAACATTAACAGTAATGACTACTGAACCAGCCCTGCCCGACACCGGATCCCTGAACGCTGAAAGTCCGGCGGACGCAAGCACGCCGGACGAGACTTCAGACCCCCGGCACTTCCGCTCGCCGGTGTCCTTTGTCCGGCGCGGTTCCCGCCTCCAGGGCCGCCGCCAGCAGGCCTGGGATGAACTGTCGGACCGGTTTGTCATTGACGTTCCGCGTGCGGAAGCGGATACCTCAGTGGATCCCGCTTACGTGTTCGACGCCGCCGCCGAGTTTGGACGCACCGCTCCCCTGGTGGTGGAAATCGGTTCCGGCCTGGGTGAAGCCGTGACTCATGCGGCTGAACAGAATCCGGACAAGAATTACCTCGCCGTGGAGGTCTACCTTCCCGGCCTGGCCCAGACCCTGCAGCGCATCGGCCAAAAAGAGCTCACCAACGTCCGCGTGGTCCAAGCCAATGCTCCCGAGGTCCTAACCACTATGCTTCCCGCCGGTTCCGTGGATGAAGTCTGGGTGTTCTTCCCCGATCCCTGGCACAAGACCCGCCATCACAAGCGCCGCATGGTCAAGGATGAATTTGCCGAGCTGGTTGCCCGCGTCCTGGTGCCGGGCGGTATCTGGCGCCTGGCCACCGACTGGTCCGACTACGCTGTGCAGATGCGTGAAGTCCTCGACGCGTCCGCCCGGTTTGTGAATCTGCACGACGGCGAGCAGGCCGGCGAGGACAGCCCGCTGACGCGCGTAAACCGGGAAGGCCTGGAAAAGAAGGCTCCGGTGGACGACGTCGACACCCGGGGAGGGTGGGCGCCGCGGTTTGCGGGACGCACCCTGACCAGCTTCGAGAACAAGGCGCACCAAGCCGGCCGCCTGATCTTCGACCTGACCTACCGCAAGGCCTGATTCCCATGACTGAACCCAATGATGCCCGCGTCGGCCTCTACATCGACTTCGACAACATCGTCATTTCCCGCTATCAGCAGCTGCATGGCCGCAATGCCTTCCAGCGCGACGGCATCCGCAATTTCGACAAGTTCAGCCGTGACGCCGACCCCGATATCGCAGCGAAACTGACCTCCGCCACGGTCGATTTCAACGCCATCATCGACTTCGCTGCGTCCTTTGGCACACTGGTGGTCAACCGTGCGTACGCCGACTGGTCGGTGCCCGTCAATGCCAGTTACCAGCGCCAGCTGATGTCCCGGGCCGTGGACCTCACCCAGCTGTTCACCACCACCACCCGCGGCACCAAGAACGGCGCGGACATCCGTCTTGCCGTGGACGTGGTGGAAGATCTCTTCCGGCTGCCGGACCTCACCCACGTTATTATCGTCGCCGGAGATTCGGACTACATTGCGCTCGCGCAGAAGTCGAAGCGCCTGGGCCGGTTCGTCGTGGGCATCGGCGTTGCCGGATCCACCAGCACCTCGCTGGCCGCCGCCTGTGACGAATTCGAAGACTACGATTCGCTGCCGGGCATCAACAAGGCCGCAGCGCCGGAGCGTGTCGACAAGGACCGGGTGCCCGAACCGGCGCAGGCCCAGCTGGATCCCGCCCCCGGCAAGGTCCACCAGCTCACCACGATCCCCATGTTCTCCGATGCCGGGGACACCCAGTTCAGTGATGAGCCGGAAATACACGAGGACATCGACCCGCAGACCATTGCCACCGAGCTCCTCATCCGCGCCCTGCAGATCGGCCACGCGAAGGGCGACTCCGACGAGTGGCTCAACTCCGGGACCATCAAGAACCAGATGCGCCGGATGGACCCCTCCTTCAACGAGAAGCCGCTCGGTTACCGGTCCTTCACCGACTTCCTCGCATCCCACAGCGACTTGGTGGAACTGGAGGAAAGCGGCCCGCAGCGCCTCATCCGCCTGCGCCCGGACGCCGGGAACGCCGCAAGCTAGTTTCGCGCGGCGTCTGGCACAAGGGGTGGGCGGTCCGGTTTGCCAGGGTGGCAAAAGGACTTTGCCGCCTGCGTATTCCCGGTGCATGCTTCAGTAATGGAACATGGAAACCATCACGCTGCCTCCGAGCCGGTTGAGTCCGGCAACGTCACCCCGCAGACACCTGAGGAAACCAGCGACTTCTGGGACCGGCGCTACTCCGAAAGGCCCGCTCTGTGGAGCGGGCAACCCAACGCCGCTCTGGTGAGCGAGGTCCGCGGGCTGAAGCCCGGAAGGGTTCTGGACGTAGGTTGCGGTGAAGGTGCCGACGCGGTGTGGCTGGCGGAGCAGGGTTGGGATGTCACGGCACTGGAGGTTTCCAGCGTGGCGCTGGACCGGGCAGCGCGGCAGGCCAGCCAGCGGGGCGTAACCGTGCACTGGCTGCACTCCGGCCTGGTGGAGGCCGCTCTCCCGCCCGCTTCCTTTGACCTGGTATCCGCCCAGTATCCGGCGTTGCTGCGCACCGACTCGAACGCTGCCGAACGTGCTTTGCTTCGGGCTGTGGCCCCCGGGGGCGTTCTCCTTCTGGTGCACCATCAGCTGCCCGCTGACGGGGACGCCGGGGCACACAGCGCCGCGCTCCGGGACTACGTGGGACTCGCCGACGTGGCAGCCCTGCTGGACGAGAACTGGCAGATTGAGGTGGACGAGGTCCGGCCCCGGAACGTTTCCGCCGGTGCAGGTGCCCACCACACCGAGGATGTTGTCCTGCGGGCGCGCCGCCTGCGCTGATCGCTGTCTGTGTTCTTAATTGGCCGTCTGCGCTCTTAGTTGTCTGCTGTTCTTAATTGTTTTCGCGAACCTCTTGCCGCAGACCAGTTTGCGGCGCAAACTACTTTGCAACCGGTAACATTCGCTTCCCGCAACTTGAGCGGAGCACTCCATGGCAAAGAAACCAGCCGGCCTGCGGGGCGGCAGCGGCCTCGAAGGTAACACCGTCCCAAACGCTGCCGTTCCCGACCAGCCCCTTGACCTCGCATCCGCCCTGCGCATTGTCGACGACGCCGAACGGTCCGTCCGGCGGCAACTGACCGGGAATGCCGCCCTGATCTACCTGCTGTGGGCGCTGGCCTGGGTTGCGGGTTACGGGGCGCTGCAGGGCAGCAGAGACGGGTGGCTGCCGATTCAACTATCCAGCGCCCTCGCCGTGCTGGGAGCAGCCCTGGCCGCAGCCACCATCGCCACGGTCATCCTGTCGGTCCGCGGCGCCCGGGGACTTCGAGGCCCCACTTCTTTCCAAGCCGGCATGTACGGCGCCTCTTGGGCCCTGGGATTCCTCATCATGGGCATCCTCAGCGTCCTCATTGGCCGGGCAGTGGACGATTTCTGGGTCCGGGGCATGCTGATCAACTCCGTTGCCGTTTTGATCGTGGGCCTGCTTTACGTCACGGGCGGCACCACCTTCAATGATCAGCGTCAGTGCTACCTCGGACTATGGCTGCTGGTGGTAACCATCACTGCCCTCCTCTCCGGACCCAACCACTTCCTGGCTGTGTTCCTGTACCTGGGATCAGCAGGGCTCCTGGCGGGGTCCGTCACCGAGTACCTCGCAACACGGCGCCGTCGCCCCGCAGCGGTGAACCATGCCTGAACTTGATCCGGTGATCCACGCCGAAGCACGGCTACGGGCGCTGACCATGCTCAACGAGGTGGGCGAGAGCAACCGCATCGCTTTTACCAAGCTGCGGGCAATGCTGGACATGACGGCAGGAAACCTGTCCACCCACCTGCGAAAGCTCGAAGATGCGGGCTACATCGTGGTCACCAAGACCATAGAAGGCCGTTCCCCCATCACGTATCTGGGGATCAGTCCGGAGGGAAAGCTGGCTTACGCCCAGTACCGGACAGCCCTTCAGGATCTGCTGGCCACACCGCAACTATCGGAGGCACCGTGACTTCCAATCCCAGTTCAGCCATCCGGCCGGCCAGCCTCGCCGGCACGTCTGACGTGCTGGCGGCTGCCAGGGGCGTCACCAAAAGCTACGCCGGCAAACCCGCCCTCAGCGGCGTCAGCCTGGACATCCGGGCAGGGGAAGCCCTGGGATTGCTCGGCCCCAACGGAGCGGGAAAGTCCACCCTCCTGAATTTGCTGTGCGGAATCCGCACTCCGGACGCAGGAACGGTGGAACTCTTTGGCCGCAATCCCCGGGAGCCCGCCGCGCGGCGGCAACTGGGGACTACGCCTCAGGCAACGTCCGTGCCGCCCACTCTGCGGGTCCGGGAAACTGTGGACTTTGTTGCTGCCCACTACGAGCATCCGGTGCCGAGAACCCGGCTGCTCAGGGAATTCGGGCTCACGCATATCGCAGACAAACAGTGCGGCGGGCTCTCCGGCGGGCAGCAGCGGAGGCTGCTGGTGGCACTTGCGCTGGTGGGAAGGCCCCGACTGGTCATCCTTGACGAGCCGACCACCGGCCTGGATGTTGAAGCGCGCGAAAACCTCTGGGAGCGTCTGGGCCAGTACCGCAGGGACGGCGGCACGCTGCTGGTGACCAGCCACTATTTGGAGGAGATTCAGGCCCTCTCGGGGCGGGTGGCGGTTCTGAACAACGGGGAGGTTGTTGCCGACGGAACCGTGGACCAGGTCCGCAGCCGGGTCTCCGTCAGCAGAGTCTCTTTCCGTACCCACCTTCCGCCGTCGTTGTTCGAGTCCTTACCCGAAAGCGCGGGAGTCACCGCTGGCGGGGACAACGTCGTGACGGTGCTGAGCCGGGACTCGGATGCGACCGTCCGGCGCCTGGTCCGCGACAACATTCCGTTTTCCGGGCTCGAGGTCCACACGGCCAGCCTCGAAGAGGCGTTCCTGTCCCTGACCCACCTATCTGCCGGCCCCGAGACAAGAGTCCGGGAGGAGAAGCTATGAGCACCGCAACGCTGGTCCGCGCGCACACCAAGGCACAGGTTCTTGAGCAGCTGCGCATTCCGATTTCCGTTATTTCGTCGACGCTGTTCCCCACGCTGGCCCTGGCGTTTTTCGTCCTCCCGCAGCAGGCGGTGACTTCCAATCCCGTGGCCTCGCTCATCGCCGTCGCGCAGCTGGCGCTCTTTGGGGTGATGAGTTCATTCCTGTTCAATTACGGCATTGGCGTCGCGGAGGACCGCGCCAATCCGTGGAGCAGCTATGTGCGGACGCTGCCCGCCGGCGCCGTACCGCCCACTGCGGCCCGCGCCCTGACCGCCATGTTGTTTGCCTTCTTTTCCCTGATCCCGGTGATGCTCGTGGGCATGTTCACCACTTCGGCACTGGAGGCCTTCACAACGGGGGCGCTGTCCTGGTGGCGGGTGCCGGCGGCCATGCTGGTATGGCTGGTGTGCGGCCTGCCGTTCCTGTTCCTGGGCCTGCTGATCGGTTACCTCTGCACTTCCAAGGTAGCCATCGCCGTCACGCAGGTGGTGTTTTTTCCGCTGGCCTTCGGCGGGGGGCTGATGCTTCCTCCGGACTTGTTCAGTCCGGGACTCAACGCGCTGTCCCTGTTCCTGCCCACCCGGGCTGCCCGCGACCTGGCGGTGACCGTCTTCGCCGGGCAGCCGCTAAGCCCGTCCGCCCTCCCCTGCCTCGTCGCCTGGACGCTGGTGCTGGGAACACTGGCGGTGTGGGCGAACCGCCGCGACCAGGGCCGGCGGTTCCGCTGAGGGCGGCCGGACAAAGCAGTCAGAGAGACTGAACGTAACCGCCGTCGTAGTCCACGGCGTCCTGCTTCCCGGCCGGAAGGGCCCGCAGCTTGCCGCGGCGCTGCACCAGGGAAGCGAGGCTGAGCTGTGTAGCGAAAGGCCGCGAAGCGGGCGGCCGCTGCCCACGGGTCAGGGTCACGACGTCGCCGGCCAGTCCGGCAGCAAACACCCGGCTGCGGTCCGGGGTGCGCTGCTGGATGGAGTCCAGCTCCGCGGAAAGTTCATCGATGCGGGCGCGCAGCCCGGACACCTGGTTTTCCAGCTGCATGATGCGCTTGATGCCCTCCAGGGACACGCCCTCCTGGGAAAGCCGCTGAACCTCACGAAGCATGTCGATGTCATGCTGTGAATACCGCCGGGACCTTCCGGGAGCGCGGCTGGGGCAAACGATGCCCAGCCGGTCATACTGCCGCAGGGTTTGCGGATGCATATCCGCCAACTCCGCGGCAACGGAGATCACAAAGATGGGCGCGTTCACGTCTATGCCCATTGTTCCTCCTTGACAGCTGTTGACGTTAGTAACCATAGCCCGGTTCCGTTTCCGGAGCACCGGAAACCGAACCGTGTTTTGCGGCTACAACCTGGCCTTGGAGGCCAGGCCGGCGCGCGGATCCTCGCCCTTTGTAGCCTCGGCGAAGGCCTCCACTGCGGCCTTGGCTTCCTTGTTGAGATGCGAAGGGACGGCGACGTCGATGGTTACCAGCAGGTCCCCGTTGCCCTTGGACGTTTGAACGCCCCGGCCCTTGACCCGGAGGGTGCGCCCGGAGGGGGTGCCGGCAGGCACCTTGAGCTTCACTTTCTCCGCAGTCAGCGTGGGAACTTCGATCGTGGCACCCAATGCAGCTTCGGGGAAGCTGACCGGCACATGGATGCGGATATTGTTTCCGTCGCGGACAAAGAAGTCGTGAGGGGTGACGTTCACGGTGACCATCAGATCGCCGTTTCCGGCGGCACCAGGTTGGCCCTTGCCGCGGACGCGGATCTTCTGGCCGTCCTTGACCCCGGCGGGAACACGGACTTCCACTACTTCACCGCTGGGCTCGCGCAGCCCAATGACGGTGCCGTTGATGGAGCCTGCGAAGGAGATAGTGGTGCTCGCCGTGCGGTCCGCACCCTTCTGCGGCTGCGCTGAGCCGAACCCGCCGCCAAACCCTCCGCCGCCAAACAGGTCGGCGAATTCCGGGGGAATG
Organism: Arthrobacter sunyaminii; assembly: GCF_018866305.1. NCBI lineage: Bacteria > Bacillati > Actinomycetota > Actinomycetes > Micrococcales > Micrococcaceae > Arthrobacter > Arthrobacter sunyaminii. Next base: position 3,535,031 of record NZ_CP076456.1, read on the forward strand.
TTACTGCCGCCGGTGCTGTAGCTGGTGCGGCGGCTGCCGCCGGGACGTGCACCCTGGCCAAAGAGCCCGCCAAAGAGATCCTCGAAGCCTGCGCCTCCCGCCGGACCTGCGCCGCCGGGACCGCCCGCCGAGAAGCGTGCTCCGCTGCCCATGGCACGGATCGCGTCATACTGCTGGCGTTCCTCGGGGTCGGAGAGAACCGAATACGCTTCGGAGAGATCCTTGAACATCCGCTCGGCTGAGGGATCATCCTGGTTCTGGTCCGGATGGTACTTGCGCGCCAGCTTCCGATAGGCCTTCTTGATATCGGCTTCCGACGCGTCCTTGGGGACACCCAGAATCTTATAAAAATCCTTATCGACCCAATCCTGACTAGCCAATTGGCGTCCCCTTCCTCAATTTACTGCTCCTGCCCACACCCCGCGGGTTGCGGACCGGACGTGCACTGCTGGAAAAAAGGTGCCCAGGGCCGCCGTGAGACGGCCCCGGGCACCCCTGCCTACTGCTCCGGAACGGAGACGATAACCTGTGCCGCCCGCAGGACCCGGTCATTGGACTTGTAACCGGCCCGCAGAATCTGCGTCACTGTATCGAACTGGACGTCCGGGCTTTGCTGCTGGATCAGGGCTTCATGGATGTTGGGGTCAAATTCGACCCCCACCTCGTCAATCCGTCCCAGGCCGTACGTCTTCAGCGAATTTTCCAGCTTGTTGGCGATGGAGGCAAAAGGCCCCTCCGCCAAGTCGCCGTGCTGGCGTGCGGCGTCGATGTCATCCAGGACGGGCATCAGGGAGTTCAGCACTCCAATGACGGCCATTTCCCGGGCGACGTCGCGGTCCCGCTCCACCCGCTTGCGGTAGTTGACGTATTCCGCCTGCAACCGCAGCAGGTCGTTGCGCAGTTCCGCAGCTTCCGGTGATCCCGCGGCAGAGGGTTCCGGGGGAACATCGGCGCTGTTGAGGATCTGCTCGGCCTGAGCCAGAGCATCGCCTTCGGCACCGTTGTCCGCAGCGGGAGCCTCACCGGAGGCCGCAGCTTCGGACTCCGCCGGCGATGTGCCGGCGGGATCCTGCTCGTCGCCGTTGTGCTTCTCGTTGTTTGCTTCAGTCATGATTACTTCTTGTCTTCGTCGTCGACAACCTCTGCGTCAACGATGTCTTCGTCACCTGCGGAGGATCCGCCGGCTGCACCTGCATCACCGGCGCCGGCGCCGCCTGCGGCACCTTCAGACTGTGCCTGAGCGTAGATGGCTTCGCCCAGCTTGGTCTGCGAGGTCTGCAGCTTCTCGAACGCGGACTTCACTTCGTCGTCGTTCTCGGTGCCTTCGAGAGCCTTCTTCAGTGCGTCAACGTCGCCCTTGACCTCGGTCTTGACGTCTTCGGGCAGCTTGTCATCGTTGTCCGTGAGGAGCTTGTCCACGGAGTAGGCCAGCTGCTCGGCGGAGTTTCGGACGTCCGCTGCCTCGCGGCGCTTCTTGTCCTCCGCTGCGTGCTCTTCGGCTTCGCGGACCATCCGGTCGATGTCTTCCTTGGAGAGGGAAGAACCACCCGTGATGGTCATGGACTGCTCGGCGCCGGTGCCCTTGTCCTTGGCGGACACATGCACAATGCCGTTGGCATCGATGTCGAAGGTGACCTCAACCTGCGGGACGCCGCGCGGAGCCGGAGCGATACCGGTCAGCTCGAACGTACCCAGCGGCTTGTTGTCGCGGGTGAACTCGCGCTCGCCCTGGAAGACCTGAATGGCCACGGACGGCTGGTTGTCATCCGCCGTGGTGAAGGTCTCGCTGCGCTTGGTGGGGATGGCCGTGTTGCGCTCGATCAGCTTGGTCATCACACCGCCCTTGGTTTCAATGCCCAGGGACAGCGGGGTGACGTCGATCAGCAGAACGTCCTTGCGCTCACCCTTCAGGACACCGGCCTGCAGTGCGGCACCAACGGCCACAACCTCATCCGGGTTCACGCCCTTGTTCGGCTCCTGGCCGCCGGCCAGTTCCTTCACGAGGTCGGTGACGGCCGGCATACGGGTGGAACCGCCGACGAGGATGATGTGGTCAATGTCGGAAACCTTGATGCCGGCTTCGGAGATGACGTCCTTGAACGGCTTCTTGGTGCGGTCCAGCAGGTCCTTGGTCAGGTCCTGGAATTTGGCCCGGGAGAGGTGCTCATCCAGGTGGACCGGACCCTCGGGGGTAACCGAGAGGTACTGCAGGGAGATGTTGGTGGAGGTGGCCGAGGAGAGTTCCTTCTTGGCCTGCTCCGCTGCTTCCTTCAGACGCTGCAGGGCAATCTTGTCCTTGGACAGGTCGGCACCCTTGGCCTTGGCCTGGCTCAGCAGGTAGTCAACGATGCGCTGGTCCCAGTCATCGCCGCCGAGTCGGTTGTCACCGGCGGTGGCGCGCACCTGGATGGTGGAGAAGTCATCTTCATCCTTGCCAACTTCCAGCAGGGAAACGTCGAACGTTCCGCCGCCGAGGTCGAAGACCAGGATGAGCTCATCTTCCTTGCCCTTGTCCAGGCCGTAGGCCAGAGCGGCCGCGGTGGGCTCGTTGACGATGCGCAGCACGTTCAGGCCGGCAATCTCGCCGGCTTCCTTGGTGGCCTGGCGCTCAGCGTCGTTGAAGTACGCGGGAACGGTGATCACGGCGTCCGTGACCTTCTCACCCAGGTACGACTCGGCGTCGGACTTCAGCTTCTGGAGGATGCGGGCGGAGATTTCCTGGGCGGTGTACTTCTTGCCGTCAACGTCCACGCTCCAGTCGGTGCCCATATGGCGCTTGACGGAGGAGATGGTGCGGTCAATGTTGTTGACGGCCTGGCGCTTGGCGATCTCGCCTACGAGGACCTCTCCGGACTTGGCGAAAGCAACAACGGACGGCGTGGTGCGGCCACCCTCTGCATTGGCGATAACGGTGGGCTCGCCACCTTCAAGGACGGAGACAACCGAGTTGGTGGTTCCAAGGTCAATACCTACTGCACGTGACATTTGCTTCCTCTTTCCGTGGAAAACGACGCCGTCGAGGGGCCTGAGCCTCCGCACCGCGTCTTGAGCGTTCTGCACTCAACTTTACTCACGCTCCGATCTTTGTCAACAAAGTTGAGTCTGATCGACTCAACTTCTTCCATCCGGTGCCCCGGTCTTGACGTTCCGGATCCGGGACAAAAGAAGGTACCCACAGAGGCAAAGTCCCCAAAGCAGGAACAGCGGATCCCACAGCCAGGCGTGGCCGGCCAGGGCGGGGAGGTTGTATCCGCCTGCCGGTATCACCCATCCGGCCAGCACCGCATTGCTGACTGCCGTGTTTAGGCCGCCATACAGGATCAGCAGCAGAGCCCCTGCCCAGCTCAGCCCGCGCCATAGTCCTGTCCAACCGATCCGGCCGTAGGCAACTGCCACCGGGATGACGGCGCCGCAGGCCTTGGCAAGGGCCACCAGCCCCAGTCCGAGTCCGGTCAGCAGCCGTGACTCCGAGGAGACCCGTAATGCGTCACTGCCCACCGTGTCCAGCAGCCACTGCCCGCCAAGGGCCCAGTAACCGCTATACGAGGCATGCACCAATCCTGCGGCGCACGCCGTCCACACACAGATTCGGGCGGCCTTCTCCCCTTGACGATTCCATCTTTGCCTTCCAAGGCATCTCGCCAGGCAACGCCCGGCCGTTGGAGGCGGGGTCCAGATGCCATCGTCCCGAACTCTTCGACCCGGGACAAGGGCTCATGCCCGGCAACGGCGACGCAGCCCGGACGACACAGGCCGCAGACTCCCCCAGATACGGGCACGCCTGCGCGTATCCTCCTCCTATGGCTTCCGAACAGTATTCGCACGGCCACCACGCCAGCGTGGTTGGCGCCCACGCCGTGCGTACGGCCGCCGATTCAGCGGCGTATCTGCTCCCTTACCTTGAACCGGGAATGACGCTGCTGGATGTAGGCTGCGGCCCGGGCAGCATCACGGCTGACCTCGCGAACCTCGTAGACCCCGGGCCCGTCACCGGACTGGACCAGTCCGAGGACGTGGTGGCCCAGGCCCGGAAGCTCGCCGCCGCCCGGGGACTGGACAACGCGGAGTTTGCCGCGGGGAACGTGTATGACCTGGACTTTCCGGACGCCGCGTTCGACGTCGTCCACGCCCACCAAGTGCTTCAGCACCTCGCAGATCCGGTGGCGGCCCTGCGGGAGATGCGGCGCGTCACCCGGCCCGGCGGGATCGTGGCGGTCCGGGACGCCGATTTCCACGGCATGAGCTGGTACCCGGAGCTTCCCGAACTCTCTGAATGGATGGACACCTACCAGCGGATTGCCCGCGGCAACGCGGCACAGCCCAATGCCGGCCGGCGCCTCGTTTCGTGGATCCTGGAGGCAGGCTTTACGGAGTTTGTGCCCTCGGCGTCCAACTGGCTTTACGCCACTCCTGAACGCCGCGCGTGGTTCGGTGACGGCTGGGCTCAGCGGGTGCTGCATTCCGCATTCGCCGCCCAGGCGCTGGAGCGCGAGCTGACTGACCAAGCCGGTCTGGCCCGGATGGCAGGCGGCTGGCGGCGCTGGTCACAAAGTCCGGACGGATGGTTCCTGATTCCGTCCGGGGAGATCATCGCCTGGGCCTAGCTGCTCGGTGCCGGTCTTCTTCGCCCGCCATCTTCTTCGGTGGGTAGGCTGGATGAATGTACAGAATCATCACGGTCTGCACCGGCAACATTTGCCGCTCCCCCATGGCCCAGTTCTGCCTGACCCGTGCTTTTGACGAGGCGGGACTCGGAAATGACGTCCGTGTGGATTCCGCCGGGGTGACCGCCTGGGAGGCCGGGCGCCCCATGGACCCCCGCGCCGCGAAGGAACTCCAAAACCACGGTTTTCGTGCCGGGGAGACCCGGGTATTCCGGGCACAGGAGTTCAAACTGGAATGGTTCGCAGACTGTGACCTCGTGCTGGCCATGGATTACGGGCACTACACCGAACTCCGGGATTGGGCAGCAACTCTTCAGGACCGGGACAAGGTTCGCCTGATTCGCAGCTTTGATCCGTCCTCGGCAAAGCTACCGGTCGAAGAACAGGGTATTGAAGATCCCTGGTACGGCAACATGAGCGACTTTGACTCCTCATACGCCCTGATCCAGGCTTCAGTGCCGGGCGTGGTGCAGTATGTGCGGGACGCCCTCGCATCCGCCGGCGGATCGCGCTGAAACCGCCACGGGTCTTCCCCCGCGCCGGCACGCTGCCTGTCCTCATCGCCGTTGACGGCTTCTCCGGTGCCGGCAAAACCACCCTCGCAACAGAGTTGGCAGCGGCACTTCGCGCCCACCACACCGTGTCCCTCTTCCACCTGGAAGACATCTATCCGGGATGGGACGGATTGGCGGAGGGAATCGGGTACTTCCGCCGGCACGTCGCCGAACCGCTGTCCGCGGGCCGCGCTGCCGTTTGGCAGGACTGGGATTGGAGCCTGGGCCGGTATGCCGACGCGCGCCGCACCGAGCCTGCTGACATCATCATCTTCGAGGGCGTGGGCTCTTCCAGCGCCGCCGTGCGCAGCCTGCTCCATGCTGCCGTGTGGGTTAGTGCACCGCCGGAACTTCGGCGGAAACAGGCACTGGCGCGCGACGGCGACACCTACGTGCCGCATTGGGACCGGTGGGCCGCGCAGGAGCAGGCCTGGGCGGCGGAGGATCCGGCGTCGTCCTGCGCGGACATCACTGTTGACCTCGGCGTGGACCGGAACGCCGGCGCGCCGGATCCCGCGGCCACCGTCCAATACGTGCTGCAGGCCCTGGGGGAACTCGCACTTCCGCTAACCCCCGGCTGGGCCGGAGCCGGCACGGACGCCGGAACTGTCCGGGTTCAGCGGCTGGACACCTGGGTGAACCCCGAGCTGCTGTACGCCGCGCTGTACGGCAGTTCTTCCCGCGCCGTCTGGCTGGACAGTTCCAGCGCCCCGGACTCAGTCGTGCCGGACCCGGAGGTGCCGGTTGGCCCGGGTCAATCCGGTGCCGCGCACGTTTGGGCCCGAAGCCGCTTCAGCATCATGGCCGACGACGGCGGCCCGCTGGGACGCTACGCCGAGCACCGGCGCGAAACCGGCGGCGGAGTGACCACCATCGTGTCCGGACCGGTGAGCGCCCGTCGGCCGGGAGCGTTCTTCCCCTGGCTGGACTCGGTCTGGGGGCGGCCCCGGGGGCAGGCCCCGGCCGATTACCCCTGTGGGTTTGCCCTGGGCTGGCTCGGGTTCCTGGGCTACGAATTGAAACGGGAAACCGGCGGCAGCAACACTCCGGCGGCTCCGGGCACAAACCCGGAATCCGTCCCGGACGCCGCCCTCATTTATGCCGGGCGGGCCGTGGTGCTGGACCACGAGCTGAGGTGCGTCTACGTGCTGACCCTTTCCGGCAACAGCCCGGACGGCGGTGAAAGCAGCGCGGACAGCTGGGCTGCGCTGGTGCGGCGGACCGTCGAAACTGTTGCCGCTGTCCCTCCGGGAACCATGCCGGATCTTCCGCCCACCGGTTCTTCCCTGCCCGTCCCGCAGTTTGCTGTGCGGGACAGCAGGGATTCCTATCTGGCCAAGGTCCGTTCCGCGCAGACAGAAATCAGCAACGGCAACTCCTACGAGGTGTGCCTGACCACCTCGCTTACCGGGCACCTGGCCGAGCCGCCGGGCCCGGCAGACGTCCTGGGTCTGTACCGCAGACTCCGGCGGCGCAGCCCTGCGCCCTTCGCCTCGCTGCTGCGCTTCGGAGGGTACAGCCTGGCCGGAAGCTCTCCGGAACGCTTCCTGTCCTTCGACGCCGCCGGACGCATGCGGGCCGAGCCGATCAAGGGAACCCGCCCGCGCGGAGCCACGGCCGCGGAGGACCGGGGACTGGAAGCAGACCTGGTCTCATCGGTGAAGGACCGCGCGGAGAACATCATGATCGTGGACCTGCTGCGCAATGATCTGTCCCGGTTCGCCGTCCCGGGTTCGGTCACCGTGCCCCGCCTCTGCGCGGTGGAAACCTACGCCACGGTCCACCAACTGGTCAGCACAGTGGACGCGGTGCTGCTTCCCGGTGCGTCCCGGGCCGAAGCCCTTGCCGTTGCCTTCCCGCCCGGGTCCATGACCGGGGCTCCCAAGATCAGCACCATGGCTATCCTGGACCGGCTGGAGGGTGCCCCGCGCGGAGCCTATTCCGGCGTCGTCGGCTGGTTTTCCCTGACCGGTGCCGCGGATCTGTCCGTGGTGATCCGTACCCTGGAAATCCGGGACCGTTCCCTGTCCCTGGGGGTTGGCGGAGCGGTCACGGCGGACTCGGATCCGGAGGCGGAGTGGGAAGAAGTCCAGGCAAAGGCCTTCGGGGTACTCAGTGCGCTGGGAGCCCGGTTTCCGGAGTAGCTACTGCAGCGTGGCGGTCAGCCGGCACACGTTGTCGATGTAACGCTGCCAGACGGGGCGCCCCACCCACTCTGAGAGCAGCAGCTCCCGGGACATGGACCGGTAGGTGTCTTCAATCCGGCGCATGTCGGTCACGATGTTCCCGTCGAACATCATGACCGACACTTCCAGGTTCAGGGAAAAGGACCGCATGTCCATGTTCGAGGACCCCAGGACGGCCACCTCGTTGTCGATGGTGAAGTGCTTTGCGTGCAGCACCAGCGGCTTGGGATACAGGTAGATCCGGATGCCTGCACGCAGCAGAGCTTCATAGTAGGAACGCTGGGCATGGTCGACGAGGAACTGGTCACCCCGCTCGGAAACGAACAGCTCCACATTAACGCCGCGCTGGGCAGCCGTGGTGATGGCGTACAGCAGGGAATCATCGGGCACGAAGTACGGACTGGTGATGGAAATGCGGTCCGAGGCCGAGTAGATCAGGGAGGTGAACAGGCGCAGGTTGTTTTCCGTGGTGAACCCGGGGCCGCTGGGCACCACCTGGCACGTCACGTCGCCGGGATGGCTGTCCCATTCATAGAGGCTCAGCTCGCGCTCGAGGTTTTCATCCGTTTCCGCGTTCCAGTCGGTGGCAAAGACCACGTTGATCTCATCAACCACCGGCCCTTCCAGCCGCGCCATCAGCTCCACCCATTTCCGGCCCATCTTCTGGTTATGAGGCTTGCGGTAGGAGGGTTCCACCAGGTTCTGCGATCCCGTGTACGCCACTTTGCCGTCCACCACGAGGATCTTGCGGTGGTTGCGCAGGTCCGGCCGCCGCCACAAACCGCGGGCCGGGAGCAGGGGCAGCATCCGCCGCCACTGAATGTCAGTGCTGCGAAGTTCCTTCAGCAGTTTCCGATAGCCCTTCACCCGCAGGGTGCCGATGTGGTCAAACAGCAGGCGCACCCGGACTCCGCGCGCGGCGGCGTCCTTCAACGCGGCGAAGAATTCCCGGGTGACGCTGTCGTAACTCATGATGTAGAACTCGACGTGCACGTATTTTTGGGCGGCGCGGACCACTTCGGTCATTTCGCGGATGGACTCGCTGTAGTCCCGCTGCAGCTCCACTTTGTTGCCGTCCAGGCTCGGGAAGGATCCCAGCCGGCGGTTCAGCTCGGTGGCCGAGACCACCCATTCCGGCCCGGAATACCGGCTGCCCTCGGCCTCCAGTTCGCGGGTGTTCTCACGGACCGCCCGGTTGACCTCAGCTTGGCGCTTGACCCGGTGTTCGGAGAGCCGGAAATTGCCGAAGAGCAGGAACAGGATGATTCCCGGCACCGGGAGGAAGAAGATGCACAGCAGCCAGGCCATGGCGGTGGTGGGCCGCCGGTTCCCCGGCACTACGCCCAGGGCGATGATGCGGATCGCGTAATCCAGCACGGTTAGTGCCGTGGCGATCCATACTGGGAGCGCCGTGCCCGTTAATGCAACCCACACACGAGGCTCCTATCAGCTGACCGGTTCCCCAATAGCCTAGTCTGCCGGATGAACAAACTAGGCTGGGGTCATGACTGTTCTGGTGTTCCTGGATCCGAAGTTTCCCGAAGGCCGTCTCGCGGATGCCGCCGTCCCGCAGCTGATGGCCGCCGATCTGGGGGCCACCCGCGGCGACGGCGTGTTTGAATCGATGCTCGCCGTTGACGGCACTGCCCGTAAAATGGACGCCCATCTGGACCGGATGGCGTCTTCGGCGCAGGCTCTTGACCTTGCTTTTCCGGAACGGGAGAGCTGGGAACGTGCCGTTTCCACGGCCCTTTCCGAGCTGCTGATTCAGGCCGGACCCACAGAGGCGGTGGTGAAGCTGCTGCTGACCCGCGGAGTCGAGGGCACCGGCTCCCCCAGCGCGTGGGTTGCGGCTTCCCCCGTACCCGCCGAGGTCAGGGAACGCACCGCCGAGGGCCTGGCTGTCCTGCTGCTGGACCGGGGTTATGACAGCACCGTGGCCGACCGAGCGCCCTGGCTGCTGCTGGGCGCCAAGACTCTGTCTTACGCCGTCAACATGGCGGCGCTGCGCTACGCGAAAGCTCAGGGCGCCGACGACGTCATCTTTACGTCCTCCGACGGAAAGGTCCTGGAGGGTCCGACGTCGAGCGTCATCCTTGCGGTCGAGGAAGACGGCGTCAAAACGCTGCTGACGCCCGAGCTTGAGAGCGGCATCCTTCCCGGCACCACTCAGCGCGCTCTGTTCGACGCGGCTGAAGCCGCAGGATGGGCCCGGGGCTACGGACCCCTGGAGCCGGCCCACCTGATGGAAGCCGACGCCGTGTGGCTGGTTTCCAGCATCCGGCTCCTCGCCCCGGTGACCTCCATCGACGGCACCCCGATCCCGTCATCCCCCGAGCTGACCGAGGAACTGACCGCACTGCTGCGCGGGGCCTTGTAGTCCGGGCTGCTCAGTCCGGGTCAGGTCAGGATGAAGTTGAACGTTCCGGCGGCAACGGCGGCGGTCAGCGCCGCACCGGCCAGCAGCACCCCGTAGAGGGCAACCCAGGCATCCAGCACCGTGAACACTGAGGTGCGGGCCCACGTCCTCCCCCCGCTGCCAAAACCGCGGGCTTCCATGGCTGCGGCCAGCCGGGTGGCCCGGCGCACCGCCTGCACCAGCAGGGCAACCGCCTGCCCCAGGAAGGAACGAACACGGGTCAACGGGCCGGAATCCGCGCCCATTCCCCGGGCATGCCGGGCCATGCCCAGGCTTTGCCATTCGGAAACCAGCAACCCCACCAGACGCATGGCGGCCAGCGCCCCGAGCACAAACCGGTGCGGAAGCCTCATCTTCTGCGCGAGGGCATCCGCCAGATCCGTGGGGTCTGTCGAGGCCAGCAGGTAAATCCCCGGCAGGGCTATCGCCAAACCGCGCAGTCCGATGGCGATGCCTGCGGCCACCGAATCCGAAGTGAACAGGACCGGCCCGGCATCCAGGAGGACGGTGCCGGTCTTTTCCGCCAGCAGCGCCGTGCCCCAGGCGCCAACCAGAGCGGCAATCACCAGGGGCCAGATGCGTTTGAGCAGAACCAGCGGCCGGATCCTCAGCAGCGGCAGCAGGAGCAGCTCACCGGCCAGCACAATGCCTGCGCTGATCCAGTCCACACTCACCAGCACCGCAAGCGTTACGGCCGCGGCAGCTGCAAGTTTTGACAGCGGATTTGCCCGCTCCAACAGTGTCCCCGCCGGACGCCGGGTCGGATTCCGCAGGTCCGTCATCATTTCCGTGCCGCTCACTTCCACACCGCATTCCGGACAGCCCTGCGTGCCGTGGCCGCGCCGTCCTCCACGTGCAGGACATCTCCTCCCAGCGCCTGCAGGAACTCGGCGTCGTGGGTCACGGCCACCACGGAGCGCCCTTCGGCCAGCAAACTGCGGAGCAGGGTCACCAGCTCAGCCCAGGTGTTGGCGTCCTGGCCAAAGGTAGGTTCGTCCAGCAGCAGGATGTCCGGTTCCGTGGCGATCATCGTGGCAACCGAGAGCCGGCGCTTCTCTCCCCCCGAGAGGGTGAACGGGTTGGCGTCCAGCAGGGAGGTGAGCCTCAGCCGGTCCGCCAGCCGTTCCACCAGGTCGGTAATCTCCGTTTCTGTCAGCCGTCCTGCACGCCGGGGGCCAAAGGCCAGTTCCCCGCGGACGGTGCCGGTCAGGAACTGATGTTCCGGTTCCTGGAAAACCGTGCCGATCCGGGTCACCAGTTCGGTCGATTTCCAGCGGCCGGGATCAGTTCCGGCGGAACCGGCGAGCGCGGGTGAGGCACGCAGTGCGCCGGCCACGGGTGGAAGCAGTCCCCCCAGCGTCAGGGCAAGGGTCGTCTTTCCGGCGCCGTTTGGGCCGGTGATGCCGAGTGAGGTTCCGGCCCGCAGCGTCAGGTCCACCCCGCTGACGGCTGCCGGTTTCCTTTTCCCGCGCCCGGCGGCCAGCCCGCCGGCAACAAGCAACTCAGCTCCGGCGTCCTGCGCCGGAGGGTCCGAGACCGCAGGCCGGGCCCCCGGAAGCCAGACGCCGGCAGCGGCGAGGCGGGCACGGTTCCCCGGCTCCGCCAACACCTGCGACGGCGGTCCGTCAGCCAGGATTCCGCCGTCGGCCGCCAGGACCACCACCCGGTCCACCACGTCCGCCCAGACGGCAACACGGTGTTCCACCACAAGGAGCGTGGCGCCCGTTCGCTCCAGCACGCGTTCGACGGCGGCACGGACCTCCCGCACGCCGTGCGGATCCAGATTGGCGGTGGGTTCATCCAGCAGCAGCAGGCCTGGCTGCATGGCCAGCACGCCGGCCAGGGCTAAACGCTGCTTCTGCCCTCCGGACAGGGCGGACGTCGAATGGTGCAGCGGCACCCGCAGGCCAACATCGTCCAGGCTGGTGCGCACCCGCTCCCAAATCTCCTGCGGGGGTATCCGGAGGTTCTCCGCACCGAAGGCAACCTCATCCCCCACACGGGAGAGCACCAGCTGCGAGTCGGGATCCTGCAGTACCAGGCCCGCCCGGCCGCGGGCCTGCAGCGGATGCACCCCGTCCAGGGTGAGGCTGCCGTGTTCCTCCCCCGCAGCGTCGGGTCCGGTGCCTTCGCCCAGGACACCTGCGAGGGCGTGCAGCAGTGTGGATTTCCCGGCCCCGGAAGCACCCAGCAGCAGGACCTTCTCCCCTGCTTCGATGTCCAGCGTCAGGGAGGAGAATGCGGGGGTGCTGCGGCCGGCGTGCCACCACGAGTAGTCCCGCGCCCGCACGGCCACGGGGGAAGACACGGGGGAAGCGTCAGGAACGCGCATCTGCTGCCCGTCCCGAGGCGAACGATGCCAGGACTCCGGTCCGGGCCAGCGCCCGGGCGGCAAGCCAGGACAGCACCCCGGCAAGGACGGCACCGGAGACGGCGGCGAACAGGGTGTACAGGGCCTGCCACTGCAGGGCCCATTCGGGCCGGTAGAGGATGTTTTCGCTAACCCCGAGGAACACTCCGGACACCAGTCCGGCCAGCACTGCAACGGGAAGGGTATACCGGACGTAGAGGAAGGCCAGGAAGACCAGTTCGGCTCCCAGCCCCTGGACGAATCCTGACAGCAGCACCGAGAGGCCGAACTGCGTTCCCAGCACGCCGGACACGGCCGAGGCGAGGACCTCACAGTAGATGGCGGCTCCGGGTTTGCGGATGATCAGGGCGCCCAGTACGCCTGCAATGAGCCAGCCGCCGGTGTAGAGGCCGCCTAGCGGCGGAAAGGCAAGAAACATAACCTCCACGCCGCTGTAGGCCAGCGACCAGACCCAAAAGATGACGCCCACGGCTACTGCGAGCACGGATGCCACCACAATGTCGACCACCCGCCAGGGGCGCCGCCACGGTGAATCCTGCCGACCGGGGCGTTGCGCCGGGGAATTGTTCTGCTGCATGAAAAAACCTCCTGAGGTACAGGAGGGGAGGGACTGTTCACGGCGGACTGCCGTGAGATCCCGTGAGATCTCGACTCCCTATCGCCGGTACTAACCGGATCAGGTTCGAGGGTCTGCGGATGTCCGCACTCTCAGCGCCTGGGTCTTCCCGCGTCGTGCCTGAGCACTGGCGGGGAGGGCGCTCCCCTGTCGTATGTTTTGCGATCACCACTCTACACACGGACAAGCCACTTTGGGCGGCCCGGCGGTAGGGTTAGGGAAAACGGCCCCCAACCTTAGGAGCATCCATGAACCTGATCCTTAAACTGCTCAGTACCGGTGTGAGCATCGGCGCGGGCATCGTGTCCGCCAAACTGCTGGACTTCCTCTGGACCCGGATCACCGGCAACGAACCGCCCCGGGACAATGACGGAGTCCTGGACGTCAACCTCCGCACCGCGGTGGTCTTCGCCGTCGTTTCCGGCGCCGTTAGCCAGGCCATCCGGGTGCTGACCACCCGCGGCACGCAGCGCGCCATCCAGCGTTACCAGAAGACCCCCGAGGTCGTCTAAGCAGCACCGGGTTTCACCACAGGGCGCTCAGCCCTCGGGACTGTGTTCCGGGCGGCGGGCGCCCTGCGCTGTTTCGGCCGAGGAATCGTCGTCCAATGACCCTGCTTCGTTGTGGGCTCCGGGATCGTCATCCACGCGCGGGTCTTCATCTTCGTCTTCATCGTCAGTATCGCCGGCCCGGGATTGGAGCAGCAGCTCCTGGGCGCGGCCCACCACGTCGTCAAGCTCGTCGATGGTGAGCAGTTCGGGCCGCAGGTGCTTGGTACGGTATCCGGCACGCCCCACCATGTGGGCGGACACCGGTGCGGTAAGGATCATGAACAACCAGCACACGCCCAGGACCGGAAGCAGTGCCCAGCTTTCAAACTGGACGGCCATGGCCAGCAGGAACAGCAGCAGTCCGAGCACCTGCGGCTTGGACGCGGCGTGCATGCGGCTCATCAAGTCCGGGAAGCGGGTCAGGCCGATGGCGGCCGCCAGGGACATCAACGCCCCGCCGAGCATCAGGATTCCAACAATGAGGTCATTCAGTTCCGGGCTCACGGGCTACCTCCGGTCCGTAACAAAGCGGGCAACGGTCACGGAACCGATGAACCCGATGAGTGAAATCGAGACCAGCAGCGCCAAATAGTTCAGGTTCCGGTTCACGATCATGTCCGTGGCCAGGGCAGCTCCCACGATGGTCAGCAGGACGTCAGCCGCCAGCACCCGGTCCAGGATGGAAGGACCGCGCGCGATCCGGAAGATGGCACCGGCTGCCGCGACGGAGAGCATGACTGCCACCAGGACCACAAAGATGCTCATCATGGGTTCATTTCCTTGCTGGTTGCGGCCGGGAGGGCGCTCTCGGATCCGGCCAAAGCCTGCTCTGCCTTCAGCACGTCCAGGTCCTCACGGGTGCCAATGCTGCGGATCAGCCAGGACTCGGTGTCCCGCACGTCCTTGCGGACCTTGTCCGCTTCCTCCGGTGTGGAAACGTTCAGGCAGTGCAGGTACAGGGTGGAGGTGGACCGGTCAACTTCCACGACGAGCGAGCCGGGAATCAGCGACAGTGCGTGTCCGGTGGCAGTGACGAGCAGGTCCGACCGGCTGCGCAGCTTCACGCCCACCACGGCATTCTTGATGTTTGGCCCCTTGGTCAGGGACAGCCACAGCACTTCGAAGCTGGCGTGCACCAGTTTGTAGAAGAACCGGACCAGGAAACCCGCAGCGTAGAGCGGGTTGAACCGTCCGCTCAGTTCCACGGGAGGCAGGTAGAAGATATTGGCCACAATGAACGCGATCACGGCCCCGAAGATCAGGTTGCCGGCACTGAAGTCCTGCCAGAGGGCGCCCCACAGGAACACCAGCCAGATCAGCAGCGGGATTTCCTTCAGCAGCGGTACGCGCGGACGGTTCCGCATTTGGGCTCTGCGGGTCATTGTCCGGCCCCCTCTCCAAGAACGGCTTCAATGTACGGGGTACGGTCCAGCAAATCCTGCGCAGCGTGGTCGCTGAGCGAAAACAGCGGGCCGGCCAGGACGGTCAGGGCAACACCCAGCGCCACCAGTCCCACTGTGGGGTACACCATGGTGCGCGGCAGCAGGTCGACGGCGCCGCGGCCCGAGAACTTACCGGTGGACTTTTCGGTGACGTCACCGGAGGTCCGCAGCGACGATCCGTCGGTGCCGGTGGCCAGCAGGATCGGATCGGGGTGCACGGCGTCTTCCGGGGTTCGCCAGAAGGCACGGTTCCAGACCCGGGCCATGACCAGCAGGGTCAGCAGGCTGGTCAGGACGCTGGCCCCCACCAAGGTATAGGCCAGCGGCGTGCCCAGTTCAGCGCCTGCCTCCAGCAGCCCCAGCTTGCCCAGGAAGCCGGAGAACGGCGGAATGCCGCCCAGGTTGATGGCGGGGATGAAGTAGAGCACGGCCAGGATCGGCGACAGCTTGGCCAGTCCGCCTAGGCGGTCCATGTTGGCGGTGCCGCCCCGGCGCTCGATCAGGCCGGTCACCAGGAACAGCGAGGTCTGGACCGTAATGTGGTGGACCACGTAGAACACCGCGGAACCGATGCCTATCACGGATCCGACCGCCAGGCCGAAGACCATGTAGCCAATGTGGCTGACCAGGGTGAAGGACAGCATTCGCTTGATGTCTGTCTGCGCCAGGGCACCGAGGATGCCCACCACCATCGTCAGCCCGGCAACCACCATCAGCAGCGAGTTGATCCGGTCGCCGGGGAAGAGCAGCGTCTCGGTGCGGACCATGGCGTAGACGCCCACCTTGGTCAGCAGGCCGGCGAACACTGCCGTTACCGGTGCCGGAGCGGTTGGGTAGGAGTCAGGCAGCCAGAAGGACAGCGGGAACACCGCAGCCTTGATGCCGAACGCCACCAGCAGCATCAGGTGCAGCATCAGCTGGGTTCCCGAATCCAGGTCTCCCAGCTTCACCGCCAGGTCTGCCATGTTTACGGTGCCGGTGGCAGCGTAAATCATGGCGATGGTGATCAGGAAGAGCAGGGAGGAGACCACGCTGACCACCACGTAGGTGACACCGGCGCGGATCCGCGGCGTTGTCCCGCCCAGCGTCATCAGCACGTAGCTGGCGGTCAGCAGGATTTCAAAGCCCACGTAGAGGTTGAAGAGGTCCCCGGCCAGGAAGGCGTTGGATACCCCCGCAACCAGGATCAGGTACGTCGGATGGAAGATCGAGATGGGTCCGTCTTCATCGCCGTCGGCCATGCCCTGCCCGGCCGCGTAAATGAGCACCGCCAGGCTTACGGCCGTGGAAATGACCAGCATCAGGGCGGAGAACTGGTCCACCACCATGGTGATGCCCACCGGCGGGAGCCAACCGCCCAGGTTTACCGCCTGAGCCCCGGTCTCCCAGACGGAAAACAGCAGGACAACTTCCAGTACCAGGGTGAGGGACAGGATGCTGACGCTGATGATGCGCTGGGCGCTGGTGTGGCGAATCAGGATGAAGGCGAGGGCTGCACCGAAGAACGGCAGGACAACGGCCATCGGGGCCAGGCTTATGGTGTTCATTCCTTGGCCTCCGGGCTGGTGCTTTGACCGGTGGCGCGCAGGGAGCCCGGCGCCTCTTCAGCCTCTTCGGGCGGGGTGAATTCAGTGGTGTCCTCGGGGACGTCGGCGTCGTCCTCGGCATCGAAGCTGCTCTGGCTGGCCACGCGGCGGTCCTCAATATCGTCCTGGACCTCGTCCTGGCGGCTGAGCACCCAGGACCGGTAGATGATGCCCAGCATGAACGCGGTCACCGAGAAGGAGATCACGATGGACGTCAGGATAAAGGCCTGGGGCAGCGGATCATTGTAATCCTCCGCCGCGATCTCCGCGTTGAACAGCGGCGCCAGGCCCTGGAAACCGCCGGTTGAGAGCAGCAGGATGTTGGTGGCGTTGGTGAGCATGGTCAGTCCCAGCACCACGCGGGTCAGGCTGCGTTCAAGGAGCAGGTAGATGCCGCAGGCGTACAGCGCTCCCATAATGATCATGAAGGTGATGTTGACGCTCATCGGGCCACCTCCTCTTCCTTGCTGACTATCTCGGGTTCGGGTTCCAGCAGGTCCTCGTCGTCGGAGGATCCGCCTTCGCTGCGTTCATCGATTTCGGAGCCCAGGCTGCGCAGGACATCCAGGACCAGCCCCACCACCACCAGATACACGCCGATGTCGAAAATGGTGGACGTGACGAACTTGATCTCGCCAAAGATCGGCCAAGTGAACTTGATGATCGCGCTCTGCAGGATCTGGCCGCCGAAGAGCAGCGGCGCCGCGGCCGTGAGGCCGGCGATGCCCAGCCCGCCGCCCAGCAGCAGGCCGGCGCTGACCGGGCTCGCTTCAGCCAGTTCAAAGCGTCCGCCTGCCAGGTAACGGATGGTCAGGGCCAGCCCTGCCATGAGCCCGCCGGCGAAGCCGCCGCCGGGAATGTTGTGGCCGGCCAGCAAGAGGTAGATCGAGAACATGATGACTGAGTGGAACAGCAGCCGCGTAATTACTTCAAAGATGATGGAACGGCGTTCCGGTGCCAGGGTCCGCCCGGCCACCAGCCAGGCATCACGGCTCACGCTGGAGAACTTCCGGGCCAGGGCCAGCGTGGCTTCCTGGCGGCCTGTCGAGGCAAAGTGTTCGCGGCCGCGGTCCACCGAGCCGGTGGCAACTCCCTCGGCACGACGGCGCTTGTCGCCGCGTCCGCGGACAAAGATCAGCGAGGCCACGCCTGTGGCGGCCATGGCCAGCACGGAGATCTCACCGAAGGTGTCCCAGGCGCGGACGTCCACAAGTGTTACGTTCACGATGTTGGCGCCGCCTCCCACCTCATACGCGAGGTCCGGGTACAGCAGCGAGATGGGCTCGGCGACGCGGGAGTTCATGGCCGTCATGGCGATGAGCACCATGGTGGCGCCGAAGGCGATCCCGAGCAGGGCCCGCAGCAGGCGGTGCCCGGCGGGTTCCCGCTTCCACAGCCGGGCCGGCAGTGACCGCAGGGCCAGCACAAAGGCCACCAGAACGATGGTTTCCACCAGCATCTGGGTTAGGGCCAGGTCCGGTGCGCCCTGCAGGGCAAAGATCAGGGCAATGCCGTAACCGGTGACACTGACCATCAGCACCGCAAGGAAGCGCTTGTTGGCGCGGGCTGCGGCCAGGGCGCCCAAGATGATTCCCACGCCGATCACTGCCTGCAGCGGGGTGTCCCACCAGTGGAACTGGTCGGGAAGGGAAGCTCCGCGCCAAAGCAGGGCGGACAGCGGTGTCAGGACGGCCACCGTCAGGATGACGAACAGATAGAACATCAGCGAACCGCGCTGCGTGCGGCCGGTAATCCAGACCGCGACGTCGTCGAGCACGCCAATGATTCCGCGGTAGGAACGCTCGGCGTCCAGCGGTGCGGTGAAACGTGCCTGGAGCTTTTCGACCCGCAGCCGCTGCCAGAACAGCAGCACCCCGGCGCCGATGGTAATGACCGTCAGCAGCAGCGCCGTGGTGAAACCGTGCCACAGCGCCAGATGGGTGGGGGCGCCGTCGGCCGGGTACAGATCAGCGTAGGAGCTGACGGCGGCATCGATCGGGGCCGGCCAGAGACCGAACACCACCGTAACCGCCGCGAGGATGGCCGGCGCGCCGATGAACGCCCACGGAACCGGCTTGAAGGGCGTCGGACGGCAATTAGGTTTGGCCGCAAAGCCGCCCCAGACGAAGCGCGCGCTGTAGGCGAAAGTCAGGATGGAGCCGATGACGACGCCGGCCAGCAGGACGGCCGCACCGAAAGTTCCCTGCTTTTCGGCGAAGTGGACAAACGTTTCGTAGACGGATTCCTTGGCCACGAAACCCAGCAGCGGCGGAACGCCGGCCATGGAAGCGGCGCCGATGACGGCAACGACAAACAGTTTCGGTGCGGAGCGGTAAATACCGGAGAGTTTGCGGATGTCGCGGGTACCGGCCTGGTGGTCCACGATGCCCACCACCAGGAACAGGGTCGCCTTGAAGAAGCCGTGAGCCAGCAGCAGTCCCAAACCGGCAATGGCAGCCTCGCGGTTGCCGAGACCGACCACCAGGGTCAGGAAGCCGAGCTGGCTGACCGTTCCGTAGGCCAGGATCAGTTTGAGGTCATGCTGGCGCAGCGCGCGCCAACCGCCCAGCAGCATGGTGGAAAGGCCCAGAACGAGCACCACCGCATGCCAGTAGGTGCTTTCCGAAAAGCCGGGGGCCAACCGCGCAACAAGGTAAATGCCGGCCTTGACCATGGCTGCGGCGTGCAGGTAGGCGCTGACCGGGGTGGGCGCGGCCATGGCGGCGGGCAGCCAGAAGTGGAAGGGAACCAACGCGGATTTGGAGATGGCGCCAATGAGCATGAGCACAATGGCGATGTCCACGAGGGCGCCGCGCTCCAGCAACTGCGGGGCCATGGCCATGATCTCTGAAATCCGGAACGTTCCGGCGGCATCACCGATCAACACCATGCCCACGAGCATGGTGAGCCCGCCGAGGGTGGTAACCACCAGTGCCTGCAGGGCGGCCCGGCGCGCCGACAGCCGATGCGCCGAGTATCCGATCAGCAGATAGGACAGGACGGTGGTTACTTCCCAGAAGATGAAGAGCAGGATCAGGTCATCCGCCGTCACCAAACCGAACATGGCTGCTGCGAAGGCCAGCAGCTGGGAGCCAAAGGCGCCCATCTGTGCGTCCCCCGGGCGGAAGTAGCGTGCGCAGTAGAACAGCACGAGCGATCCAACGCCGAGAATGAGGATGGACAGGACCGCGGCCAGGGTGTCCATCCGGAACGCGAGCTCAACTTTGAGATCGGGAATCCAGGGGATCACTACGGACGGCGGGGCGTTGGGAGCGCCCGAGGCCAGCGTCTGGTCGGCACCTGTGTACCGGGGGAACGTGA
Organism: Arthrobacter sunyaminii; assembly: GCF_018866305.1. NCBI lineage: Bacteria > Bacillati > Actinomycetota > Actinomycetes > Micrococcales > Micrococcaceae > Arthrobacter > Arthrobacter sunyaminii. Next base: position 3,554,741 of record NZ_CP076456.1, read on the forward strand.
CCAGCAGCCAGATGAAGGCTGCTGCGGGGACGGCGGCCAGGACGTAGAACGCCGACCTGCCGATCCTGCGGAACATTATGGGCGCCACCAATGCCACCGTAAACAAAACGGTGAGCACAATTAGCACTAGATCTCCCGAGCTTTTTTTGACAGTCTTCCAGCCACAAACACAGCTGTAGTTATCAAGGTGGTGGTCAGAGGGCGTATATCTATTCTACTCATGGCATACACCCAAGCCCCATTCGAGGGCCGGGCAGCCATGCCCAAGGACATGCCGGAGTGCCGGTTGCGGCCCTGCCGGGCGCAGGCCCCTATAGCATCTGCCTATGGTCTCCCACACAGAAGTTCACAGCACCCTGCCCGGCGGGCTGCCTCCGCGTTTCCGGAAACGGCAGGTCCTTGCCTGGGCGTCGTGGGACTGGGGGTCCGCCGCTTTCAACGCCGTAATGACCACCTTCGTCTTCACGGTGTACCTGACCTCGGAGAGCTTCGGCGGGAAAGACCATGCTTCCTCCGTCCTGGGGTACGGCATTGCCCTGGCCGGAGTGGCAGTGGCAGTGTTCGCCCCCGTCATGGGACAGCGCTCGGACGCCGGGGGCCGGCGCCGGCTCTGGCTGGGCATCAACACGGCCCTGGTGTGCCTGGTCACCGCCCTGTGCTTCTTCGTCTTTCCCCGGCCGGAGTTCCTGCTGCTCGGCGTTGCGCTGATCGCCTTGGGCAACGTCTTCAGTGAATTTGCCGGCGTGAACTACAACGCCATGCTGTCCCAGATTTCGACGCCGGCAACGGTGGGACGGGTCAGCGGTTTCGGCTGGGGCATGGGGTATGTGGGCGGGATTGCTGCCCTGGCAGTGGTGCTGGTGGGCTTCATCAACCCCGACGTGGGCTGGTTCGGCGTTACTTCGGAGAACGGCTTGAACATCCGCGCCGTCGCCGTTTTCGCCGCCGTCTGGCTGGCCGTCTTCGCGGTGCCCGTCCTGTTTGCGGTTCCCGAAGTTCCCCGTAAGGAACGAGCTGCCGGAATTGGCTTCCTGGCGTCCTACGGACTGCTGTTCCGTCGCGTCAAGGCCATCTACAAGACCAGTCCGCACACCATCTGGTTCCTGCTGGCCAGCGCAGTTTTCCGTGACGGCTTGGCCGCGGTGTTCACGTTCGGCGGAGTGATAGCACACGGGACCTTTGGATGGCCCCTCTCACAGGTCATCATCTTCGCCATCTTCGGCAACGTGGTGGCAGCCGTCGGCGCCATTGCGGGCGGCTTCCTCGACGACCGCGCCGGCCCCAAGAAGGTCATTGTCTTCTCACTGATCGGGCTGCTGATCTCCGGCGGGTTCATTGCGCTGTTCGGAGCCGGGGACCAGCGCCTCTTCGGGCTGCAGTGGAGCGGCGACACCACGTTCTGGATATTCGGACTGATGCTGTGCCTGTTCGTGGGGCCGGCCCAGTCGGCGTCCCGTGCGTTCCTGGCCCGGCTTGCCCCGGAAGGCGAGGAAGCCGAGCTGTTTGGGCTTTATGCCACCACCGGCCGAGCCGTGAGCTTCCTGGCGCCCACGCTCTTCGCCGCCTTCATCACCATTTTCGGCGCCCAGCGGTACGGCATCCTCGGCATCCTGCTGGTGCTGCTGGCGGGCCTGCTGGTGCTGCTGCCGGTGCGATCACCGGACAAGACACCGCGCGCGGTGGTTCCGGAAGCCTGACCGCTGCCCGGCGCTACACCTGGGAGCGGTGGAAGTTCAGGTGGCTGCGCGACGCCGTCGGGCCCCGCTGGCCCTGGTAACGGTTGCCGTACTGTCCGGACCCGTAGGCATATTCGGCCGGGGAGGTCAGCCGGAAGAAGCACAGCTGGCCGATCTTGGAACCGGGCCACAACTTGATCGGCAGCGTTGCCATGTTGGACAGCTCCAGGGTCACGTGCCCGGAGAAGCCGGGGTCAATGAAACCGGCAGTGGAATGCGTCAGCAGCCCCAGACGGCCCAGCGAGGACTTACCCTCAAGCCGCGCCGCAATGTCATCGGGCAGGGTGACCGTCTCATAGGTGGACCCTAGGACAAATTCGCCCGGATGCAGGATGAAGGACTCGTCCGGGTCGACCTCCACCAGGCGGGTCAGGTCCGGCTGGTCCAGGGACGGGTCGATGTGCGCGTATTTGTGGTTGTCGAAGAGCCGGAAGAACCGGTCAATGCGCACGTCCACGCTCGAGGGCTGAACCATTGAGGGATCGTAGGGATCGAGGACGATCCGCTTGTCGGCAATTTCGGTTCGAATGTCGCGGTCAGAAATCAGCACTATCTAAAAATAGCGCATGCACACGCGGGAGCCGGCCTGGGCTGTCAGCGGCCAATCTCCGTCCGGACGGCATACAGCTCAGGAAAAAACGTCAGCTCCAGCGCCCGCTGGAGGAAGGACGCACCGGAGGATCCCCCGGTTCCCCGCTTGAATCCTATGGTGCGCTCCACGGTCTTCAGATGGCGGAAACGCCAGAGTTGGAAGTTGTCCTCCAGATCCACCAGCTCTTCACAGGCTTCATAAATGTCCCAATTCTGAGCGGCGTTCTCATAAACGTGTTTGTAAACACGCATGAGGCCCTCGTTGGCCACATGCGCCTGCGTGACGTCACGGTGAAGCAGTTCCACGGGGACGGCATAGCCGCGGCGGTGCAGGAACCGGATGAACTCGTCGTAGATGCTGGTTTGTTCCAAAAGATCCGTGAGCAGGGCCTGCGCCGCCGGATCGGCTGCGAAAACGTTCACCATGGCGGCGTTCTTATTGCCCAGCAGGAATTCCACGGCGCGGTACTGATAGGACTGGAACCCGCTCGAGGCACCCAGATCACCCCTGAACTCGGCGTATTCCGAAGGCGTCAGCGTGGCCAGCACCGACCACTGCTCGGTCAGCGAGCGCTGGATGTGCTTGATCCGGGCGATGCCCTTCATGGCGGCGCGCAGGTCATCCGCGGCCAGGTTGGACCGGACGGCCCGCAGTTCATGCAGGACAAGTTTCAGCCACAGCTCGGAGGTCTGGTGCTGGATGATGAAGAGCATCTCATCGTGGTGCTCCGGACTGCTCACGGGATGCTGGGCGGCCAGGAGATCATCCAGTGCCAGATAGGAGCCGTAGCTCATCTTGTCGGTGAAGTCCCGTTCAATGCCCGGCTCCAGGTTTCGGGTGTTCCTGCTCACGCTCATTCTCCCACCGTAGCTTGATTCACCCCCCTGCCGCTGTGCCAGACTTGCGGCTGAGCCTTTGACGAACATCCAGCACTCAAGGAGATCCCCATGACGGAGAATACGGACAGCACGCACGGCACGGCGGATGCGGAAGGCACACTTCCCGGCCAGGCGCAGTATCAGGACCCCGAAGGTGCTGCAGCGCTCGAAGAAGCCATCCTCGCCGGCCAGGAAGGCCGGATCACCAGCCAGGAGCTGGTAGCCCGGATCTGCGAATCGGAGCTGCTCAGCGTCGGCCGGCTGCTGGACGAGAAGGACCCCGCGTCCTTCCAGGCCCTGGTGTTGAAGGCCCCCGAGGGGGACTCCGCTGTAGCCGCAACGTTCACCAGTGCCCAGCGGGTGCCGGAACAGATCCGCGAAGCGGCTCCGGTCATGGTGAAGGCCGGCGGTGAAGCTACCCTGCGCAGCATTGGCGCAGGCTACGGACTGGCCATCAACCCCGGCAGCAACCTGGGCCTCGAGCTGGGACCGGAAGGAATCGCCGCCATCGTTGCCGCCTACGATCAGGCAGCGGCCAATCAGGCAGCAGCCGCTGCGGCGAACGAAGCAGGCAGCGGCGAGACGCAGCCTCAGTAGCCACCCTTGCGCTGTCAGAGGTGGCCTCTAGGCTGGGGCCACACGCGTGGAGGGAAACCAGTTGCCCTGCACCCGGACTCCGGAGGACAGCATGACCTGTTCAATTGTTCCCCCTTATCTCCTGACACGCATTGCCGAACTGCAGGGCGGAGGCTTTAGCCGGGCGCCGGAAGCTGCGCAGCGGGCGCTGGCAGAGCTCCCTCCGGTTCATCAGGCACGGTCGCAGACACTGCAGCCGCCGTTTCCCCCGCGCGGCAGCGCACTGGCCCCCACACTGCGGCGGGAGATTTCCGACGCCGGTTCACTGGAGATCCTCCCCGGCACCCTGGTCCGTTCAGAGGGCGCAGATCCAACCGGCGATGCAGCAGTGGATGAGGCCTATGAAGGGCTCGGGGCTACCCACGCGCTTTTCCGCGACGTCTACGGCAGGGACTCGGTGGACGGCGCCGGCGGCCTTTTGGCGGCCACTGTGCACTACGGCCGCGACTATGACAACGCATTCTGGAACGGTGAACGGATGGTGTGCGGCGACGGCGACGGCGAAATCTTCCAGCGGTTCACCAAATCGCTGACAGTTATTGGGCATGAACTGGCCCATGGCGTTGTCCAGTACACCTCCCGTTTTGAGTATTCCGGCCAGGCCGGCGCGCTGAATGAATCGGCCGCAGACGTTTTCGGTGTCCTCGTGGAGCAGAAACTCCTGCACCAGGAAGCTGCGCAGGCAACGTGGCTAGTGGGCGCGGGGTTGTTCACCGACCAGGTGTCGGGCGCTGCGCTTCGGTCCCTGAAGGCTCCCGGCACGGCGTATGACGACGACGTGATCGGCCGTGACCCGCAGCCGGCCACCATGGCGGGTTACGTGGACACTGAATCGGACAACGGCGGAGTCCACATCAATTCCGGCATTCCCAACCACGCCTTCTATTTGGCCGCCACCGCCATGGGAAATTTCGCCTGGGAACGGGCCGGGCAAATCTGGTATGACACTTTGGCCGAGCAGGACCTCCCTGCGGACTGCACTTTTTCACTGTTTGCGGCCGGAACGCTCGCCGCTGCGGAAAAACGCTACGGCAGCTCGGGAGCAGAGTACGCTTCCGTGTCCGGTGCCTGGGAAGCCGTGGGCGTGCTGCCATGAGGATTGTGGTGGTCCGCACCGGCGGCTTCGCCGGCCTGACCCGGGTGTGGAGCACCCAGGTCAGCACCGAAGAAGCGGAGCGGGAGTGGCTGCCGCTGCTGCAGGAGCGTCCGCCGGAAAAGGCTGACGGATCAGACCGCTTTGTCTACGAGATTAGCGTGGGCCCGGCTGCGGTAACCCTGCCCGAGCACTGTGTTCAGGGTAAATGGCGGGATCTGGTGGACCGTGCACGGCAGGGCGGCAGGGAGACAGACAGCAACGACGGGTGAACACCGAATTCGGCCCGGCGCGGGTTCCATGTAAAGTGGTTTTTTGTGCCGGACCCTTCCGGCGCTGCGGGCGTAGCTCAATGGTAGAGCGCTAGCTTCCCAAGCTTGATACGCGGGTTCGATTCCCGTCGCCCGCTCCGAGAAAAAGACCCCTGAGAATCCTCCGCGATTCCCAGGGGTCTTTTGTTGTCTGCGCTGTCTTTCGGCGGGGATATACTGAGCCGGTGTTGGGGGTACTTACCGGGTTCACCGTTGTCTGGATCATCATTCTTGCGGGATACCTGATCGGCAGGCTCAAGGTCCTGGGCGCAAACGCGCAAAATGTCCTGAGCAGGCTGGCGTTCTTCGTTGCCTCCCCCGCCCTGCTGCTCGTAACCCTCAGTGATGCGGACCTGCACACGGTCTTTTCCCTGCCGCTGCTCGTAGCGGCAGCCAGCGCCGTCGTAACGGCAGGCATCTTTGTACTCTGCACCCGCTGGTGGCTGCGCCGCCCCCTGCCCGAGGCACTGATCTCGGCCATGTCCTCGTCGCTGGTCAACGGCGCCAACCTGGGCCTGCCCATAGCCGTCTATGTCCTGGGCGATGCCGCCTTTATTGCCCCGGTCCTGATTTTCCAGATGGCCTTCTTCACACCGCTGTTCCTGATGCTTCTGGATTCGGCGACGAGCGGGCGGCGGACCTCGCTAATGACCTTCCTGGCCCAAGTCGTGCGCAATCCGATCATTATCGGAACCCTGATCGGCCTGTTCCTGGCCGCCACCGGCCTTACCCTGCCGGTCATCATCCTGGAGCCCATTACCCTCATCGGCGGAGCTGCTGTACCCGCCATGCTGCTGGCCTTCGGGATCTCCCTTGTTGGATCCCGCCTCTTGGAGCGCGACGGCGGCCGCCGGGCCGACGTCCTCCTCGCCACGGCATTCAAACTGGTGCTGCAGCCGCTGCTGGCCTACGCCCTGGCGCATTACATCCTGGGGATGGAGGGAACCCTGCTGTTTGCCGTCGTCGTAACCGCTGCCCTGCCCACCGCACAGAATGTCTTCGTGGCAGCCAACCGCTACGGCCAGGGCGAACTCGTAGCCAAGGACACGGTTCTGCTGACCACCATTCTCTCCCTTCCGGTCCTCATAGTCATTGCTGCACTCCTGACCTGAGGTTTCTCTCACCGCCACTCGTCCTGAGAGTGGCGGAATTCACACCCAAGGCATAGTGTCTTTTCGAAAGGCTGCTTAGGGTGGCAGTTTTGCGGAAGGTTCTATCAATCCGCGCCTACGACGAGGTGGAGGCACAACACCGATGCCAATGGATGCGAGACACAACGACCGGCCCCGCAAACGGGCGCGCGCAGCTGCGGGGGTTGCCCTCGCTATCGGAGCGACGCTGTTGACCGGCTGTTCCTCCGAAGAAGGTCCCCCAACCCTCACCTGGTACATCAACCCGGATGACGGCGGCCAGGCAACGATCGCCGAAATCTGCACCGACCAGGCAGATGGCGCCTACACCATCCAGACCTCGCTGCTGCCCAGCGATGCCGGAGCGCAGCGGGAGCAGCTCGCCCGCCGGCTCGCAGCCGGCGACGACACCATGGACATCATGAGCCTGGACCCGCCGTTTGTCCCCGAACTGGCCGAACCCGGCTACCTCGCTCCTGTTCCGCAGGAGGTCATCGACAACACCACGCAGAACGTCGTCGAAGGTGCACTGACCGGAGCGAAGTGGAAGGACAAGGTGGTGGCCGTTCCGTTCTGGGCCAACACCCAGATCCTCTGGTATCGGAAGTCGGTGGCGGAAGCCGCAGGGTTGGACATGACCCAGCCGGTCACCTGGCAGCAGCTCATTGACGCAGCCGCCAGCCAGGGCAAGTTCCTGGGGGTCCAGGGTGCCCGGGCCGAATCCATGACCGTGTGGGTCAACGCACTGGTCGAATCTGCGGGCGGCACCATCGTGGAGAATCCGGACGCCCCTGCAGACGAGATTAAGCTGGGCCTCAATTCCGAGGCGGGAACCCAAGCTGCCGAAATCGTGTCCACCATCGGCAAGGAAGGCCTCGGCGGCCCCGGACTGCCCACCCAAACCGAAAACACCTCCATGATCCAGTTCCAGGGCGACCAGGGCTCGTTCATGGTCAACTACCCCTTTGTCTGGCCTGCCACCAATGCAGCAGTGGAAGCGGGAACACTGCCCGCAGACCTGATCGATGACATAGGCTGGACCCTGTATCCGCAGGTCAATGCCGGTGAAGAAACCGCTCCCCCGCTGGGCGGGATCAACCTCGGTGTGGGGTCCGAGAGCAAGCATCAGGACCTGGCCTACCAGGCCATTGAGTGCATTGTCAGCCCGGATAACCAGTCCCTGTACTTCACCAGCAACGGCAATCCCCCGGCCAACATCGATGCCTATGATGCTCCGGGCGTATCGGACACCTTCCCCATGGCGGAGACCATCCGTGAGTCCCTGGAATTGTCCAAGCCCCGGCCGCAAACCCCGTACTACAACGAAGTTTCAACCGGCATCCAGCAGACGTGGACCCCGCCAAGCGACGTTGATCCGGCAACCACGCCGGAAACCAGCTCCGAGTTCATCCTTGCGGTCCTGAAAGGGGAGAAGCTGTTGTGAGCACTTCCGTAGAAGCTCAGCGGGGAGCAGTGCCCGCATCCAAACCCGCCAAGCCGCGCCTGAGTGACAGGGCACGGTCCGAACGCAGGCTCGGGCTGTGGCTGGCCGGCCCGGCATTCGTGATCATGCTGGCCGTCACTGCCTATCCGATCCTCCTGGCCGTGTGGGATTCACTGTTCAAGTACCGGCTGACGGCGCCGGGCGACAGGGAATTCATTGGCCTCGGCAATTACAGCGTTATTCTCACCGACAGCGTTTTCTGGCGCGACCTCGGCGTGACGCTGCTGATCACCGTCATTACCGTGGCTGTGGAACTCGTTCTGGGCTTTGCCCTGGCCCTGGTGATGAACAGTGCATTGAAGGCCGTCCGCGGCTGGCTGCGCACAGCCATCCTGGTCCCCTACGGCATCATCACCGTGGTTTCGGCCTTCGCCTGGTTCTACGCCTTCGACATTAACTCCGGCTACATCAACCACTGGTTCGACTGGGTGCCGGGTATTAGCCCGGACCTGAACTGGTTTGCCGACGGGCCCACCGCCCTGTTCGTGATTATCGCCTCCGAAATCTGGAAGACCACACCGTTCATTTCTCTCCTGCTGCTCGCCGGGCTGGCGCAGGTTCCCGGAGAACTGACCGAAGCCGCGGAAGTGGACGGTGCCACCTGGTGGCAGCGGATGTCACGGGTGATCCTGCCGAACATGAAGGCCGCCATCATGGTTGCCGTCCTGTTCAGGGCGCTGGACGCGTTCCGGATCTTCGACAACGTCTACATCATGACCAACGGTGCCTACGGGACCGAAGTCCTGTCGCTGCTGGCATACCGCACCTCGATTTCCCGGCTGGAGATTGGCATGGGCTCAGCGATTTCAGTCCTGCTGTTCCTTTGCGTGATCATCATCTGTTTCATCGCCATCAAACTGTTCAAGGTGGACCTCACCGGTGCACGAGGGGGTAACTAGTGAAATCCTCACCTGTTCGTCGCAGGCTGATCTGGACCATCATCTCGATCGTGGTGATCGTCTATGCACTGTTCCCGGTAGCCTCGATTCTCGCCACCTCGTTCAAGATCCCCAGCGACCTCACGTCGGGAACGTTCCTCCCCAATACGTGGTCCACCACCAACTATGAAGAGATCCTTGTGGGGGACGCCCAGGATCTCTTCCTCTCCGCACTGCGCAACTCCATCGGCATCTCCCTGATCGCCACGTTTGTTGCCGTGGTGCTGGCCACCCTGTGTGCCTACGCGATTGCACGGCTGGACTTTCCCGGCAAGAAGCTGATCCTGACCACTGCGCTCGGCGTCTCGATCTTCCCCGTAATTTCCATCGTGACTCCGTTGTTCAACCTGTGGCGCAACATCGGGCTGTATGACACTTGGCTCGGACTGATCATTCCGTACCTGTCCCTGACCCTGCCGATTTCCATCTGGACGCTGTCAGCGTTCTTCCGGCAGATTCCCTGGGAGCTGGAACAGGCAGCCCAGGTGGACGGAGCCACCACCTGGCAGGCTTTCCGCAAGGCTATTGTTCCCCTCGCGGCACCCGGGGTGTTCACCACGGCGATCATCGCGTTCTTCATCGCCTGGAATGACTTCGTGTACGGCATTTCGCTGACCTCAACCGATGCAGCAAGGCCGGTTCCAGCAGCCTTGGCCTTCTTCACCGGCGCCTCCCAGTTCGAAGAACCGACGGGCGCCATCTCGGCGGCCGCAATTATTGTCACCATCCCCGTTGTAGTGCTGGTGCTGGCGTTCCAGCGCCAGATCGTCTCGGGCCTAACCCAGGGCGCCGTCAAGGGCTAAGTTCCTTACGTCCGGTCGAAGAAAAGGATTTATTCTCATGGCATCGATCACCCTCAACCACCTCGTCAAGAAATACGGCGACGGCTTCCCTGCCGTCAACGATGTCAGCTTGGATATCGCAGACGGTGAGTTCATCATCTTGGTTGGCCCGTCCGGCTGCGGAAAGTCCACCCTCCTGCGGATGATCGTAGGTCTGGAAGACATCACGTCCGGAGACCTGCTGATCAACGGGGAGCGGGTGAATGACAAGGCACCCCGTGACCGCAACCTGGCCATGGTGTTCCAGAACTACGCCCTGTACCCGCACCTGACGGTCTTCGAGAACATCGCGTTCCCGCTGCGCCTCGCCAAGGGCAAGTACACCGATGAGCAGGTGAACAAGCTGGTGAATGACGCTGCTGCCACCTTGGAGCTGACTGAGCATCTGGACCGGAAACCTGCCAACCTTTCCGGCGGTCAGCGACAGCGCGTTGCCATGGGCCGCGCCATTGTCCGCCAGGCGGATGCCTTCCTCTTTGACGAGCCCCTCTCCAACCTGGACGCCAAACTGCGCGGACAAATGAGGTCGGAGATCTCGCAGATGCAGCGCCGGCTGGGAACCACCAGCGTCTATGTGACCCACGACCAGACTGAAGCCATGACCCTCGGCGACCGCGTAGCCGTGCTCAAGAAGGGCATCCTGCAGCAGGTGGCGTCGCCGCGCGAACTGTATGAACAGCCCATCAACCTCTTTGTCGCGGGCTTCATCGGCTCTCCGTCGATGAACTTCCTGCCGGCCACGGTGGACGGCAACGTGCTCCGGACTGCGGTTGGCGACATCACGATTCCCCAGGATAAGGCCAGCAAGGCCACGGGGAAGAACATTGTGCTCGTAGGGCTGCGGCCGGAGTTCTTTGAGGATGCCAAGTTTGTGGACGAGGCCAAGCTTCACCACGGCTCAACGTTTACCGCACCCATCAGCCACACCGAATGGCTGGGCAACGAGCAGTACGGCTACATCCCCTTCCACCCGGATCCTGAGGTCAAGGAACTCCTGGACAACTTGGCACGGGATATGGACGCCGACGAGCTCCGGCCGCAGATTGTGGTTACCATCGACGCAGCCTCCCGCATCCGCGGAGGACGCGACGCCGAGCTGTGGCTGGACACCCGCAAGGTGCATCTGTTCGATCCCGAGACCGGGGAGAACCTCACCCGGGATGCCGAAGCAGGTGCGGAGCTGACCGAGGAAGCCAACGCAGCACGTGCCGAAGAAATCGCCATGGCACACGAGAATGACAAGGTGGGCAGCGGAAACTAAGTTCCCGCGGATTTGCCCGGAGAAGCCCGGACGGCGGCAGGCCCGCGGTCCGGGCTTCTCCTGTTTCACCCGGTATCGTTTGATCGGTGCAGGGAACAACATCGGTAATCAAAGCAGTGGCCACGTGGCTGCTTGCCCTCATGCTCACCATCGCTGCGGCAGTGGTGGTCATTTATTTCGTCAATGCGAAGGTGTACGGGCCGGGGCACCAGGTGAGCAGCTACTTCGACGCCCTCCAAGAAGGGGACGGGGAACGCGCCCTGGGCCTGCTGGCCGCCACGGTTCCGCAATCCAATGCCGCCCTGCTGGACGGAGACGCGCTGCGGGCCGCAGCCGCGGACCTTGAGCTGGTTCAGATCGGTGAACCCCGCGACGCCGGTGAGGACAGGGTGGATATTGACGTCACCTATGCCATGGGCGCCGAGGAGGCGCAGAGCACCTTCCGCCTGGCGCGTACTGAGAAGCACTGGTTCTTTTTTGACCAGTGGTCCTTTGTCCCTTCGGTCCTTCCCACGGTGACTGTCAGCGCCCCCAGCCAGCGCGAAGCCGTCCTCAACGGCGTTCAGGTGGCCCTGCCTGAAGAGACCACCACGTTTGCTTCCTTCTATCCCACCCGCGTGGAAGCTTCCTACGAATCGGAGTTCTTCGCCGCCCCGGCGGAATCAGGAGTCCTGACTTCGCCGCGTGACACCGTCTCCCTGGTCCTGGCAACCGAGGCCACCGAGGCCCTGAGAAATGCCGTAGATGCCAAGGTCCGCGATTTTCTCGCCGGCTGCACCGGCGCCCAGGACCGGCTCGCCCCGCCGGGCTGTCCGTTCTTCCACTTCACCGACAACCGGGTCCAGCCGCCCATCGTCTGGGAAATCACGCAGTACCCGGAAGTCAATATTCGTTCGGTGTCGGGGAAGTGGGTACTCTCCCCGCTCAACGGCAAGGCCCGCCTCACAGCTGAGCAGACGGACCTCTTCAGCGGCGTCAAGAGCCCGCTGGAGGTTGAGAAGGATTTCAGCTTCGCCGCGCAGCTGTCCGTTGGTGCAGGCGAGGTGTCCGTTACTCCCCTGATCGACTAGCCCGGCCGGATGTCTGTGGCCGGGCTAGTCGATTGCCGCACAGATTCCGCTAGTCGAGCCCGCGCAGGTCCAGGGTGAGCTCAGTGTCTCCCGCGGCGTCGATGGTCACCGGGATGCCCCAGTCCTGCTGGTACAGGTGGCAGGCGGCGTGGTCGGGGATCTCGCCGCCGGGCTCGCCGTCGCAGGCCGCGGCGCGTGCCGTGATGTGCAGAACACCGCCGGACACGGAGTCCGAAAGCACCAGCTCACGCGTCAGCCCGGTGGAAGTCCCGCCGCCGGAAACCAGCAGTTCCTCCGGAGAGGATGAGATCTTCAGCTGCGTGGGATCTCCCCACCGGTCGTCCAGCTTCTGGCCCTTGGGAGCGGCAAAGCGGACGGAAAGCGCCACCGTGCCCGCGGCCATCGGGCTGGCAGGGCGCTGTGTCTGCCGGGCACCCTCGTCCACCGACTGGGCTTCCTTGGGAATCGGCAGCCGCACCAGTTCGTGTTTGTTGGCTTCCACCACGATCAGCAGCGGTTCCCCGGCAGTGGTGTCCACCAGGACGCCGGAAGGCTCGGAGAGTCCGCGGGCCAGGGTGGAAACGGTTTCAGTTGCGGGGTCGTAACGGCGAACAGCACCGTTGTAGGTGTCGGCGATGGCCACCGAACCGTCCGGCAGCACTGCAACTCCCAGCGGGTGCTGCAAACGCGCCTCCCCGGCAGGCCCGTCGCGGAAGCCAAAGTCAAAGAGCCCGGCTCCGACGGCGGTGCTGACCGATACCCGTGTGGTGCCGTCGGCTGTACTAAAGGCCAAACGGCGAACCGCTGAGGTTTCCGAGTCGGCGACCCAGATGTTGCCGTCAGCGTCTTCGGCCAGGCCGGAGGACTGGGCAAACCAGGCCTCGGCACCGTCGCCGTCCAGCAGGCCTTCAAGCCCGGTGCCGGCCAGGATGCCCAGTGCGCCGGTGAGCGGATCGAAGCTGAAAATCTGGTGCGTGCCGGCCATGGCCACTACCAGCCGGCCCAGCGCAGTGGACCAGGTCACGTCCCACGGCGAGGACAGGGACACGGCCAGCGGGTCGGAGCCAAGGGCCGGCTGCACAGACGCCGATCCGGGTACGTCGCTGCCGGCCGCTGAGGCGGCTTCGGAGGGGTGGTCCGCGCCGGGTGCCCGCTTTGTCTGGTTGCCGGCGTCCAGGAGCCGCTGCACGCCGTTTCCGGCGACAGTGGTGACGGTTCCGGAGGCCAGGGCCACTGCGCGCAGCCGGTGGTTGACCGTGTCCGCCACCACGACGTCGTACCCGGTCTGCTCCGCCACGGCGGCAGGCAGGACGGCCAGGCCCTGGGGTTCGTTGAACTGTGCCGTGCCGGCGTCGCCGTCGCGCCACCCCTTCGTGCCGTCACCGATAACAGAGCGCACTGTGGTGAGATCATCCTCAAGTTCCACGAGGCGGTGGCGCCCGGTATCGGCCACCAGGAAGGTCCCGCCGGGAAGTGCAACGGCCTTGCCGGGAAAACGCAGGTTGCCGGCGGTGGGTTCGGCCGGAACATACGGACCGTTTCCGCGGTGCAGCGTGCCCTTTGCTTCGTGCTCTTCTACGAGCTCGCTGATCAATGATTCGAGGCCGGCGGCGTGACCTTCACCCGACAGGTTGGCCACGATGTAGCCTTCCGGATCCAGGACCACCAGGGTTGGCCAGGCGCGGGCCGCGTAGGCCTGCCAGGTGATCAGCTCCGGGTCGTCCAGGACCGGGTGGTGGATTTCGTAGCGTTCCACAGCCGCTGCCAGGGCCACGGGATCCGCCTCGTGCTCGAACTTGGGCGAGTGCACACCCACCGTCACCAGCACGTCGGAGTACTTCTCCTCCAGCGGGCGAAGCTCGTCCAGGACGTGCAGGCAGTTGATGCAGCAGAAGGTCCAGAAGTCCAGAAGCACGATCTTCCCGCGCAGGTCTTCCAGCCCGAGCTGGCGGCCGCCGGTGTTCAGCCAGTTGCGGCCCTCCAGGGCGGAGGCCCGCACCCGGTATCCGGTGCGCACAGTTTCAGTCATTAACGGTCTCCTTCAGAGCTGCTGGCATCCCGCTTGGCCAGATTGGCAAACATGTTGTTGTAAGCGGCCAGCTCAGCCTCATTATTCCTTTCGGCTGCCCGATCTTTACGCCGTGTTTCGCGGGCGTCAGTCCGGGACCACTGCAGCGCCACCCCAATGGCCACCATGACAGTGGGAATCTCGCCCAGGCCCCACATGATGGATCCGCCGAGCTGCTGGTCAGCGAGGGCCGACAGTCCCCAGTCCCGGCCCATGTTTCCAAAGTAGGAGGCCTGGATCAGGGAGGTTCCGCCCATGACCGCCACGCCGAAGAAGGCGTGGAAGGCCATCGTGGCCAGCAGGATCACCAGGCGCAGCGGATACGGCGCCCGGTAGGGCAGCGGGTCGATGCCGATCATGGTGAGGACAAAGATGTAGCCGGTCAGCAGGAAGTGCACAACCATCAGTTCGTGGCCCACATGCTGGCGCAGGGCGAACCCGAACAGCTCCGAGTAATAGAAGATCACGATGGACCCGGCAAAGTTGACGGCCGCGAAAATGGGGTTGGTGACCAGTTTGGAGAACCACGAGTGCACGCCGACGAGGATCCACTCCCGGATCCCGCGGGTGCCGTCCCCGCGCGGTGTCAGCGCCTTCAGCGCCAGTGTTACGGGGGCACCGAGCACCAGGAACAGCGGAACCACCATGGTCAGGGACATATGGGCCAGCATGTGGGTGCTGAAGAGCACCATGCCGTACACGGCAGGGGCACCGGACGTGACGTAGGTCAGCGCAGCAAGGCCAAACAGCCAGCACAGGGCACGAACAATTGACCACTTATCACCGCGGCGGCGCACCTTGACCATTCCGGCAATGTAGGAAATCGCCAGGACAAGCACGATCGCGACCCACAGCCAGTCGAAGCGCCACTCGGTGAGGTAGCGTTCATTCGTCAGTTCCGGCGGCAGGTCATATCCGGTGAGGATCCGCGCCGGCGACGCGTTGGCCGGCAGCTCCTCCGGCCGCGGGGTGGCGGTGCGGCCCAGGGCCACGGCCACGCCGGAGACAGCGGCCATGATCAGCAGTTCCACACCGATCAGCTGCCAGAGAATGCGGTTGGCGCTCTTCGCCCGGGGGCCGCCCTGCTCGTTGGAGCCTGCGGCGGAGCCGGGAATCTTGGCGGGCAGCTGGGGAATGATCCAGCGGCGGTGCAGGAACCCGATCACGCCCAGCAGCAGGGTTGCCGCGGCCTTGAAAATAACCAGACTCCCCCACTCGGAATTCAGCTGGGAAAGAGAAGTGATGCGCAGGGAGGCGTTGATGACGCCGGACAGGAAGACCAGCGCGAAGGCGAAACCGGCAAGGGCGGAGTAGCGGCGCAGCACCACGCCCGTAATGGGACCCAGCTGGCGCGAGACAACAGCCAGGACAATGAGTCCGCCAATCCACAGGCACACACCGGCCAGGTGCAGCCCGATGGAGTTCACGGCGGCACTGTGGTCGTCGCCGCCTGCTGAGTGGCCGACGAGCGCGATGGGGATGATGGCCCCGGCGGCCAGCACGGTGGTGGCGGCGAGACCGTTCAGGGACCGGACACCGAAGGCCAGGGTGGTGACCACTGCTGCAATGATGCTCACCGCCAACCAGGCGCGGCCGGTGGAGAAGTCGGTGACGAAGGCGCCAAGGCCCTGCGTGTAACTTGCCTCCGCGCTCAGCGGCAGGCCGGAGACATCCGAGTAGGTGAAGAGCAGCACGCCAACGGCGGCCAGCGTCCAGACCGCGGCGGCGAACCCTGCCAGTGACATGGCGCGGGCGAAGGCGGGGTGTTCCGGCTCATCCGCCCGGACCTTGCGGGACCGCGTGAACTTCAGCGACTTTGGCAGGATGGCGACTGAGAACACCAGCGCTCCAATGACCGCTGCCATGGCACCGTTCTGCACGGCCTTGACAACAGGCATGGCCCATCGGGTCAGTGCACCGGGGTCGGAAAGCTGCTGGGCCGCGGCGGCACCGGAGAAGACCAGCGCCCCGGCAAGGGCCGTGAACAGGACGGCAGCGGCGGCGGCGAGCCAGCCGCCCCGAACGGCTCCGGCAGACGTGGAAGCGCCGGACGGCAGGCGGGCGCCGGCGGTATCGGTGTTGGCAGTTTTAGGCACGATACCTATTCTCTACCCCCGGTAGAAATTTGGGCTAATTGCACAAAAAAGGCCGGCGCCCTCCGGCGCCGGCCCTTGCCTCAGGAACGGAGGTTACTTCTTGGTGGAGACAGCAGCCTTCAGCTTGGAGCCGGCGGTCAGCTTGACGCTGTGGCCTGCCGGGATCTGAATGGTTTCGCCGGTCTGCGGGTTGCGGCCCGTGCGGGCAGCGCGGTCAGTGCGCTCGACTGCGAGCCATCCGGGGATGGTGATCTTCTCGCCATTGGCAACGGAGGTTGCGAAGATGTCGAAGACAGCGTCGAGAACGCCGTTCACTGCCGTCTGGCTGTTGCCGGACTTCTCTGCCACTGCTGCAACAAGTTCACTGCGGTTCATAGCCAATTTATGTCCTCCTGGACTAGGTGTTAGCTCGAGCGGATCACGGATGCGAAACCGCCACTGTTGGAAACTTACCAGTCCGCGCCCGGAAATCAGGAAAAATCCGCTGTTTTTCGCGGTTTTTTCAGCTCTCAGCCCAGAAAAAGGTGCCATTTACCCCATCGAGGCCCTTAGCCTGTTTCCTTGCAACGGCGCGGATTTTACGCACACCCGCCGCCAAACAGCTCCGGGGCATGCAAAAGGGCGGCAACCCGCAGGTTGCCGCCCTTTTGAAAGCTTAGTTAAGCAGTGCTTACCAGCTGGACTTCTTCACGCCGGGCAGTTCGCCTGCGTGGGCCATGTTGCGGAAACGCACACGCGAGATACCGAACTTCTGGAGGGTACCGCGGGGGCGGCCATCAATCTGGTCACGGTTGCGAAGGCGTACCGGCGAGGCGTTGCGCGGAAGCTTCTGCAGGCCGAGGCGTGCAGCTTCGCGGGCTTCGTCGGTAGCGTTCGGATCCACCAGGGTCTTCTTCAGTTCGAGGCGCTTCGCAGCGTAGCGCTCAACAATGACCTTGCGCTGCTCATTGCGGGCAATCTTTGACTTCTTTGCCATTCTTAGCGCTCCTCACGGAATTCGACGTGCTGGCGGACCTTGGGGTCGTACTTCTTCAGGACCATGCGGTCCGGGTCGTTACGACGGTTCTTGCGGGTCACGTAGGTGTACCCGGTGCCGGCGGTCGACTTCAGCTTGATGATCGGACGTACGTCCTTGTCCTTAGCCACTAGAGCTTCACACCCTTCGCGATAAGGTCAGTGATGACGGCGTCGATACCGCGCACGTCAATCGTCTTGATGCCGCGGGCCGAAACCTGCAGCGTCACATTGCGGCGCAGGGACGGAACCCAGTAGCGCTTCTTCTGAATATTCGGGTCGAACCGGCGCTTGTTGCGGCGGTGCGAGTGCGAAATGCTGTGACCAAAGCCGGGGATGGCTCCGGTGACCTGGCAATAAGCTGCCATGATCTCTCCTCCAGTTGTAGTAAATATGACGGTCCTCAAAAAACAGACACAGGGCGTTTGCCTAAGCACCTGCCATAAAGAGCGTCCCGCCACCAGTTTTGACACCGTTATTACTGCGACTTTCCGGAGGTTGACCTGGCGGGGTGAGATCCAGCCGAAGTGCCTCGCCGCGGGGAAGACGGTGAAGTTCAGGATGCCAAGCAGTATCTGCCGGGACAGCCTTCAATTCTAGGTTTATACGGGTGGCCGCGCAAATGTCTCCAGGCCCGCCTTACGGCATCTCTCTCGAACATAGGCGCAACTTAACGCCTCTCTATCCTAGGGGCAACCCGGCTTTCGTTCAAACCGGCGGGATACTGTACCCGTTAAAGGTGCCTGACCTCACCCTTTAGACGGCGACGACGGCGTTTGTACTGCCCCGTCCGCCCCGACAACCACCACTGCCGCCTCCGGATCCAGCTCAGCGCCGTCGAGTTCGGTGCCGCCGCCCACCACTGCGCCGGCATCCACAATGGCGTTGCGCAGCTTTGCGCCGGAACGGATCTTCACGTCACCCAGGAGAACGCAGTTCTCCACTTCAGCGCCGGCTTCCACCAGAACGCCGGCCCCCAGGACGCTGCGCCGGACGCTGCCTTCCACCCGGGAGCCCGGCGCGAGGAGGCTGCTGGAAACCCGGGCCGCCTCGCCGGCGAAACCGGGCAGCCGGCGCGGTGAGGCACTGAGGATGGGCCATTGAGGGTCATCGAAGTCCAGCCCGCGGCCGTCAATCAGGTCCATGTGGCCCTCGTGGTAGCTGCTCGGCGTGCCCATGTCCCGCCAGTAGCCCTCCAGACGATGTTCGGCCACCTTTTCCGTCTCCACCAGGTAGGGAATCAGCTGGTCGCCGTAATCCTCCAGCTGGCCGTCCCTTTCCATCAGCTCATCCATGGCGTTCAGGAGCACGGCTGCGTCGTAAAGGAAGATTTCGGCAGCCACGAGGTCGGTTTTGGGCTTCTCCGGCTTGTACTCAAAGCCGGTCACGAAGCCGTCCTTCGCCTCCACCACACCGTGGTCGGAGGGGTTCCTGCGGATCTTGGTCGTAACCACGGTCAGGGCAGCACCGGAACGCTCATGGGTGGCAAGAACCTCCCGGTAATCGAGCCGGTAGAGATGGTCGGCGCTGAGCACCAGGACCAGGTCCGGATCATAATCGCGGATGTAGTCGGCCTGGCGGTACAGAGCGTCAGCATTGCCTTGCGCAAACCCCTCCCCTTCGCCGCCCTGATAGGGCGGCAGCACCCGCAGGCCCCCGTTGGTCCGGTCCAGGTCCCAGGGGCGGCCGCTGACCAAATGGTCGTTGAGTGATTTGGGCTTGTACTGCTCCACGATCCAGACGTCGGACAGCCCGCTGTTGTGGAGGTTTGACAGGGGAACATCGATCAGGCGGTAGGAGCCGGCAACCGGCATGGCAGGCTTGGCCCGGTGGTCCGTGAGGGAGCCAAGGCGGCCTCCCGTTCCGCCGGCAAGAATCAGTGTCAGAATGCGGGGGGTGTGCATGTGGTACCTCTCGCTGGGGGGGGGCGTGTTGACTGCTCTCCATTTACACCAAGGCTAACAAAATGCCCTGACGCCGCTCTCAGGAGGGATCGGCGGGGGTGTTGTCTTCAACGATGCTGTTGCCCGGTTCCAGCCGGCCCAGGATGCGCCGGCCAATGCGTTCGAGGTCACTCACGTCGCGGGCGTCCAGTCCGTCGAAGACCAGATCCCGGACCGAGCGGACGTGGTCGGGAGCGAGTGAAGCCAGGGCTGCCATACCCTCGTCCGTGAGCGCGGCCATGGTGACGCGGGCGTCGTCGGGCGACTGCGAGCGTTCCATCCAGCCGCGGCCCTCAAGTTTCTTCACCACGTGCGAAAGCCGGGAGAGGGATGCGTTGGAGCGGGCTGCCAGTTCACTCATCGGCAGCGCACGCTCCGGTGCCTCGGAGGTCATCGCCAGCACGTGGTAATCGAAAAGCGTGATCCGTGCCCGCTTGGACAGGTCTGCATCGAGTGTGGGGTTGAGCCGTGTGGCCACGGCGTAAAGAGCCAGCCACGCCCGTCGTTCATCGGGACTCAGCCAGGGGACGGAGGAGAACTCGGTGTCGCTCATTTGTCTATACTCCCATGGTTGCTTGAGCCTTCAATGATTCGGCGGGCGGGGCCGGCGCGCTTAGCTGTCCTGTTGTTTAGGCGCCCCGGTGCCTTCCACACCGAACGGCAGGGAATCGACGTCGAGCCGGGGGTTCTCATCCTGGGTTGCCACAAGCTCGCGTGCCTCGGCGTGAGTATCCACGCTGGGCATGGACCCGGGCATGGGCCGGTTGGCGGATTCCTTCATGATGTAGACGGCCACTGCTCCCACAACGGAAGTTGCCATCAGCCAGAATGCCGGCATCAGGTCATTGCCGGTCAGATTGATCAGCCCCTGCATGATCAGCGGTGCGGTGCCGCCGAAGATCGCCACGGCGAAGTTGTAGGAGATGCCCATGGCGCCGTAGCGGCTCGCCGTGGTGAACAGTGCCGGAAGCGCCGAGGCGAGGTTGGACACGTAGAGGGTCACGGGAACGGCCAGCAGGCCCAGTCCCAGCAGGGTCGACCAGACAGGGCCGTGGGCAATCAGCAGGAACGCCGGAACGGCCAGCACGATGGTGGACCCGGCGCCCATCAGCAGCACCGGACGGCGGCCGATGCGGTCCGACAGCTTTCCGCAGAGGGGAATGCACAACGCCATCGCCACCAGGACGGGGATGGTCAGCAGGGTGCCGTGCACGGCGTCGTATCCCATTGAGTCGGTGAGGTAGGACGGCATGTAGGAGGTCAGGGTATAACCGACAGTGTTGGCTGCAGCTACCAGGACCATGGCGACGATGATCGGGCGCCAGTACAGGCCAATCATGGCCAGCGTTCCCGGAGGTACCGTTTCGCTGTCGGGGTTCCCCGAAGCGGCGTTCTCCTCCTGCGCATCCAGGGTGGCCTGGAAGGCCGGTGACTCTTCAATCTTGAGCCGGAAGTAAATGGCGATCAGGCCCAGGGGGCCTGCAACGAGGAAGGGAATGCGCCAGCCCCAGTCGAGCATGGTTTCGGCACTGAGCGTCAGCTGCAGGATGGACACGACCCCGGCGCCGAGGGCAAAGCCCATGTAGCTGCCGAGATCAAGAATGCTGGAGAGGAAGCCGCGGCGCTTATCGGAGGCGTACTCCGTCACGAAGGTTGTGGCACCGGCGTACTCGCCGCCGGTGGAGAAGCCTTGGAGCAGCTTCATGAGGACCAGCAGCACCGGAGCCCACATGCCGATCTGGTCGTAGCCGGGGAGGAGGCCGATCACGAACGTTGAGCCGGCCATCAGCATCAGAGTGGTGGCCAGTGTCTTCTGGCGGCCCAGACGATCGCCGAGCCGGCCGAAGACAATTCCGCCGAGCGGGCGGGCCAGGAAAGTGGCAGCGAAAACGCCCAGGCTGAAGATCAGCTGGGCGGAGGCGTCGGCCTCGGAGAGGAAAACCGCTCCCATGGTGACGGCAAGATAGCCGTAGACACCAATGTCGAACCATTCCATGGTGTTGCCGACGACGGTTCCGCCCACGGCTTTCTTCATCATCGATTTGTCGACAACATTCACGTCGTCAACCTTCAGGCGCCGGCGCCTCAGGACGGGGCGGCGGAGAGTGGGTGCATCTTTAGGCATGTTGGCTTTCTTTCCTAGAAGTCAGCTGCGTGTATCGGAAGCAACCGGCCGGACGCCGCAACAGGCGTCAGGCAGACCAACAAGTTTAGGAAAAACAGCGGGGGTTACCGAATTATCAGCGTTCTGATGATGCGTTCAGGACACCATTTGCCGGGAAAACACCCATGCAGTCATTGGGCTCTTGGGGAATTCTGTGAATCACCTCACCCCGGAGGTTTTACGCACCGATCCGGGGCCCTTTTTCAGGAACGGACCGGAACTTTGGGGTGTACCGGAATCGGGTATTTAGGGGTCAGATTGTCACCTGAGGAAACCCCCCGCAGCCGGCGCCCGACCCACGGTCCGAGGTATTCCCGAGCCCACTGGGCATCACGGCGCAGTTGCTCGGCACGGGTCCGCGCAGGCAGCTCGTCCAGCTCCGGGACATCGATGGTGTCGGTGCGGCGCAGGACTTCGAGGACTTTCTTGGCGGTGAACATATGTCCGGCCGGGGCCATGTGCAACCGGTCTATGTCCCAGTACCTTTCGTCCTGCAGTTCCTTCATGCGCCAGTAATCCACGAGCTCGGCACCGTGGCGGTCAGCGACCTCGCGCACCAGCTCGTTGTACAGCGCCGTCCGCCCCCGGGTGGCCCCAAACACCGGTGACCGGCCCGAATCGAATCCGGTGAACATCAGCACAGCGGCGCCGGAGGCACGCAGCTTGGCAATGGCGCCGTCGTACGAGTCCATCAGTGTGTCGATGTCCACCCGGGGGCGCAGAATGTCGTTGCCGCCTGCGTAAATGCTCACCAGCGTTGGTTCCAGTGCGATGGCGGCGTCCACCTGTTCCGCCAGGACCTGATGCAGTTTCTTGCCGCGGATCGCCAGATTGGCGTATCCCCAGGAGTCTTCGGCGAGGATCAGCTGCTCGGCGACGCGGTCCGCCCAGCCCCGCACCCCGTTGGGCAGGGAGTCATCCCAGTCCCCCACGCCTTCAGTGAATGAATCGCCCAAAGCCACATACCGAGAAGTAAAAGTCACTCCCACAGGGTACAAGTTGATTCTGTTGTTTCCGCATTGACAGCTAGCTGCACGCCCGGCGGATTAGACTCTGAACAATACCGTCACCGTTTCGCAGTACACCGCGAGCAACCAAAGGAACCCATGGCCAGCTCAGCAGCCGGACCGCGCCAACGTGCCGCAGTCATCATGAACCCCATCAAAAAGACCGATGTGGACATCCGCGCCCTGGTTGAGAGCGCCTGCCGGGACCAGGGCTGGGATGAGCCGCTGTGGCTGGAAACCACCAAGGAGGATCCGGGGCGCGGCATGGCCAAAGAGGCCCTGGAAGCCGGCGTGGATGTGGTGATCGCGGCCGGCGGCGACGGAACCGTACGCTGTGTTGCCGCCGAACTGGCAGGCACTGACACGCCGCTGGGGCTCATCCCGCTTGGAACGGGGAACCTACTGGCCCGCAATCTGGATATCGCCGTCGACGATCCGGAGGCCGCGGTTACCGCCGCCCTTACCGGAACGGACCGCAATATCGACGTCGTCCACGTCACCCTGGACCGCGCGCTGGAAGGCGACGTTTTCCTGGTCATGGCCGGGCTCGGGTACGACGCCGCTCTCATGGGCGATACGAACGACACGCTCAAGGACCGCGTCGGCTGGCTGGCCTACATTGACGCTGGTGTCCGAAACCTGCCAGGCAAACCGGTCAAGAGCACCATCCGGCTCGACGGCGGCAAGGAGATCTCCGGCTTTCCCCGCAGCGTGATGGGCGGCAACTGCGGAAAGATCATGGGCGGCCTGGAGATTTTCCCCGGTGCCCGGATTGACGACGGGCTGCTGGACATCATGACCATGGCCCCCAAGGGGCGGTTGGGCTGGCTCGGTGTTGTGGCCGGACTGCTGCGCCGGGGGAAGGGCAAGGGAACTTCCGTGGAGTATTACCAGTGCAAGGAAGCTGAAATCTTCACGCAGACCCCGCAGGAATTCGAAGTTGACGGTGACCACCTGGGCAAGGCCTCGCATGTGGCTTTCCGCGTCGATCCCAGCGCTTTGCGGGTTCGGATGCCGCAGGGTGAGAAGGATCCGGCCATTCTGACCGACCCTGAAGTCTAGAAGGCCGCTGCCCCGGGCCAGGGGCAGCGGCCTTCGTTGCTAGAGTCCCATCCAGACTGCGGGATCCTGATATTCGCCATCTTTCAGCACTTCAAAGTGCAGGTGAGGTCCGGTGGAGTTTCCGGTGCTTCCAACGGCCCCGACCTCCTGGTTGATATCCACCCACTGGCCCACCTCGACAAAGATGTCATTCAGGTGGTTATAGGTGGTTTCGACACCGTCTCCGTGGTCAACAACAACCCGCAGTCCGCCGTACTGGTGATATTCCGCATACACCACGGTGCCAGGCGCAATTGATTTGACGGGTGTGCCCAGATTGGCACCGAAATCAATTCCGGTGTGCCATTCCAGTGCACCGTTTCCAAGCAGCGGGTTTTCCCGCCAGCCGAACGGAGACGTGACGCGCAGCTCGTCCAGCGGCACCGACGGGGGTTCCGGAGCCGGTTCTGCGGGCGCCTCCTCCACAGGCGTCGTGGATCCCTGGCCGTTTTCCGCAGGGGGCGCTTCGGCCGGCTCCCCGGAATTCTCTCCGGGTTCCGCAGAGCTGTCTCCGTGTTCCGCGGACAGTTCGGAAGTCACAGATGCCCGCTCCAAAAGGAGCGCATCCTGCCCGGCGCTGTGGGCAGTGCCTGCCACGGCCGACCCGAGCACCAGCGCCGCCCCGGCCCCGAGGGCACAGGTTTTGCGAGCGGGGGTGGACAGCCAGCGCAGGTCTGCCGGCAGGGATTGAACGGCCGCCGGTACCTTTTCGAGCCGGTACCTCATTGTCTCCGGCCAGTGCTTTGCAAGTCTCGAGGAAATACTCTTTCCGGGCGGTGCGCTTTCTGTGGTCCAGCTGAGGACCTTTTCCCGCAGGTCCGGCAGGATACGGTCCCGCAGTTCCGGCAGAAGCCGTTCCCGGATTTCAGTGAAATGATCTGAGTACTTCGTCGTAATCCATCACCTCTTGTGCAGTTGTCGGCAAAGGGGCAGTGAACAGCAATAGTTCTCATAGGCGGGAGCCAGGCTCCCACTCGTTTCACTTTACCGACGCGGCACTTTGGGATGAAAGCAATTGTGATGAAGGTCAGTCATCCCTTGGCGGCAGATCACACTCCGTAGAGGTGGCTCCGAACCTTAGCCTTCGGCGCGTCCCCTGCGCCAATAGCCCATGAACGCAACCTGTTTGCGGTCAATTCCGGCTTCGCTCACCAGATAGCGGCGCAACCCGCGGACCACGGCGGCCTCGCCGGCAATCCAGGCGTAGAACGGCAGCGCGCCCGACGGCGTGTGCGGGTTGGGTGTTCCCTGGACGACCGCCGGAGTAAGCCGCTGAGGTGTCTCCCAAAGGATGGTTTCGTCCACGTTGATGTCTTCGATCCGGGGGCGGGGCGGGACCGGCGCACCGTCCACGGAGGCCCATCCGGGAAGCGCCACGGCCTCCCGGACAGCGGCGTCCAGCAGCTCACCGTGGGGCCGGCCGCTTCGGGCAAGCCAGCTCACCCGGACCGAGGATTCCGTGGACACCTGCTGCTCGTCGGCGGCTGTTGGAACTTCCAGCAGGGCGTGGCCGGTCACATCCCGGGGCAGGCTCTCCAGGATGGCCGTGATCGCCGGTACGGCCGTTTCGTCGCCCGCCAGCAGGATGTGGCGGGCCATCCCGGGACGCCATTCAATCCCGCCGTAAGACTCCGCCGTGACACAGTGGGCGGCGTTGGGCCCAATGATGCTCACCCGGTCCCCCGGTTCCGCAGCGGCAGCCCAGCTGGACGCGGGGCCGCCCCTGCCCTCTTCATCGAAGTGCAGGACAAAATCGACGTCGATCTCCGGCTCGGCACCCGAGCACCGGGCAGCACGGACGGTGTAGGTGCGCATGGAACCGCGCACAGCCGCGTCCAGCTGCAGCCAGTTCCGGTACCAGGCGGTATCAGTGCAGTCGAACTCCGGCACCGGAATCCGGGTGCCGTCGGCAGCAATCGAAGGAACCACCACCTTGATCCGCAGATCGTGGGTCTGTCCCTGGATCCCAAACTCGGAAAGGCTCGGACCCGCAAAGGTGATGCGCTGGAAGTTTTCGCTCAGGCGCTGGACCCGCCGCACATGGACGTCGAAGCACATCACGGCTCCGGCACCTGAGGCACGGCGTGCCTTGCGGGGTACCGCTGTTGCTCCGGTGCGGGTGCTGACCTGAGTCATGATGCGGCCTCCAGGCGGGTTTTTGGTTCGCGTGCGGTTAGGGTGTCGTGCGGGTTGGGCAGGTAGCCCACCCCTCTGGCAGGGTCCTCATCAGCCGGCTGCAACGCATGATGACGGCCAATGGGAACCACCATAGGGGTTCCGGAGACAGGATCGGGAATGACTCTGGATTCCAGACCAAAAACGTCACGGACCAGGTCTTCGGTGACGACGTCGGCCGGGGCGCCCTGAGCGGCGATGGCACCGGACTTCATTGCAATCAGGTGGTCTGCATAGCGGGCGGCGAGATTCAGGTCATGCAGCACGATCGCCACGGTGGTGCCTGCCCGCCGATTCAGGTCCGTGATCAGGTCCAGCACTTCAATCTGGTGGGTGACGTCCAGGAAGGTGGTGGGCTCATCCAGCAGAAGAATCCGGGTCTCCTGCGCCAGGGCCATGGCAATCCACACCCGCTGGCGCTGGCCTCCCGAGAGCTCATCAACGTTCCGCTCCGCCAGGTCCAGAGTGCCGGTGGCTTCCAGTGCGGCGGCAACGGCGTCGTCATCCCCGGGTGTCCACTGGCGGAACCAGCCCTGGTGCGGGTAGCGGCCGCGGCCCACCAGATCCGCCACGGTGATGCCGTCCGGCGCCACCGGAGTCTGGGGCAGCAGGCCCAGGATGCGTGCCACCTCGCGGGCAGGCCTGGAATGGATGTCCCTTCCGCCCAGCAGCACCGTGCCGCCGGCAGGTTTGAGCAGCCGCGAGAGGCCGCGCAGCAGTGTGGATTTGCCGCAGGCATTGGCGCCGACAATGATCGTGATCTGCCCGGCGGGGAGTGTGACCGACAAACCGTCCACCACCAGGCGCTCGCCGTAGGAAAGAACCAGATCCTGTGCGCTCAGGGTGTTCGGGTCAGGGGTATTGTCCATCTCAGCCTCCTCGGCCTACACGGTTGGAAGTCACCAGCAGCCACAGCAGGAACGGCGCCCCGAGGGCACCTGTCACCACGCCCACGGGCAGTGAAACACCGGGAACCAGATTGGCTCCGACAAAATCTGCGGCCAGCACGATGACGGCGCCCACCAAGGCGGAGACCGTTAGCGAGTGCCGCCCGCCCAGCAGGCGCCTGGCAATCGGGCCGGAGAGAAAGGCAATGAAGGCCACTGGTCCCGCAGCAGCGGTGGCCACGGCAGCCAGAGCCACCCCGGCAACCAGCAACCCCAGTTTGGACGCCTCAACCCGCAGTCCAAGCCCCGCTGCTGTGTCCTCTCCCAGCTCCAGCCCGCGCAGCCGGCGCGCAAGGACCGCAGTAACGGGCAGCAGCACAAGCAGGGCCAGGGCCAGAACGGCGGCACGGTCCCAGTTGCTGGAGTTCAGCGAACCGTTCAGCCAGACCAGCACCTGGGAAGCGGTCCGCACATCGGCACGCGTCATCAAAAAGGTCACCACGGCCTGCATAACGGCGGCGAAGCCGACGCCGACCAGAATCAACCGGTAACCGGCTGCACCGCCGCGCCGGGAAAGCAGGTAGATGGCCATCGCGACAACCAGGGCTCCGCACAGGGCGGCCAGGGAAACAGTTGTCCCGGCGGCACCGAAGACCACTATGGCCACCACGGCACTGGCACTGGCTCCGTAGCTGATGCCAATGATGTCCGGGCTGGCCAGCGGGTTGCGCAGCATGGTTTGGAAAATGCTGCCGGAAATCCCGAAGGCGGCACCCACCAGAAGTCCTATAACGGCGCGCGGCAGCTTGCTCTCCATCACGATGAACGTGGCACCGGGAATCTGTTCCCCGCCGAGTATCCGGAAGAAGTCCGGGATGGTGACGGTGTAGGTGCCCAGCAGGATACTGACTGCAAAGAGAACGACGACGGCGGCCGCCAGGACAGTGGCCACCACGCGGCCGCGTTTCAGGGACCGGCGGCGGGCGGCGCGGACCAGGAGGGCTCCCGGTCCGGTTGCGGAACGGTCCAGCAATGCGCTCACAGCTGGGCCTGCTTCCGCCGCCGGACGAGCCAAATAAAGACAGGGGCTCCGATGACGGCGGTCATGACGCCCACTGGAATTTCTCCCGGCGGGAGGGCTAGGCGCCCAATGATGTCGGCAATGATCAGCAGCACCGGCGCCAGGACCAGGGAAAAGGGAAGGATCCACCGGTAGTCCGGCCCGGTGAAGGACCGGACCATGTGCGGGATCACCAGGCCGACAAAGCCGATCGGGCCTACGGCGGCCGTGGCGGCACCGCACAGCAGCACCACTCCCAGGGCAGTGATGCCGCGGCTGAGGCCCACCCGCTGCCCCAGCCCCCGGGCCACGTCATCCCCCAGGGACAGACCGTTCAGTGCCCGGCCGGCGCACAGCGTGATGACGGCGCCGGCTGCCAGGAAGGGAACGACGGCGCTGATCACGTCCCAGCCCCGACCGGACAGACTGCCCGCCTGCCAGAAACGGAAGATGTCCAGTGTCTGCTGGCTGGAAACCAGCACTGCGCTCATGAGTGAACTCAGTCCGGCGGACAGGGCCGCCCCGGCGAGGGCCAGTTTGACCGGAGTGGCGCCTTCCCTGCCCAGGCTCGCCACGGTGTACACAAGGACGGCGGCCAGTGCCGCGCCGGCCAGCGCAAACCAGATGTAGCCAAGGAAGGTGGAAATGCCGAACCCGTAAATGCCGAGCACCACAAAGAAAGCCGCTCCGGCGTTGACCCCCAGAATTCCGGGGTCCGCCAGTGGATTGCGGGCCACGCCCTGCATGGCGGCCCCGGCCAGCCCCAGTGCGCCGCCTGCCAGCAGGCCAAGAACGGTGCGGGGAATTCTCGACACCACCACCGCATGGTCTCCGTTGCCGGGATCGTAGGAGGTCAGGGCTTCGAGCACGGTCCCAAAGGACAGCGCCCGTGCGCCGAAGGCCACGGATGCCAGGCAGGCCAGCGCCAGCACGCCGATCGCGGCCGCCAGCAGGGCCGCCCGGCGGCCGTTCCGGGGAACCGCCGTGCGGCGGGACGGTATTTGCCCTTCCGTCCCGGCAAAGCGGAGGGTTTTAGGTGCCGGTGCGGAGGAGCTGGCGTTCACGCCCACCGCGGCACCTCCTTAAGACGGAATGATCTTAAGTAAGGCTAACCTACGGTCCCGGTCCTTAAGAAACGTTTCTGTGCCCTATTCGCCGGGCGGAAAGCAATCAGCGCGCGCCGTGTCCCGGTGCCACCTCTTCGCCCGGACGCACAGGTCCCGGAGGGGTTCCGTTGCCGAACGGCCGGCCGCCGAGCTGCTCCCGGTGATGCTCGGTGAGCCACCCGGACAAATCCGGCCCCTTGGGAACGATACCCGTGGGGTTAATGTCCTCATGGACGATGTAGTAGTGGGCCTTGATCTGCTCGAAGTCGACAGTGTCGCCAAAGCCCGGCGTCTGGAACAGGTCCCGGGCGTAGCCCCAAAGGTTCGGCATCTCGGTGAGCTTGTTCCGGTTGCATTTAAAGTGGCCGTGGTAGACCGCATCGAAGCGGACCAGGGTGGTGAACAGGCGGACGTCGGCCTCGGTGATGGTGTCGCCGATGAGGTAGCGCTGGCGGGAGAGCCTGTCCTCCAGCCAGTCCATTGCGGCCCACAGCCGGTCATAGGCGGCGTCATACGCCTCCTGCGATCCGGCGAAGCCGCAGCGGTACACGCCGTTGTTGATCTCGGTGAAGACGCGCTTGTTGACGGCCCGCATTTCCTCCATGTGCTCTGCAGGCAACAGGTCCGGGGCACCCTCGCGGTGGAAGTCCTTCCACTCAGTGGAGAAATCCTCGGTGATCTGCGGAAAATTGTTGGTCACCACGGCGCCGCTGGGAATGTCCACGACGGCCGGTACGGTGATGCCGCGGCTGTAGCCGGGTGTGCGGCGGAAGAACGCCTCCTGCAGGCGTTCGATCCCCAGCACCGGGTCCCTCCCGTCCGGATCCAGGTCAAAGGTCCAGCTCCGGGCATCGTGGGTGGGGCCGGGGGTGCCCAGCGAAATGGCATCTTCAAGACCCAGCAGGCGCCGCACAATGATGGTCCGGTTGGCCCAGGGGCAGGCCCGTGCTGCGATCAGCCGGTATCTGCCGGCTTCCACCGGATAACCGTCCCGGCCGTCGCGCGTGATCCGCGTTTCGATGTAGTTGGTGTCCCGGGTGTATTCCGTACCGCCGGTGACATAGGCTCCGCGAGTGCTGAAGCCGGAGCCGTTGTCCTGGTCTGTTGCCGTGTTCTCAGCCATGGGAATCCTCGTTCGGGTGCGTGTGCCTGATCCTGCACTCAACACTAGTGGCTCCGAACCGGTCCCGGCTGCCCCCTGCTCTGCCGCCCGTCTCCCCGGTAGAGTCGAGGGCAGCGCCTGCGTATCCCAACACCCAAAGCCGGAGGAACAAGCCACATGCGAGTAGCTGTCATTGGAGCAACCGGAAATGTTGGCACAGCCCTGCTGCGCCGGCTGGCCCAGGCCCGCGGCGAACGGCCGGACGGCCTGGAGATTATGGGGATCGCCCGACGGATTCCGGACGGCGGCACCCCTCCGTACGACGGCGTCGAGTGGCACAGTATCGACATCGCCACGAGTGAGGGCCGGGAAAAGCTGACCGAGGCACTGAAGGGAGCCGACGCCGTCGTCCACCTCGCCTGGGCCATCCAGCCCAACCGTGACGAGGCGGAGCTGCACCGCATTAACGTGCACGGCACCGAAAACGCCCTGGCCGCCGCGGCGGCCGCGGGGGTGCGCCAGTTTGTCTGCGCGTCGTCCGTGGGCGCCTACTCCCCCGCCCCCAAGGACCGGCTCACCGATGAGTCGTGGCCCGCGCGCGGCATCGCCAGCTCCCACTACAGCCGGCACAAGGGCGAGCAGGAAGCGCTGCTGGACAAATTTGAACGCGAGTATCCGGAGATACCGGTAGCCCGGCTCCGTCCCGGACTGATCTTATCCTCGGATGCCGGCACCGAAATTGGCAATTACTTCCTGGGCCCGCTGGTGCCCAAGTTCATCCTGAACAAGCTGCGCCTGCCGCTGATCCCCCTGCCGAAGGAGTTCTCCTTCCAGATTGTCCACGCCGATGACATGGCCGATGCTTACTGGCGGGTGGTGGACCAGCGGGCCGAGGGTGCCTTCAACATTGCCGCCGATCCGGTGATCACCCCGGAGCTGCTCGCCGGAGTGCTGGGCGCCCGGCGGCTGCTGAACATTCCGGTGAAACTGGTGCGCGCCGTCGTTGGCCTGACCTGGGCCGCACACCTGCAGCGCACCGATCCGGGCTGGATAGACATGGCTGCCGGCGCTCCCATTATGGACACCTCACGGGCACGGGATCTGCTGGGCTGGACTCCGCGGCGCACCTCGGTTGAGGCGCTGAGGTTTGTCCTGGACGGAATGACGGACGGCGACGGAGTCAAAGGCTCGCCGCTGCTCGCTCCCCGCCGCTGAGCGCCGCCTCGGTGTCCTCCTCCAGCAGCTGTGCGTTCAGCGCCACCGCCAGCCGGTAGGCGTCACCGGCTACCGGCACCACCTGGCCGGACGGATCGGTGACGTTCCCGACGGCCCAAATCCGGTCTGCCCCGGTCCGGCCGTTGTCATCCGTTTCCAGGCACCCGTCCGCGTCCAGGGTGCATCCCGGTATGTCGGCCAGTGCAGGGTCAACAGTGGCCACCGGTTCGCAGAACAGGGCACGGCACGGGACCGTTCGGCCGTCCGCCAGGACCACCGCGTCCAGGGCGTCCTCGCGGATGAGCAGCCGCTGTGCTGCCCCCTCCACAATGTCCACGCCCATAGCCTCAAGGGAACGGACGTCATCGCCTGAAAGCTCGAGTCCGTCCTGGACGATCAGGGTCACCTCTGCGGAGAAACTCCGGACCAGGATGGACTGCTGGACGGAGCTTTGCCCCGTTCCCAGGATGGCCAGCGCCTGGTTCCTCATCTCCCAGCCGTGGCAGTAGGGGCAGTGCAAAAGGTCCCGGCCCCACCGTTCCCGGGCACCGGCAATGTCCGGCAGGGTGTCCCGGAGCCCGGTTGCCAGCAGCAGATGCCTGCCCTGCAGCACTCTGCCGTCGGCAAGCTCGGCCTGCCGGTCCTCGTTCACGCGGATAACCTGCCCGGACACCAGCTCTACGTCGTACTGCTCCAAATCCGACCGGCACAGGCGCACAAGTTCCGCAGGCGAAATGCCGTCCCGGGAGGGAAAGCCGTGAACCTGGTCCGCGGGACCGTTCCGGGGCTGGCCTGCGTCCACAACCGCAACCCGGCGGCAGGCCCGCCCCAGCACGGTGGCAGCGGTCAGACCGGCTATTCCGCCGCCGATGATGACCACGTCATAGCGGTCGGCGGGCTCCACAAACACATTGGAAGATCGAGGCATGATTCTTTTCTATCGCACTTTTCAATAATCGTCAGCAAGCTTAGTTTTACCCCATGACGAACAACGCGCAGGCAGGTTCCGCTTCAAAACTCAAACAGGGCATCACCGGCCCCATGCTGTACCTCTTCATTCTTGGGGATGTCCTGGGTGCAGGCATCTATGCGCTGGTGGGCGAGGTGTCCGGCGAAGTAGGCGGAGCCATCTGGGTGCCGCTGGCGGCAGCGCTGCTGCTGGCGCTGCTCACCGCTTCCTCGTACGCCGAACTCGTTACGAAGTACCCCAAGGCGGGCGGGGCCGCCGTCTTCGCGGAGCGCGCCTTCAAGCGTCCGGCGCTGTCTTTCATGGTGGGGTTCTGCATGCTCGCCGCCGGTGTCACGAGTGCTGCCGGCCTGTCGCTGGCCTTTACCGGCGACTACCTCAACGCCTTCCTGGACGTTCCTCCGGTGCCTGCAGCCATCGTTTTCCTGCTCCTCGTCGCCCTGCTCAACGCGCGCGGGATTTCCGAATCAGTGCGGACCAACGTGGTCATGACCGTCATTGAACTCTCAGGCCTTGTCCTCGTCATCGTGCTGGTGGCCGTGATGGTTGGCCGGGGCGACGGCTACACGGAACAGATCACCGAGTTTCCCGCGGGCTCCAACCCGGCAACGGCAGTGCTGGCAGCTTCCCTGCTCGCCTACTACTCCTTTGTGGGCTTCGAGGTCTCGGCCAACGTTGCGGAAGAAGTCCGGGACGTCAGCCGGGTTTATCCGAGGGCCCTGTTCGGGGCGATGCTGACCGCCGGAGTGGTGTACCTGCTGATCGGGATCGCCGCAGCCAGTGCGCTGCCCACGGAGGAGCTTGCAAATTCCAGCGGCCCGCTGCTGGCGGTGGTCAGCGCCACGGGTTTCGGCCTTCCGGACTGGATCTTCAGCCTGATTGCACTGGTGGCCGTAGCCAACGGCGCCCTGCTGACCATGATCATGTCCAGCCGGCTGACCTACGGCATGGAGGAGCAGGGCCTGCTTCCCGCAGTCTTCGGCAAAGTCCTGCCTAACCGGAAAACGCCGTGGGTGGCGATCATGGTCACCACCGCCGTTGCCATGGTCCTGACCATGACCGGCGGATTGGCGTCCCTGGCCGAAACCGTGGTGCTGCTGCTGCTCCTGGTCTTCCTCAGCACGAATATTTCAGTGATCGTGCTGAGGAAGGACTCCGTGGACCATCCGCATTTCCGTACTCCGCTGGTGCTGCCCTACCTTGCCATTGCTTCCTGCGTCCTGCTGCTCACCCAGCAGTCAGGGGCGGTATGGCTGCGGGCCGGGATCCTGCTGGCGATCGGCGGGGTGCTCTACCTCGTCCGCCGCGCAGTCAAGGGCAAGGTGGGCTGAGGGCTTACTTGAGGTCGTCGTCGTAATCCTTGCCGGCGTGCTGCTGACGCAGCTTGCGGCCCTCCTCGATGTCTTCTTCCATCTGCGCCTCGCGCTTTTCCGTCTGGCGGGTGTCACGCGGCGGCAGCTGAACGCTTTCTTCAGCCTGGATACCGGCCTGCAGCTCGCGTCCGCGTTCCACCTCGGCGTCAAACTCCGCACCGAACAACAGCGACAAGTTTGCCAGCCAGAGCCACAGCAGGAGAACGATCACACCACCGATAGCGCCGTAGGTCGCGTTGTAGTTGCCGAAGTTGGCCACGTAGAAGCTGAATCCCAGCGTGACGATCCCCAGCACGATCAGCGCGATGAAAGCACCCATGCTCATCCAGCGGAACTTGGGCTGCTTCACGTTGGGCGTGGCGTAATACAGAATGGCGACAAGCAGCACGGCGAAGATCAACATCGCCGGCCATTTGGCGATGTTCCAGATCATGACGGCCTCTGATCCGAGGCCAACAAAGTTGCCTATGGTCTCAGCGATCGGGCCGCTGAGGACCAGCATCATCAGCAGCGCGGCAACCAGCAGGACGAGCACCAGGGTGACCAGGAGCTGGGTCGGCAGCAGCTTCCAGGCCGGCCGGCCCTCGTCCACTTCGTAGATCCGGTTCATGGACCGGCCAAAGGCTTTGACATAGCCGGAGGCGGACCACAGGGCGCCGACAATACCGATGATCAGGGCGAATCCTGCGCTGCTCGACGACGTCAGCTGGGTGATGGGGCCTTCCAGGACCTCCACGGCACTGGCCGGGGCGAACTCTCCGAGGAGCTCCAGCATGGCCTTGGTGGTGCTTTCAGCCTGCCCCACCACGCCAAGGATGGACACCAGCGCCAACAGTGCCGGGAAAAGGGCAAGGACCGTGTAGTACGTCAGCGCTGCCGCGAGGTCGGTGCACTGATCCTTGCTGAACTCGCGGATGGTTTTGCGGGCGATGTATTTCCAGTTGGGCTTCGTGACCTCGGCCGGGGTGTCCGGCTTGCTCGCGTCGTCCGGACTGGGAGCCGTTTGCGCCTTGTCCCCGCTGTTTTGCTGCGCCATGACGGCCTCCTCGGTGCGTTGGATGATCGAATTTCATCCTATTGCTAAGGAGGCTTACTACCAAAGGCTGCGGGGGCGGGTTTCGGTTTTATCCTGCCGGTGCGGTCAGAAATCCTTG
Source organism: Arthrobacter sunyaminii (assembly GCF_018866305.1). NCBI lineage: Bacteria > Bacillati > Actinomycetota > Actinomycetes > Micrococcales > Micrococcaceae > Arthrobacter > Arthrobacter sunyaminii. The sequence continues at coordinate 3,589,164 of NZ_CP076456.1, forward strand.
TAGTAGTCCGTCAGCAGGGTCTCCTCCGCCGGGCTGAGCGCGCCGTCGGGGTCAACCTGCGGCGAGTCATCCACCACCTGCCGGCTGTAATTCACGTAGATGTCGTCGTCGTCCCGGCGTGCGCCCGCCAAAGGAACAAAGTGCTGGCGGGCTTCAAACAGGCCCAGCGCAACAGTAATCCACTCCGGCACACCGGTTGCCCGGTCCAGATGGACCTGGCCCACCAGCCCCAGCCGCTCACCGTCCTTGGCCCAGACCGTGGACCCCTGAAGTTCGTGGAGGACAAATTCATCTGCCATAACCGTTCCTCTTTTCATGTCCCGCCGGAGCGCACGTTATCCCAGCAGGCCAGAAGAGTGCCTGCCTGTCAACGGACAGCGGGAAGATGTCAGCGGCGGAGTCCCTCGTCCTCGGCAGAGTTCTCCTCCCGCTCCGCATAAACCTCTTTCCCCGGCCCGGCGAAGGAGTGCCGGCGGTCCACGGCTTCAAGCGAACCCGTGAAGAACTGCGAGGTGCTGGTGTCCGCCGGATCCCCGCCGGCCTGCGGGCGGGCATTCCGGTGCACCTCCGGAGCCCTGGACTTCACTTCTTCCCAGCGCTGGCGGGGCAGGCCTCCCGGATGCCATTCCTGCATATAGGTCACCATCGCTTCACGCACCAGGCAGCGCAGGTCAAACAGGGCACCGCTGTCCGCGGCGCTGACCAGGATGCGCACCCGGACCAGGCCTTTTATCGCATCGGTGATCTGGAGAACGCCGGTGCGGCCGTCCCAGAGGTCGGTTTCCGCCAGAGTCTTCTTCAGATGGGTGCGCAGGTCCCCCACCGGTGCACGCCAGTCCAGGTCCAGTTCCACCGTGCCGAGGATGGCGGACTGTTTCCGCGTCCAGTTCTCGAACGGCGTGGTGGTGAAATAGGTGGACGGCAGGATCAGACGGCGGTCATCCCAGAGGTGCACCACCACATAAGTCATCGTGATTTCTTCGATGGTTCCCCACTGGGTTTCCACCACCACAACGTCATCCACCCGGATGGCGTCAGTGAAGGCAAGCTGCATGCCGGCAAACACATTGGTCAGCGTGCTCTGCACCGCCAGACCGGCGACGATGGAGATCAAACCGGCGGAGGCCAGGATACCGGCGCCAAGGGCCTGAACCTCAGGAATAGTGAGCAGGACGCAGGCCACGGCAATCGTGATGATGATGGCCACACCTACCCGCCGGCCCAGCATGACCTGCGTCTTGAGCCGGCGCATCCGGCGGTTGTCCTTGGTGTCCGTCGTGTACTTGGTGAGCAGCATCGCTTCGATGATGAGCAGGACAACAACGGCCAGCCAGGCCAGCGAGGCAATCAGGGCCAGGGTGAGGATATAGCTGACCGGTTCGAACCAGTCGAAGCCGACAGCGGTGGCACCGAGGGCAATCCGCACACCGATCAGGGACAGCACCAGCCGCAGGGGGTTGCGTCCCAGCGCAATGACCTCACGGATCCGCGGGACGCGCCGGAAGATCTTCGCCATGGACTCACGCACTATCCGCGCCAGCACCAAGGCTGCCGCGACGGCGATCAGGAGGGCAAATACGGGTTTGAGGCCGGAGGCAACAGAGAGGACGTCTTGCATACCCTCGATCGTGTCAGTACCCCCGGGGGTCCTGTCCAATCGGCAAAAAGGGCATCCCGGCCACGCCGGGATGCCCTTTTTGTACCGAAACTACTTGGCGGCGTCGGCCGCAGCGGCTGCTTCCGCAATCATCGGCACTACATTGTCCAGGGCATACGGGACGCTCAGGACGTTGATGGCTGAGACGGAGAAGACACGCTCAGCATTGGCATCGGCAACGAGGGCGCCGTTCTTAACCGCAGGAATCTGGCCCAGCAGCGGGTCGGCCTCGAGGGCCGCAGCGGCTTCGTCATCAGCCACCCAAGTTACGAAGATGTCGGAGTCCAGTTGGTTGGCGTCCTCATCGGCCCACGGAAAGTAGAAGGCGTCAGCCGGGGCCTTCTCATCCACGATCGGCGCCTGGACCATGCCCAGCTCAGTCAGGAACTTGGGGCGGTTATCCAGGGAGGTGTAGACGGAGGAGGCACCCTTGGCGAGGTTGCCGTAAATGAAGGACTTGCCCTCCAGCTCCGGGTACTTGGCGGCAGCGTCCTTGATCGACTGCTCCGTATCTGCAACCAGCTGTCCGGCCTTTTCACTCAGGCCCAGCGCTTCACCGGTCATCTCAGCAGTTTCCTGCCACGAGGTGCCCCAGGGAGCGTCCGGGTACGCGACGACGGGGGCGATCTTGGAGAGCTTGTCGTAGTCTTCCTGGGTCAGGCCGGAATAGGCGGCAAGAATAACGTCCGGGTTCGCGGCAGCAACATCTTCGAAGTCGATGCCGTCGGTGTCCGAATACAGCGCCGGAGCATTCTCGGATCCGATGGGAGCATCCAGTTCTTCCAGCGCCTCATCAATCCAGGGCGTGGTTCCCTGTTCGTTGCCGCCGTAGCTGATGGCCGGCATGACCACCGGCACAACGCCGAGGGCCAGAGCTGTTTCTGCATTTGACCAGGCAACGGCTGCCACCCGCTCGGGAGCGGACTCTATGGTTGTTTCGCCGTAGACGTGTTCGATGGTGACCGGAAAGGACTCGGTCGCCGCTGCAGTGGAGCTGCCGCCGTCGCCCGCTTCACCGGTGGCACCGGTTGAGCAGGCGGAAAGGGACAAGACAGCGACGGCGGCAACAGCCGCAGCGCGGCGCATCCGGGACAGGGCCATGGTGGGCTCCTTGACTAAGGGTTGGACTCTTGAGGCAAAACCAATATCCGGAGAATCCGGACAAAAGTAAGGCTAACCTATCCTTAGATTAAATACGCAACGTCTGCCTTGCGTATTACGGCCGCCGGTCCATCAGTTCACCTGTTCCGGCGCTTCCCCCGGATAAAGGTAGATGCCGTCGTCACGCGCTTGGACTCGATGCGTCTTGGCGTTCACCATGGCCGGCAGGCACAGGGCCTGGCCGGTGCGCAGGCAGAACCGCGCCGAATGGACAGGGCATTCCACCTCCGTATCCTCAATCCACCCTTCCGACAGCGATGCTTCCTCATGGGTGCAGGTGTCATCCAGGGCGTAGTAGTTTCCGTTGTCGCTGTGGAAAACAGCAATGTCGTCCGAGGTGCCGGCAACCTCGGCATCGACCTTTAGTGCGGTTCCTTCATCAATTTCATCCGCAGCCGCAACACGAATGCCTTCGGCCATCATTACCCTCCTCCAGCACGGGATGTAACAAGGTGTTCTTCCCTCCAACTACGTTACCCGGCACCCCGGCCTGCCCGCACAGGACATGGGGCGGACATGCGCGGGGGGGGCTACAGGGAGGCGGAGGCTCCTGTACGCCGGATCTCCAGCTCGCGAATGAGCCCGATGAGTTCCTGGCGAAGCTCCGGCCGGAGGGCTGCAGTGAAACCGGACCGCTCGATGTCATCGGCATGCCCCAGCATCTTCCGCCCATACTGGGAAATACTCACTGCACGGCGCGAGCCGCTGGGCTCGGGCGGCAATTCCCCCACCAGCCCCTGGCGGGACATCGTCACCAGTGACGTGCCCAGCGTCTGCGCCGTCACCCGCAGCCTCCGCGCCAACTCCGCCCGCTTCATGGGCCCCTCAGCGTCCAGCACCCGAAGCACCGTGACCCGCTCCTGCGTCAGGCCAATGCTCCTCAACCGGTTGTCGACCTCACGGCGCACCAGCCGGGCTGCCGTGGACAGCAGCCGGACAGCTTCCCATTCCCCCTCGTTCTGCATTTGCCTGCTTTCCTGTACGTATCTCCAGTTGGCATCAAAACAATCAGTGTGCTTACTATTCCAACGCCATGATGGGGGGTCTTGTCAACAATTTGGACATTCGGCCGGCCTGCGGAGTCAAAGTCATCGGCCGAGAAGAAGGGCACCGGCACACCCTTTCTGCCCACTGCCACCGCGCGTAAGCTGTGGCGCACAGCCAACGGAGGTTGCCTGGAGCAGCCCGGAGCGAGGGGAAGTGCCATGAGCACCAAGGACCTGCAGGATGCGCGCACCACCGGCAGTGACGGCGTTCGGGAAGTCAAGGAACGCGTGGTCACCGCCCAGGATGCCCGCGCGCTGGCTGAAGAATCCCGCATCGCCGAGGACCGGCGGCCCGGTTTTGCCAAAGGCATTTACATGGGCAGTTACAACTTGGATCTGATTCGGCCCCAGCCGGCGGATCCCGAGGAAGCCATCCGCGAGCGCGATTTCCTGGACCGGCTGGAAGCCTTCTGCGGCACCTTGAACGGGCAGGTCATTGAAACCACCGGCGTCATCCCCGATGAGTACCTGCAGGGGCTGACGGATCTGGGGGTCTTTGGCATGAAGATTCCGCGCCGCTACTCCGGACTGGGGTTGTCCCTGCTCGCGTACGGCCGCGCATTGATGCTGCTCGGCTCCGTGCACCCCAGCCTTGGCGCACTGGTCTCGGCCCACCTGTCCATCGGCGTACCCGAGCCGGTCAAGGTGTTCGGCACCGACGAACAAAAAGAAAAGTACCTTCCCCGATGTGCCGGCGGAGCCATCTCCGCGTTCCTGCTGACAGAGCCCGACGTCGGCTCCGACCCGGCGCGGATGCGCGCCACCGCCGTGCCCTCCGGGGACGGGAGCGAATATGTCCTGGACGGAGTAAAGCTCTGGACCACCAACGGCGTGATTGCCGAGCTGGTGGTGGTCATGGCCGCAGTGCCGCCGCACGGCACGGAAAAGGGCGGAATCAGTGCCTTCGTCGTGGAAATGGACACCCCCGGCATCACGGTGGAAAACCGGAACAACTTCATGGGGTTGCGCGGCATTGAAAACGGTGTGACCCGGCTGCGCGGTGTTCGGGTTCCCGCCGCCAACCGGCTGGGCAGGGAAGGCCAGGGGCTGAAAATTGCCCTCACCACCCTGAACACCGGACGCTTATCCATCCCGGCGCTGTGCGCCGGTGCCGGAAAATGGTCGGTCAAGATCGCCCGGGGGTGGACCGGAACCCGCGAGCAGTGGGGCCGGCCCATTGGCCGCCATGAGGCCGTGGCAAAAAAGGTGGCTTTCATCGCTGCCACCGCCTTCGCCCTGGAAAGCGTCTTCGAGCTGTCCGCCTCCCTGGCCGACGCCGGCACCAAGGACATTCGGATCGAAGCCGCGCTGGCCAAATTGTGGGCCTCTGAGATGGCCTACCGGATTGCCGATGAGCTGGTGCAGATCCGGGGCGGACGCGGTTTCGAAACAGCAGCTTCCCTGGCCGCGCGGGGCGAGCGGGCGGTTGCCGCCGAACAGCAGCTGCGGGATCTGAGGATCAACCGGGTCTTCGAGGGCAGCACGGAGATCATGCACCTGCTGATTGCCCGTGACGCGGTTGATGCGCATCTGAAGGCAGCGGGTGACTTGGCGGTGGCGGATGCCTCTTTGGGCAACAAGGCCAAGGCGGCTGTAAAGGCCAGCGGATTTTACGGCCGCTGGCTCCCCACGCTCGCCGCCGGGAAAGGGTCCGTTCCCACCGCCTATGCGGAATTTGGCCCCCTGGCGGGTTACCTGCGTTACGCGGACCGAGCTTCACGCCGGCTTGCCCGCTCCACGTTCTACGGGATGGCACGGTGGCAGGCGGGACTGGAACACCATCAGGTGTTCCTGGGCCGGATAGTGGACATCGGCGCGGAGCTTTTCGCCATGTCCGCTGTGTGCATGCGGGCTGAAACCCTCCGCCGCAGGAATCCCGAAGAGGGTGCGCAGGCATATGAGCTGGCTGCAGCCTTCTGCGCGCAGTCACGCGTGCGGACTGAAACTCTCTTTGACGATCTGTGGCGCAACTCGGATGCAGAGGACCGCAAGCTCACCAAGGGCGTGCTTGCGGGACGCTACACCTGGCTGGAGAAAGGGGTGCTGGACCAGTCCGAGGGCACCGGCCCCTGGATCTCCGCGTCGGCAAACGGGCCGGATGCAGGTGAGGACCTGCACCGCCGGTACCGGTGACTACCGTTGGCTGCCCCTTTGACCGTCAGCTGCCCATGGCCGCGCGGGTAATCACCACATACCGGGCGGCCAGGTCTTCCGGGGACAGCTCACCGGCAGACCGGTACCACTGGGCGACGCCGGTGCACATGGTAATCACGGCACGCGCGGATTCCGCCGGGTAAGGCGTGGCGAACACTCCGGCGGAGACGCCGTCGTTTACCACCCCTGTCAGCAGCAGCTGCTGACGGTCACGGGCGGCAATGTGCGCTGCGCGGGCATCATCCTGGAGGCTGCGGATTTCCGATGCCGCGATGAAAGCGTGCTCACTGCGGTGGGCATGAAAAAGCACCAGACACTCGATGAGCAGCCGGAAGCGCTCCTCCACCCCCGGGCCGGCCTCCGCGAGGGCGGCTTCGCTCCGCTGGTACAGATCAGTCATCGCGCGCTGCACTATGCCTTCCAGCAGTGCATGCTTTGAGGAATAGTGGTGATAGATCCCGGGAACGGAAAGACCGGCACGGCCGGCCACCTCCCGGATGGTGGTGCCGTGATAGCCCTGTTCCACGAAACATGCCAGGGCAGCCGCCAGCACCGGCGGCAGTTCCTGTTCGGAGTAATTCCGCCAGTCCATGCCTGCGGCGGCCGACCGCTCCGCTTCCCCGCCGATACTGCCGCTGCCCATGCCGCTCCATCCCTTTCCGATCGGCCGTAAGTGACCCTTGACACAATTTTGCCCCTGCACCAGACTTAGCATACCCACGCGCCATACCGATCGGTTGCTCGGTCCGATCTTCGTCGGTCCGGTTCCTGCCGGTCCCCGTTCCATCCTGAGGAGCTCCATGCCAGAGAACAGCATTCCCGCCCCCCGGCTGGACGGAAAAACGGCCATTATTACCGGTGCCAGCCGCGGCATCGGTTTGGCGGTGGCCCGCCGGCTGGCGGCTGAAGGCGCCCGCGTCTGCATTACGGCCCGCAAGCCCGGCCCCCTGGCCGAAGCCGCGGCATTGTTCCCCGAAGGGTCCGTACTTGCCATCGCGGGCAAGTCGGACGACGCGGACCACCTGGCCGAAGTACTGGACACGGTGGCAGCGGAATTCGGCCGGCTGGACATCCTGGTGAACAATGCAGGCATCAACCCGGTCTACGGTCCGCTAATGGACCTGGAGCCCGAGGCCGCCCGCAAGATCATCGATGTCAACCTGTACGGCACCCTCGGCTGGGTGCAGGCCGCCTATCACCACGAGAAGCTCGATTTTGCCGGCCGCGGCGGTTCCGTGATCAATCTATCCTCGGTCAGCGCCCAAACGCCGTCTCCGGGCATCAGCTTCTACGGGATCAGCAAGGCTGCCATTGAGCAGCTCACCCGTTCCCTGGCCGTGGAGCTTGGCCCGGCCATCCGGGTCAACGCACTGGCTCCCGCCGTCGTCAAGACGCAGTTTGCCCGGGCGCTGTATGAGGGGCGGGAAGAACAAGTGGCTGCCGCCTACCCGCTGGGCCGGCTGGGAACCCCGGAAGACGTGGCGGCCGCAGCCGCCTTCCTGGCCTCCGATGACGCAGCCTGGATCACCGGCCAAATCCTGAACCTCGACGGCGGCCTGCTGGCTGCCGGCGGCAACGCATAAGCCACGCAAAGGACACCGAATGAATACCCTTCCCCCGGACATCGAAGACCTGCGCCTGCGCACCCGGGACTTTATCCGCACTGTGGTCATGCCGGCGGAGCCCGCTCCGGGGGATCGGCTGTCGGAAGGCGAACGGGACCGGCTGCAGGCAGCCGCCAAGAGCGCCGGCGTGTTCGCACCGCATGTGGCGCGGGAATACGGCGGACAGGGTGTTCCCCTGCAGTTCTGGTCCCCCATCTTCCAGGAGGCGGGCTATTCACTGATCGGCCCCACAGTGCTCAACTGCCAGGCACCGGATGAGGGCAACATGCATATGCTCGAACTCATCGGCACGCCGGCACAGAAGGAGCAGTATCTGCGTCCCCTCGTGTCCGGTGCTGCGCGTTCCTGCTTCGGGATGACCGAACCGCACCCGGGCGCCGGATCCGATCCGGCTGCGCTGCGGACCTCGGCTGAGAAGGTCGACGGCGGCTGGGTCATCAACGGCCACAAACGTTTCATCAGCGGCGCCAACAATGCGTCCTTCTGCATCGCCATGGTGCGCACGCCGGCAATCGAGGCAGCCGCTGACGGCGGCACATCCTCCCCCGCCCCGGCCGGAGCCACCATGCTGCTGGTGGACATGGACACCCCCGGCGTCCGCATCGGCGAACAAATCTCCACCATGGACCGCGCCATTGGCGGCGGACACCCCCACCTGCACTTTGAGGACGTCTTTGTTCCGGACTCTGCCGTTCTGGGTTCGCCCGGAGAGGGCTTCCGCTATGCGCAGGTCCGGCTGGGTCCGGCGCGGCTGACGCACTGCATGCGCTGGCTCGGGCTGGCCCGGCGGGCAATGGACATTGCCCTGGACCGAACCAACACCCGCGAGATTTTCGGCTCCGCCATGCATGAACTCGGCATTGCCCAGGACATGCTGGCACTGAACGTGATGGACCTGGAAACGTCCGATGCGATCATCACCAAAACGGCCGCCCTGCTGGAAGCCGATGCGAAGGCCGGCTCGGCGCTCTCATCGGTGGCCAAGGCACACACCTCCGAGGCTGTGTACCGGGTGATCGACCGCTCACTGCAGCTGTGCGGGGGCGACGGCGTCTCCGACCGGCTGCCGCTGGCGTCCTACCTTAACGAGGTACGGGCCTTCCGCATCTACGACGGGTCCAACGAAACGCACAAGTGGGCCATTGCAAGGCGGGCATCCGCTGCCCGGCGGCGCGAGGTGGAAGCGGGAGCGCCGTTCCAGGCTTCCGTGGACACCGCTGCGGCCTACAGTTCCACGGAGGCATAGGCATGGCTGTCACCGCACCGTCCATGCACTCGGTCCCTGACGGCAGCGAGGTGGTGGCAACCTCGGCCGAGGCCGCAGCGCTCACTTCACCTCCGTTGCTGATCCTGGACGCAGTCACAAATTTCCTCGACAGCCACAACCTCGGCTCCGGCCCCCTGTCCTGGGCTCAGATTGGCGACGGACAGTCCAACATCACCTATCGGCTGGAGCGCGGCGGCGACGTGTTTGTCCTCCGCCGGGGACCGCGGCCGCCCCTGCCCCGTTCAACGCATGACATGGTCCGCGAAGCGCGGATCCAGCAGCTCCTGCGGGGCCGCGGCATTCCGGTTCCCGCCATCCTTGCGGTGTGTGAGGACGAGTCCGTCCTGGGCGTGCCGTTCTACGTGATGACTTTCCTGGAAGGTCTGGTCATCACCAACACCATTCCACCGGCTCTGAGTTCTGCCGAACAGCGGCTGGCCACCAGCAACGCCGTCGTCGATACCTTGGTTCAGCTGCACGCGGTGGACGTGGCGACCGGCGACCTGGCATCCTTCGGCCGTGCCGACGGTTACCTGCGCCGGCAGGTGGAACGTTTCTCCGCGCTCTGGGACATCAACACCACCCGCTCCCTGCCCGACGTTGCCCTGCTGGGGAACTGGCTGGCCGACAACCTGCCCGCCAGCCAGCAGGCCTCGGTGCTGCACGGGGATTACCGCCCCGGAAACCTGATGTTCCATCCATCGGCGCCGGCACGGGTTACTGCCGTCCTGGACTGGGAGATGGCGGCAGTGGGCGATCCCCTGGCCGATCTGGGCTACCTGACCGCAACGTACGCCCAGCCGGACAGCCCGCCCAGCCCGCTGGAGCTGACCGCCGTCACCCGCAATCCGGGTTATCTGACGCGCGGCCAGCTGATTTCCCGCTACCAGGAACAAACCAGCCTGTCCCTGGACGCCCTCCCCTGGTATCAGGCGCTGGCCCTGTGGAAAGCCTCCATCTTCTGCGAAGCGATCTACACCCGATGGCTCAAAGGAGAGCGTCCCAACGACACCCTGTTCGCGCCGACACTGGAGGACGGCGTTCCGCAGCTGCTAGCCCAGGCACGCGTGTTTGCAGGCCTGTCCCCCGCTGCCGCGCGCTAGGAACGCGCCAGGTAAAGGGCCGGCTAGGGGACGACGACGGCGCGGCCCAGGATCTGGTTGTTCTTGAGTTTTTCGTAGGCCTTCGGCGCATCGGCGAGGGAGAAAACCTCGGTGTGTACGTTGATCCCACTGGACCGGGCCAAATCGAAGACTTCAATCAGTTCGGGCCGGGTGCCCCAGTACGGCGAGCGGATGGATGCCTCCCAGGCACCGGCCATCAGTCCGACGGGCAGCACTCCGGCGCCCACACCCACCAGGACCTGGTCCCCCTGCGGCCGGATCATGGCCTGGCCCAGGTCCATGGTGGCCTGGTTGGCGACAAAGTCGAATACCACGTTGGCCCCTTCACCGTGGGTCAGGTCCCGCACCAGAGCCACCGTTCCCTGCTCGGACGGGAACGTGTAGTGGGCTCCGACTTCCGTGGCCAGGTTCAGTTTGTCCTCACTGATGTCCAACGCAACCACCGTGGCCGGGGTCATCGCACGCAGCAGCTGCACTGCCACGTGCCCCAGACCGCCTACGCCGATCACCACACAGGTGGCACCGGCATGCAGTTTGGCCAGTGAACCCTTGATCGCGTGATAGGGCGTCAGCCCCGCGTCGGTCAGGGACACGTTCTTCACCGGGTCCAGGTCACCCAGGGGAACCAGATGCCGGGGACTGTCCACAATCATGTATTCCGCCATGGCCCCGGGCGCTCCCAGTCCCGGCGGAACAATGCCGTAGCGGGCAGCATTGGTGCAGTAGTTTTCGCTGCCTTTGGAACACTCATAGCATTGTCCGCAGCCCCACGGGCCGTAGACCGCCACCGATGTTCCCAGCTCCAGGTGCTCCACGCCGTCGCCCAGCATGTCCACCACTCCGGCGCCTTCGTGGCCAAGGGTCTGCGGCCTGCCGTACACATACTGGTCATCGGGCAGGCTCATGATGAACTCATCGGAATGGCATACGCCGGCAGCGCTCACCTTGATGCGGACCTGCCCCGGGCCGGGCTCGGGAGTCTCGATTTCCACAACCTCGGGCGCCGAACCAATCGTGCGGTATTGAAGTGCCAACACGTCATACTCCTTTTCTCCGCGGAGCCGGCAGGGGCCGGAGCGGAACTGTTGAGTGGCTTGGTCCCCCATCCTGACACCGCACCGGCCGTCAACACACCCCCTTCGGCGCAGTGGGGGCGGGAAATGCCCCAACGGCGTGCCGGGCGTCAGCTGAAGAGAGCCGCAGCCCGGGACAGGGTTTGGAAGACTCCGTAGGCCAGCGGCACACCCACCAGAAGCCAACTCACGGTGATCCGGATACTTGTCTTGCTCACTTGTGATCCTCCTCCAGTTTGGTGGTGTCCGGCTTGCCGGCATTTCCCCCGCTGTCCGCGCCCCTGGCCTTCTGATGCTTGTCCGGTTCGTGATGTTTGGAATCAACCGGGCGCACCATGAGGTTGGCGATGAAGCCAATCACCAGCAGGGCCACCATCGTGAGCAGCGCCGGCTGGTAGGCCTCGGCGTTCAGTTCCCCGGGTGTCCCCTGGGCATCAAGGAACGAGTTCACGATCAGCGGACCGGCGATGCCTGCAGCGGACCATGCCGTCAGCAGCCGTCCGTGGATGGCGCCTACCTGGAAGGTGCCGAACAGGTCCCGCAGGTAGGCGGGAACCGTGGCAAAGCCGCCGCCGTAGAAGGAGAGGATGACAAAGGCCAGGAGAACATACAGGATGGTTGACGTGTTCCCGAACAGGGCGAGCATCAGGTAGAGCACTGCTCCTGCCCCCAGATACACCATGTAGATGCGCTTTCGCCCGATCACGTCGGAAGTGGCGGACCAGACAAAGCGCCCGCCCATGTTGCCGATGGAAAGCAGGCCCACAAAACCTCCGGCGACCGCCGCGCTGACGAGGGAAACGCCGTCGGGCTGGCGGAAGAAGTCCTGGATCATGGGCGCGGCCTGTTCCAGGATGCCGATTCCGGCTGTGACGTTGCAGAACAGGACAATCCAAACCAGCCAGAATTGCCGGGTCTTGATCGCATTGGCCGCAGACACATGGTTTGTGGTGACCAGGGCCTTGGACGCCACTGTTTTGGGATCAAACCCTTCCGGCGCCCAGCCGTCCGCCGGTACCCGGATGGTCAATGCCCCGTAGAGCATATATACGAGATAGATGGCGGCGAGGGTCAGGAAAAGCTTCCCGACGGCGTCGCCGGCGTTTGCTCCGGCCGTTCCGAAATCGGGATCGTAGAAGGTCAGCAGTGCAGAGGAGAGCGGGCTGGCGATCAGCGCGCCGCCGCCAAACCCCATGATGGCCATCCCCGTGGCCAGCCCGGGACGGTCAGGGAACCATTTGATCAGTGTGGAGACCGGAGAAATGTAGCCGATGCCCAGCCCGATGCCGCCGATGACTCCATACCCGATGTAGAGCAGCCAGAGTTGGTTGGTGAAGATGCCGAGCGCACCCACCAGAAAGCCTCCGGTCCAGAAGACGGCGGAGACGAACATCGCTTTGCGCGGTCCGTTCCGGTCAACCCAGGTCCCCATGACGGCGGCGGAGAGGCCGAGCATGACAATCGCCACCGAGAAGATGATGCCGATCTGGGTCAGGCTGGCGTCGAAGTGCTCCACCAGTGCGTTCTTATAGACGCTCGTTGCATACACCTGGCCGATGCACAGGTGGACGGCCAGAGCCGCGGGCGGGATTAGCCACCGATTGAATCCCGGCGGGGCGATGGTGTTTTCACGGTCGAGCCAGCTCATCCATAACTCCCTTGTGGTGCTGCGGCACGTGCTTAACTGCTGTGTCAGCCAGCATTCCCCATGCCGGCCTGCGGAAGACTGTGACACGCCGCCAGCCGTTTATCCGACAGGCCGGAAATCCACAACCTACTGGCCGGTAAGTTTTTTCACCGGAATCCTTGCTTTGTTACCGGACAGTAAGTTAGATGTAACAGACATCACACTTGTGTCGGGGGAATTCGTCATCAGAGCAGAGGCGCTTTCGGTCCGGCACGACCGAAATCGAGGGCCCACCGGCGCACTCCTCGCTGCCTGTCCGGTTATCGGACCGGCTTATGACCACAAAGGAATTTCAATGACGAGTTCTCTTTCCGGCCGGAACCGTTCCCGGCCGCATGCCCTTCTAACAGCTCTTCTGGCTTTGTTCCTCATCCTTCTTCTGGCTTTCTTTGTGCTGTTCACCAGCAGGGTTGCTGCGGGAGCCGCCCAGCTCAGTGACGGTGCCGTGCGCGCGTCGACCGGTGCCGGTGATCTGAAAGAAGGAGCCGCCAAAGCCCGGGAAGGTGCCGACAAGGTTGCCGCGGGCAGCGAGAAGGTCGACGCCGGTGCCAACACCCTGGCTGACGGCATCGCCAGCGCCAAGACCGGTGCCACGTCCCTGAAGAACGGTGCCGTGGCCCTGGATGAGGGCGCGGTGAAGCTTCAGACCGGCGCTGTATCGGCAGCCGACGGAGCGCTGAAGATCGCCGCGGGTGCGGGAACGGCCAACACGGGTGCGGGACAGCTCGCCAACGGCGGCATCCAGCTTCGCGACGGTGCGGTCCGCGCTTCCGACGGTGCGCAGCAGCTTGCAGCGGGTTCGGGGGAACTGAACAACGGAGCGCTGAGCGCCGCTGAAGGTGCCGGTGCGCTTAACGCCGGTGCCGTAAAGCTCAACGACGGCGGTCTTGCACTTCGCAACGGCGCGGGACAGATTGTGGGCGGAGCCAAGGCGCTGAACGACGGCGGCGTGAAGCTCCGCGACGGCGCCTCGGCCGCCAATACCGGAGCGGGCCAGGTGGCCGCGGGAGCCGGGGACCTCAACAAGGGGGCACTTGCCGCCAAAGACGGTGCAGACCAGCTGACCGTGGGTGCCGGAGCCGCCAAAGACGGCGCCGACAAGATTTCCGGCGGCGCCGGAGCCATCGCCGACGGCGCGTCTGCTCTCAACGACGGCAGCATCGAGCTGAAAACCGGTGCCGAGAATGCTGACAAAGGAGCACAGCAGCTCGCCGCAGGCACAAAGGACCTGAACACCGGCGCAAAGTCCGCAAAAGCGGGCGCCGACCAGGTTGCGGCGGGAGCCAAGCAGGTTAATGGCGGCGTCTCCAAGCTGGCCAAGGGTGCCGGCGACCTCCGCGTAGGCGCAGTGGCCCTGTACGAAGGAACCGGATCTGCGGTGGCGGGCACCGAGGCGCTGCTGGCCGGCGCCAACCGGGTGAATGCGGGAGCGGCGGCTCTCAGCGAAGGCGTCAACACGGCTGCAAACGGCTCAACCGAACTGGCAGCGGGCGCACGGAACCTCTCCAACGGCATCAATGCCCTGGTCAATGGTGGTCCTGCGCTGCGTGACGGTGCTGCGAGTCTCGCCACCGGGATTCCCCTGGTCAACGGCGGAGCAGCCGGCCTGACATCCAGCGCCGATACGGTGGCAGGCGGCGCATCCAGCGCGTCCGCAGCCGCAGCCAACATGGTGGCCCAGCTGCAGCAGCTGCAGCAGGATGCGCCTTCCCTGACCGAGGCTCAGCTTGCTGAGCGCCTGACGGCCATCACGGCACAGGCGCAGGAAACCAAGGCCGGCGTGGACGGCATCGCCACCGGTGCCACCGACTTCAGCAATGCCTACAACACCCAGCTCAAGGACGGGCTGGAGCAGGTTCGTGCCGGCGCAGTGGATGCGGGTGCAGGCGCAGCGGCCGTGGCTGCCGGAGTCTCCGGCGTACGGGACGGCGGAATGCAGGTTGCCGCCGGCGCCGAGGCGCTGAACAACGGCGTCCTCGCCATCAAGGCCGGTTTCGACGGCCAGGGCACGCCGGAGGAACCGGGTCTGCGCAACGGTGCCAAGGGTGTGGCCGACGGTGCCGCGCAGCTTGCCGCGGGTTCCCTGCAGCTGCAGGGTGGGGCGAAGCAGCTTGTTGACGGAGCCGGTGCGCTCGAAACCGGTGTTGCCGATCTGGCGGCCGGAACCGGCGCTTTGGAGAACGGATCCGCTGATCTGGCCGACGGCAACGGAGAGCTTGCTGCCGGTGCCGGACAGCTGGACACCGGGGCCCAGACCCTCGCGGCCGGCACCCCGCTCCTCTCAGCAGGTGCAGGTCAGCTCGCTGCAGGTGCCGGAGCGCTGAACGCCGGAGCAACGGAGCTTTCCACCGGCGCGTCAGACCTCTCCACCGGACTGACCACACTGAGGGCCGGAGCAGGCAGCCTTGCCGCCGGCAACGGAACCATCGCTGTAGGTGCCGGCAAATTGAACACGGGCGCAACCGCTCTGGCGACGGGCACCAAGGCCCTGGAGACGGGCGCCGCCCAGCTGGCTACCGGTGCGGGTGTCCTCACGGCGGGTGCAGAAACGCTTTACGCAGGAACCGGGGAACTCTCCACCGGCCTGGCCACGCTCCGGGCAGGTGCCGGATCGCTGGCATCAGGCAACGGTGCCATTGCAGAGGGCGCCAACAAGCTCAACGCCGGAGCATCCGAGCTGGCCGCCAAGACACCGGACCTGGTTGCCGGTGCAGACAAGCTCGCCACCGGCGCGCAGACCCTCTCCACCGGCTTGAGCACCCTTGAGACCGGCGCGGTGACGCTCTCGGAAGGCAACGACCAACTGGCTACCGGGGCAACCACTCTGGCCGAAGGCACCAGCAAGCTGGTGTCCGGCAGCGGCTCGCTTGCGGACGGCACCGTCAAGCTGGATGAGGGCGGCAAGACGCTCACCGCAGGAACGGCGGACCTGAAGGACGGCGCCGCTGAACTGGCCGAAGGCAACACCAAGCTGGCCGAGGGCAGCACAACCTTGGCCGACGGCAACGGGGAAATCTCCGACGGCGCCGACACCATGCGGGCCAGCACCACGGCCATGACCCCCGGCGAAATCGTTACTTCCCCGAAGGTTCTGGCAGTGCTCATCCCGCTGCTTCTGCTCATGATTCCGGCGGTCATGCTGGTTTCCGGCCGCTCACGCGAGTCACAGCACTAGAAGCGAAACCACGTCCCGCCGAAAGGGCGGAGCCGCGCACGCGGCTCCGCCCTTTCTTTGTGGATGCTTCTTTGTGGACGCAGAGGCCTCTAGCCGGGCTCTTGGCCGTTGAACTCCTGGGAAATGGAGGTGGCGGCAGAGCGCAGCAGCGGAACAGCACGCTTGGCGAAACTTTCGTCCACCCGGGAGATGGGTCCGGAAACAGAGACGGCAGTGGGCGTGGGAGCGTCCGGCACGGCGATGGCGAAACAGCGCACGCCCAGCTCCTGTTCCTGTTCGTCGATGGCATATCCGCGCTTGCGGATCCGCTGGAGGTCAGCCAGCAACTCATCCATGGTCCCGATGGTCTTGTCGGTGGGTGTCGGCATCCCGCTGCGGGCGACGATGTCGCGCACCTTGTCGTCGGGCAGCTGCGCCAGGATGGCCTTGCCGACACCGGTGGCATGGGGGTGCACCCGGCGGCCGACCTCGGTGAACATCCGCATCGAGTGCTGGGAGGGGACCTGTGCCAAGTAGACCACCATGTCTGAGTCCAGCACCGCGATGTTGGCCGTCTCTCCGAGCCCGTCGACCAGCTTCTTGAGCTGGGGAAGGGCAAGGGATCCCAGCTGTTTTGTGGCCCCTTCCCCCAACGGGATGAGGCGAGGACCCAAGGTGTAGCGCCGGTTAGGCAACTGGCGGGCATATCCAAGCGTTACCAGGGTCCGGAGCAGCCGGTGGATGGTGGGAAGCGGCAGATCCGTGGAAGCCGAGAGTTCGCTCAGTGTTACGGCTCCGCCGGCATCTGCAATGATTTCCAGCAGCTCAAAAACGCGTTCGACTGACTGCACGCCGGAACCGGCGGCTTTTCCGGCCATGAGTTTTCCTTCCGAGATTTTCCTGCAAACTTTATCGCATGGCGGAAACTCTTTATTGCACTTCGGTTAGAGACCGATGCGCGGCCCCATATCCGCGGTTCCGAAAGGGATCGGCCGCAGCCGCAGGTGGAAGGTACCGCTGTCCAGGGTTTCCGATTCGAGAACCTGGAACCCTGACGGCACGGACCCGGCGTCAAAGAGACGCTTTCCCGTCCCCACCACCACGGGAAAGACGAGCAGCCGGAACTCGTCCACCATGCCGGCATCGTGCAGTGATCTGGCCAGCCGGTGACTTCCGTGAACCTGAATCTCGCCGCGCCCGCGCTTCAGCGCCTCAACGGCATTGAGCGGGTCCCCGGGGAGAACCTGGGTGTTGTGCCACGTCGGGTTTTCCACGGTGGAGGAGACCAGGTATTTCGGAAGGTGGTTGAGGGCGTAGGCAACGGCGTCGTCCGGGTCGGTGACAAGCTCCCAGAAGGGCTGCATCATCTCGTAGGTATACCTGCCCAGGAGCAGCGAATCAGCCCTCGCCAGCCAGCTGTTAACAATCTGTCCCACCATTAGGTCATGGAGGTAAGGCGCCAGCCAGCCGCCGCGGTCAAAGCCTCCGGACAGGTCTTCGTCCGCTGAACCCGGGCCCTGCATCACGCCGTCCAGACTCAGGAAGATGTTGACGGAGAGTGTCATAAGGGCAAATTTACGCCGCGGCAGGGCGCCACCGGTATGACCACTGCACCTTTTGCCGCTCCGGGGCCTTAGCTCTCTGCCCCTTGGGCCCAGGCGTGCGGCGCCGGCCGGCGGGTGCTCGGGAGTGCGCCGTCGGCCCGCCACTGCCGAACCCACTCGGGCAGTTCCAGATCCGAGGGAGGCAGGACTCCGGCTGCTTTGAAGATCTCTTCGTTGCTCACCGGACCGTTCTTGGACACAAAACGTGCGGCAATGTAGGCACGTGCGTAAATCTCGCCGTCGGCCACCATGCGCTGCTCAATGTAGCTGGCGCGGTCATCGAAGCCGATAACCTTGGTTTCGATCGTGTACCGCTGGCCCAGCTGAAGGGATTTGCGGAAACTGATCGTCTCGTTGCCCACCACCGGGCTCCAGCCGTTGCGCCGCATGCTGTCCCAGAATCCGCTGCGGACCATGAGGTCGAAGCGGCCGAGGTCCATCAGCGAAAAGTACATGCCGTTGTTCAGGTGCATGGCGATGTCGATGTCGGTGGGAAGCACCCGCATCGGGAGCGAGGACGAATCGAAGAAGTCCAGTTTCGGACGCCGGCGGGAACGGAACAACACGAGAAGAGTGCGAAGAAGAAGGTGCATGGACGCTATATTACTGGTCAGTAACTTAGTGGGCTACCCATTGCCGTGGCGGAAACGGCTGCCCACACTGGTTTTATGACGAATTCACCCGACGCGAACCCGCGGTATGCCGTGGGCGACCAGGTTCGCTGGAACTACCGGGGATCGGATATTAGCGGCCAAGTCACGGAAATCCATACCGCTGACTTTGAGTTCATGGGCCGGGTCCGGGCCTGCTCCGAGGACGAGCCGCAGTACAAGGTCCGCAGCGACTCCTCGCACCGCCACGCGGTCCACAAGGGTTCAGCCCTCCGGGCGGCGGAGGACTGAAGCTTCCCTCGTGGTGCAGCCTTACGTTGGGAGCCCGCGCTGATTTCCCTCCGTTTTGGGAAACGGCGACCGCTTTGGGAAACGGCGACCGTTTTGGGAAATCGCTGCCGGTTTAAAACGGCAGGGATTTCCCAAAGTGGCAGGGAATTCCCAAACCGGAGGGAAACGAGGGCCGGAAAAGTGTCAGCTGAAGGACCACCCCGCCGCTAGTTCTTCCCTGCGCCCCGCAGCGCCTTCCACGCGCCGGTGGACCACAGGGCCCAGATCACCAGCAGTGGCTGGAAGAACAGCCGGCCCAGACGCTTGCCGTCCGTATCCAGGCCGAAAGCATCAGTGTGCGTGACGTACTGGGAAATGTTGCCGGGGAAAATCGCCACAAAGAACGCCGCCGCGGCCCATCCCACCGGCACCCGTCGCTTGCGGAGCAGAATCAGCGCCGCGCCAAGACTGATTTCCGCCACCCCGGAAAGCAGCACCACGGCGTCGTCATCCAGGGGCACCCAGTCCGGAACCTGCGCCTGAAACTCCGAACGGGCAAACGTCAGGTGCGAGGTTCCGGCAAACGCCAGGATCGCACCCAGAGCGATCGCGCCCAGCCGTCGGGGTTTCGACGTCGGCGGGGCAGGACGGGCCGCAGCCGCGGCAAGGCGTGAAACGAGAGACATGCGGCCAAGCCTACGTCAGGCGGTTGTAGGCCAGCTGGGCCAGTGCGGCGGCCTGGTCACCCAGCACCGAGTCATCGAAAAGCACCCTCGGCGAGTGGTTCCAGGCCGCCGTTGCGGGATCCAATGACGGCGGTGTGGCACCCAGGAACAGGAAGGTCCCGGGGATTTCGTCCAGCACCAGGGAGAAATCCTCGGACCCCATCAGCGGATCCCGGGACTCCAGCACCCGGTCCTCGCCGAACAACCCCCGGAGGTCCGCGAGCGCCTCACGGGTGCGGCCGGCGTCATTGCGGGTGACGGGATAGCGGACGGTGAAATCGACGTCGACGCTGCAACCGTGCGCGGCAGCAATTCCTTCGGCGAGCGCCTTCGACTCCACGATCACCCGGTCCAGCGATTCCTCGGACAGTGTGCGCACGGACGCGCCCAGTCTGGCCGTATCCGGAATGACATTGATGGCGTCCCCGGCCTCCAGCTGCGTAACGGTGAGGACAATCGGATCAAAGACGGAGAACCGGCGGGTGGACATGGTCTGCAGCGCGGAGGCTATCTCCGTGAGCGCAGGGACGGGGTCGACGGCGGTCTGCGGCTGGGAACTGTGGCCGCCTGAACCTTTGACCGTAATGCGCAGCTCGTTTGCTCCGGCCATCAGCGTGCCCGGCTTGGTGCGGAAAACTCCCAGCGGACCGGGACGCACGTGGATCCCGTAGGCGGCAACGGGGCGTTCTCCTGCGGCGTCGAGCACTCCCTCATCGATCATCAGGCTGGCTCCGTTGTGGCCTTCTTCTCCGGGCTGGAACATGAAGATGACGCTGCCGGCCAGGTCCTGCTGCTGAGCGCAGAGCAGCTTTGCGGCGCCAACCAGCCCTGCCACATGCAGGTCGTGCCCGCAGGCGTGCATGTTTCCGTTGGTTGAGGCGTATTCCAGGTCCGTCAGTTCGGTCACCGGCAGCGCATCCATGTCCCCGCGCAGCAGGACGGCCGGTCCCGGCTCGGCTCCGCGCAGCACGGCGACTACGGACGAGGCCTTCAACCCCAGAGTGATTTCCAGGTCCAGGCCCTCCAGCGCAGCAACGATGCGGGACTGGGTCCGCGGGAGGTCGAGTCCGGTCTCCGGATCCTGATGGAGTTCGCGCCGCAGCGCCACAAGTTCCGGGAGGATCGCCTGTGCTTCAGAAACAAACATGCATTGAGTCCTGTCATCCGCGCTGATGCCCGGCCGCGGCAGCGGCAGGAGTGTTACTAAGGAGTAAACCATCCCTGTTGCTGAGGGCACAGCCGCCGCAGGGCTCCGGGACAGTCCCGGAAGCAACAGAACGAGAACAGTACCCGCGGAAGTTTTCCACAGCCGGCAGCATTACGCTGCCGGTACGGAGCGTCCCTGCCTACTCTGTGCACACGAGTCTGGGCACACGAGGGGGCAAGCTCATGAACTATGACATTGACACAGCGGCCGTACAGGCTGTGCTCATGGCCGTTGCCGTCGAGGGCACGGCACTGAACGAGTCAGCGAACGCTGCCAGGCAGGCGGGCGACGACGCCGCGGCCGGGTTCGGCACGGCGCAGGAAGTGGCGGAGGCCTTCACCAACTTCTGGAGAACCCGGGAAGATGTGGCACAACGGGTTTCCAGCTTGGTGTTCCGCAAGGCAGACAGCGTCGCTTCAGCCGCCCAAGCCTTCGTCGCGGCCAACCAGGAGATGACGGACAGCGCCCATCAGGCTCTCGCCCGCATCAATACGGACTTTGCCGCCCCCGTGCCCCGGCACCGGCCGAAAACTCCTGTGGCCTGACGCCATGGCATCCATCGACCCGGTTCTCCGCATCGACGTCCCCTGGGCGGAACTCACTGTTGCGGTGGAAGACATGCGGGCCAAGGCGTCGACCACCCCGAGCATCCTGGATGCTGCATCCGCTGCCTGGAACGGGCTGCAGCAGGCATATCGCCACCCCGGCACCCAGGACCGGGTTTACGCTGCGCTCAAGGACCTGCGTGATCCCACAGTCGATTGGGCCGTGGCGCTGTCCTCCGCGTGCGCAGCCGTGCAGGATTTTGCGGCGGCCGGGCGGCCGCTGCAGCGCGAATCGGAGTCCCTCGAAGCCGAACGCGCCGGACTCCTGAGAACGGCCGCCGAAGCGGAAGACTCCAGCACTGAGGACCAGGACTCCGCCGAACGCGCCGTGGCGGATTTCAATGACCGGGTTCGGTCCCTGCGGGACAGGTGGAACAGCCTTACTGCGGGCACCGCTGCAGAACTCGCCGGTATCACGGGAGGCACCGGAGACGGACTCCCGGTAACAGCCGCAATTGGCGGCCGGACACTCCCTTCGGTTGACTGGTTTCATCTGAGTTCCACTCTGGACAACATCAGCGCAATCGATCCGGAAGCCGTGGTGGACTCCATCCTTCACCTGAACGCTGAAGAGCTCCGCGAGTGGGCCCAGGTCAATCCGGAGGCGGCGCTTGTCCTAGCGACAAACAAGATGCCCCACCACGGTCGGGATCCCGAGCGGACCATGGGCAACGTCAGCAGCTACGGTTACCGGCGCGAGCGGGGCAGCCTCGCCGCAACCCTGGCGCCGGAAGGCATCGCACTGATCCGGGAGACCTGGCTGAATCTGACGGACCTGGAACAAAAGCGGCTGCTGCTCCTGTACCCCGGCACGTTCGGGAACATGAACGGCATACCGATGGAACAGCGCGCCTTTGCCAATATCGTCACGGTTGCCGGGTTGCGCGAACAGGTCACCCGGCAGATGGCCGCCATGGGAGGTGAACCGGTTAAGAGCAGCTTCGCGCAGAACCCCGGGGAGCAGGCGCTGTACACCTCGCTTCGCTCCGTCTGGGACGAACTCAATAAAAAGAAGACGGGCCTGGACAATGCCGTGGAGAGTAACCGGCAGGTGGTGATGGTCGGTTTGGAGGGAGACGGCCGCATTGTCACCATGAACGGCACTCCGTCGCAGCACGCTAAAACCAGCACCATACTGGTCCCCGGCACCAGCAGCGACCTGTCGGCTCTGGAGGATTACGCCCTGCGGCTGGACAACATCACCTCGGACCGGGGTGCGGACGATGTCTCCTTCTACTGGCAGGGCACCGACCTTCCCAACGAGGTGCCGGATAACAGGTCCAGCTCCTACAACGAAACCGGGGGACCTCTGCTTGCCGGCTTCGACGCAGCCCTTGACCTTGAGTTGTCGCCGGAGACGAGAAGCACGTACATCGGGTACAGCGCCGGAGCCGCCCTTGTGGGGACCGCTGAACGCGAAGGACTCAATTCCACCAACATCATCTATCTCGCCCCTTCCGGTGCCGGCAACGAAGTCGACGGCGTGGAAGACACCCGAAACCGGGAAGCCCACCGATATTGGATCCAGACCCGGGACGATCCCATCGTGCTGGCGCAGCTCCTCGGCGGCATTCCCCAGGGTGGAGACCCGCAGCAGATGGATGTGGTGCGGCTGGAATCCGGGTTCATAGACCACGCCCAGGGCGGCCCGTTGGTTTCGGGCCACGAGGAATACTTCTCACCGGACTCAACGGCCATGCTGAACATGCGCCGGGTGGTGCTCAATGAAGCCGTTTTTCCGTACGTTCCTGATGAAGCCTTCATGGATGAAGGCGGCATGTGGACGTACAGTCCATTACAAACCAGACCGCAGAATTACGCGGGAGAGAAAATGCCCTCGGTCCCCGTGGAAAGTGCAGGCCCCTGATGCAGGAACGTTCCTCGAAATCGCCGCGTCTCGCGGCCGCCGCACTGTTGATCTTCAGCCTGGGAGGCTGCACCTTGATTTCAGAAGCCGGAACACCCGATCCGTCCACCGCATCCTCGCGTCCCGCCGCCCAGGTGCTGCCCGAGCTGGAAACCATCCTGCCGGACCTCGTGGCGCTCGGCGGCGAGGCGTCGCCGCTTGCCGTCCAGCAGCTCAAGGAAGAATCCTGTCTTGACCCCTTGCAGGAGGACAACTGGAATACCCAGACCCGCGCCCTGGGGTGGCTGGTAGGCAGATTCACGGATCATGAGTCAGCCCAGGGAGCCATGGACGCATGGAAAAGCCACCTCGAAACAGGGGGGTGGGTCCAGGACGACGAGTTGCGCAACGCGCCGGAAACCAACGGCGATGTCCACGTCATGCGCTATCACCACGAGGACCTGCAGCTGAGTGCGCGCTACGACCATGCCGAACTTAACGGCAGCCGGAATGTGAGCGTCGTGATCACCAGCCCCTGCATGAAGAACCCCGAAGACCACCGGATGACCCGCTCCAAGCTGGACCCCGACTACGGCGTCAGCAGTAAGTACTATGACTCCGATGCCGAAAAGGCTGACCCCGCCTAGCCCCGGAAGACATGCCGTCCAGCCCTAGACTGTGTTCCATGATCGAGAGCGCGACCATAGGCGAGACCGCCCCGTCCCAAAGCACCGGTTGGGTCCGGGAGCGGCTGCGGAAGAAGAACGACGACGACTGGGAACGTCCGGCGCCTACGCCGGATCAGGTGCGGCGGGACGTCATCGGAACCGCCGCCGTCATTCTGGTTGCCGCAATTGCGCTTGAAACCAGCCGCGGATTCGGCGCTGTGGGCGGGGAGGACCGTCCGTTCTGGCTCCAGTATCTGGTGCTGGCGCTGATGGTGGTGCCTCTGGCTCTACGGCGCCGGCTCCCGATCAGCGTCCTGCTGGTGTCCTCATTGCTTTTCTTTCTCCTGAGCACCTATATGCCGGCCATCAGCACCCAGCTCGCTTTTCAAGCCGCGTATTTCGCCTCCATCTACTCGGCCGTGGCCTGGGCGCGGGACCGGAGGATGCTTCGGCTGGCACTGGCGGCGGTGATCGCGGCAATGGCGCTGTGGTTGATCCTCGGTTTCACCGTGTCCAGCGC